>JBMOPI010000251.1:20295-36389 GCA_049324975.1 Bacillota bacterium
TTCGCTGTGGAGCAGGATAAAATAAAAGGCCTGGTTGAAGGCAAAACCATCGTCAAAGTGGTGGGCGTGCCGAAGAAACTGGTGAATATTGTAGTGAAGTAGGAAGGGCAATTTATAAAAACGTCGTTCATAATGAAGCACTAGTACGATGCTTCATTATGAACGACTTATTTTATAAATTGCCCTTTTTTTATTTACTCTGTTCTCTCTTCAACCGGTTTATCAACCGGTCTTTTTTGTGCCAGGAACCAGGCACAGCCGTTCATGGTACCGTCAGTTATAATGTTGAAGCCTGCTTCATCAAGCAACTGGAGCCACCTGCCGCGGGGCAGGGATATAAAAAAGGTCATAAAGTTTAGCAGCAAAAAAGCAGGCAGGTTGCGCACATGCACCATCAGAAACAGGCAGCCCCGGGGTTTGATTACCCGGTGAATTTCTGCCAGGGCAATATTTTTTTTTGCGCCCAGGTGGTCAATCAACAGGGAACTAACTGCCAAATCGAAGGTTTTATCATCAAAAGGCAGATCCAGTACGTCGGCCCTGACAAATTCCACCCGGTCCGCCACCCCGGCGGCAGTGGCATTGCGGTGGGCCAGTTCAGGACTGTTTTCCCTGATGTAGTCATGTTCAAAGGTGTCAACGCCGGTAATTTTTCCGCATTTCAGCCGCTGGGCGATAGCGATGGCCAGCCGGCCGCTGCCGCAGCCGACGTCCAATACATTCTCGTTTCCGAAGACCGTAATTTGATGGGGCAGTTCCAGAGGACTGTCGGGGCGGAAGATAAGCTTGATGGCTGCAAAAGCCAAAAACCCCTGGATGCCTAATAATATAAGGAAGGCGCCGAGGGGCAGCCAGTGCATTTTAATCAGGACCAGGCCTCCGGCAACAAGCAGCAGGCCAATCCCCATGGGGCCGTATATCCAGCCAGGCCCGTACCCAAAATCCGGTTTATGTTCGCTCATAATATCTCCTTAATCCGGGGAAATGCAACTCAAAAACATTATATTACATAACCGCCAGCGTGTCCTGTCATTATATGGTATTTACCGGGTGTGACAAAAATCACACTTATGTACTGTCTTTGTCATCGTAAGCGGTTATTTTTTTGTTTACACTAGGAACATAGAAGAAGTTAAGGAGGGAGCAACATGGAGATCAGGAGCGACATGACCTGTCTACCCTGTTAAAGCAGTTGAACCAACTTCCTGACGCCATGGAGGTTAAAAGTAATGGATAAGCCAGGTCCGGAAAACCTGTTTGACAATTTTGGCGGCGACTATGACCGGATGATTGACTGGGATACCCGGTTAAAACGTGAAGAACCGTTTTTTGCCGGGCTTTTTACCAGGTACAATACCCGGTCTGTCCTGGATGCCGCCTGCGGCACCGGGCACCATGCCCTGCTCTTTGCCGCCCGGGGCCATGCTGTGGCCGGGGCAGACCTGAGTCCGACTATGGTTGAACAGGCCCGGGCCAATGCCGCGGCAAAAGGCCTGCCTGTTGAATTTGTGCAGGCTGGTTTCGGACAGCTGGCTAAAACCCTGGGACGGGAGTTCGATGCTGTGGTCTGTCTGGGGAATTCCCTGCCTCATATCAAAAGCACAGGCGACATCCAGTCAGTGCTGGTTGACTTTTACCGGGTGCTGAACCGGGGTGGGGTGCTGGTAATCCAGAACCGCAATTACAACAAAGCACTGGCTGAAAAAAGCCGCTTCATGCCGTTAAATCATTGCCGGAGCGGCACAGAGGAGACCCTTTACCTGCGCTTCACCGATTTCCCGGAGAAAGATCCGGCCGGCCTGATCACTTTCAACATCGTTGTCCTGCAAAAAGATGTTACCGGCAAGTGGAGTTACCGGGTGCACTCAGAGCAGCTGAAGCCCTGGTTGAAGGAAGAAATGGCGCTGCTCCTCAATGCGGCAAGGTTTAAAAATATTCACTACTATGGCGATTACGGCGGTAAGGAGTATGAACCGGAGTCCAGCACAGACCTGATTATAGTCGCGGAAAAACAGTGAAAAGCTTACAGAAAGATTAAAAGTAGCTTAAAGAATGATTAATTGTATTGAAAAAATTACGGTATACAGATAAATTATTAACAAGGGGATGATGGCATGGAATGGTTCCGGGAAGCGCTTGCTGAACTGGAAAATGTCCCCCGTTTTGTCCGTGGGATGGCCAAAAGTGCTGTGGAGAAGGCGGCCCGGGAAAAGGGGCAGCAGTTTGTTTCACCGGAAGTGGTGCAGGAAACGAAGGAAAAATACTTTTCCCTGGTCGGTAAAGAAAAGGAAGGGGACAAAAAAACCACCAAAATAGCGGTGGTAAGATGTGAGACCGTTTCTGAGGTATGTCCGGGGGTCGGCTGTCTGAAAGCCTTTAATCACCGAAAACTGCACTTCGAAAATTACGGCCCGGATACTGAATTGATCGGTTTTTTCACCTGCGGCGGCTGTTCCGGCAGGAGGGTTTCACGGCTGGTGGAAAAACTGCTGGACCATGACCTGGATGTGGTGCATTTGAGTTCGTGTATGCTGATGGACGGCGATTACCCCAAGTGTCCCTTTAAGAATCAGATTAAGCATACCATTGAACAAAAAGGGGTCAAAGTCGTAGAAGGGACCCACCATTAACAGAAATCCTGACCGCCCCCGGGTTGGGATTTTACATATTAATTATTTCGGGGCGTAGATTTTCAGATAGGGGAGGTGGAACAAATGGCTCCGAAAATCGATATTGACGCCTGTATCGGCTGCGGCACCTGTGCTGACGTTTGCCCTGTGGGCGTATGGGAAGTACCGGATGACAAGGCCGTCCAGGTGGCGCCGGAAAAATGCATCGCCTGCGGCGCGTGCGTGGAAAACTGCCCGGTCCAGTGCCTGTCCCTGGATTAGGGGTCCGGCAGGCTTGCAACCGGATGTACATAATCCTTTGGCATCAGGAAAAACTAACTGGCAGGGAAATCAGATACTAGAACGGAGGTAACCAGATGAATTTTACCAAAAGTACTACAATTGCCGAAGTATTAAAGGCAAATCCCAAAACCGCCGACGTGCTGCGGTCTATCGGCATGCAGTGTTTGGGCTGTCCTTCAGCCACCAGTGAGTCCATTGCCGGTGCGGCCATGACCCACGGGCTGAATGCCGACGAACTGCTGGCCAAGCTGAATGCCGCCGAGCAGGGACCGATGAGCGCTGAGGCGGAGTCCCTGGCCCAGCCCAGGGGAGCTGTCCTGCAGCGGGATAAAAAAAGTTATGCCATCGTGCCGCATGTTCCCGGCGGGATAATGAGCGCGGCTATCCTGAGGAAAATTGCCGATGTTGCGGAGAAATACGGCGCGGCGGCAATTAAGGCCACTTCTGCCCAGCGGCTGGCTATTGTCGGCCTGCAGCATGAAGACGTGGAAAAAGCCTGGTCTGACCTGGGCATGGACCCCGCCCACGCTGTAGGGCTGTGCATGCGCAGTGTCAAGATCTGCCCGGGGACAACCTTCTGCAAACGGGGGCAGCAGGATGCCGTGGGCCTGGGCCTGGAGCTGGACAAAAAATACCACGGCATGGAACTGCCCAGCAAGTTTAAAATGGCCGTCAGCGGCTGCCAGAACTCCTGCTCCGAACCGGCCGTCCGGGACATCGGCATCATGGGCACCCCCAAGGGCTATGTGGTGATGGTCGGCGGCAACGCGGGATTGAAGCCCCGGCTGGGTGACCGCATCGCCAGCCAGATGGAACCGGACCAGGTGACGGAACTGGTGGAAAAAATCATCAACTGGTACAAGGAAAACGGCAAGCGCAATGAACGGATCGGTGAACTTATCGACCGGGTCGGGCTGGATACATTTAAAAAAGGCCTCGGTGTGGACGCGTAAAAAAAGCCTGTTGTCAATCCGACAACAGGCTTTTTAACATTGTCCTTTTTAATTGCTAACTTTAATGTCGCCCCGGTAAGTTTCTGTTCTTTTAGAGCCGGCAAGGGTTTTAACCAGAATGGTTAACTTACCGTAATTCAAAGCCATGTAAAAACCAACGGCATATGTTAAAACATAAGCGGTACCATGACTCAAATAAGGGACCGCGGCAATCAGGATTACCAGCCCGGACCAGATGCCCGGCCACAATTTATCCGGTACCGGAACCATGGTATTTAACCGGATCAATATTTTCATCATCAATAAAGACAAAGCCAGGCTGCCCAGCCAGAGGGCCGGGTTGTTCGCGGTGTAACGGTCGATGATGTCCCGTGCAAATAAGTGGACAAACAGGAAAAGCAGTGAATTCTTGCCGAGAAAGACAAGCCGCTTTTTAAAAGGGAAAACCTTTGCTTCTCTGAGCAGGAAATAAGAGGCGGCAAATATCATGCTGCTCACGGCAAAATATGCTGTATTCATATTCCATTTGATTCCGTATTGAGGCCCCAGGACCAAGCCGACGGGCAGCAAAATTGCCAGGGACCACCTGAAACCGGCATTGATATGCAAACTCTCCAACCGCTGGCATAGGATACCCAGCAGGAAAAAACCCAGCCACGGGAAAAGGGGGAACAATCCGGGCGGCCGGAAGAAGAACTGCTTCAAAGGAAAAGACGGCAGATACGGGGCGGCCAGGTGGATGACAAAAGGCAGGGGAAAAAGCCAGGCCAGTTTCTGTACATCAAAGCGCAGGGAGAGTAGTACGATGATGACCGATGAAAGGGCCACCTCCTGAAGGATATTGCTGCTCCAAAAAGCAGAATTGTCTTTTACAGTCCACACATCGTTATAAGAAAATCCCACAAAGAAAAAAATGAGGTAGTACGCAAGCAGTTCCCCGGGAGGTTTTCTTTTGAGCTGGTGGTTGACCAGGATGATCCCGGAAACGGCAAAGAAAAAAACCGGCGCCATGCCCCCGAAAAACTGGAGTTTCCTGTCGAGGGAGCTGTTTACGACGGTATTATGGGCCAGCAGCATTAAAATACAGGCAATGCCTTTTAAGATGTCAAGTTTTTCATTTCTGTCCAAAAAAAATCACCCTATTTTCTGTTCTACATCAATAGGGTTTTACCTTTTATTAAAAAGAACTTTTCTGCTATTTTGCCCGTTTGCGCCGGGCAGCAGGGGATTTGTTTTTTAGTTTCACCAGGTATGATTCGTAGTGCCTGATCTTTTCTTCCACCTGTTTTAATATCTCCGCTTTGTTCAACATTTTCACCCCATAAGTTGTTTTGTTACCAGTATTGACAGGGGTAACTGCATTTTAAACCGCGGTAAAGAAATTTTGCCGTCCTCGACAGGCTGTGACAAGTTTCTTCCGGGTAACAATGTATAATGATGGCAGGTAAAGTCGAGTTACGGAGGTTTGGCCATGTTCGGGTTAGGGCGACGGGAAATGATTATCTTTGCCATAGTAATTCTGGCTGTTATTTTTGGGACAGGCTACCGCCTGGCCCATATGCAATCGGCGCTGGATGAGGAAACTTCCTTTGTTGTCAGCGAAAAGGGCGAAAAGAGCGGTCCGGCAGCTGCCGGCGACAGTAAGGAAACGGCTGAGGGAGAAGCGGAGAAAATTATCGTCCATGTTACCGGCGCTGTCAAAAAACCGGGGGTTTACAGCCTGCCGGCGGGCAGCCGGGTCATTGACGCCCTGAACCTGGCTGTGCCGGCGGCTGACGCCGACCTGGAGCAGTTAAACCTGGCGGTGGAAACAGATGACGGGGAACAGATAGCAGTGCCGCGCAAAGGTGAGGCTGTCGCCGGATATAGTTCCGGGAACTCTACCGGCAGTACAGGGAAGAGGCCAACCACCGGCGGAGCCGCTAAAAGCAGCGGCAGCGCCGCGGTGAAAATCGGTTCTGGTAAAATCAACATCAATAAAGCCGGGGTTGAAGAACTGGATACCCTGCCCGGCATTGGCCCGGCGCTGGCTGAACGGATCGTGGAATACCGGGAGAACCAGGGCAAATTTAAAGACGTGTCCGAGCTTAAAAATGTTTCCGGCATCGGTGACAAAAAGTTCGAGGGTTTGGCAGATTTTGTGACAGTTAAATGATTTGTAAGCGGGTGAAAAGTGATGCGGCGGCCCCTGGTGTTGGCGGCATTGTGTTATGCCGCCGGTATAATCCTGCGCGATGTGTTGCCCCTGCCTATGGGGCTTTTATTATTGTCGGGCCTGGCAGCGGCCGGTTGGTGGCTGTGGGACCGTTATTGCACCTGGCGCAAGAGCCCGCTGCCCTTTCTGGCCTGCTGGCTGATTTTTGGCATGGCCATGAACCAGTGGGCAGTCCAGCGGACGGATGGCTTTATGGCTGCCGTAGAGACAGGCCGGCGGGCGGAATTTACCGGTACAATCACTGAAGAGCCGGTGCAAAAAGGCGACCGTATATCATATGTGGTAAAGGTGCGCCGGGTGCGCCAGGACAGCCGGCTCCGGAGCGTGCAGGGGAGGGTGCTGCTGAACCTCCGGGGGTCGGCGGAGCCACTGGCTTACGGCGACCTGATCCGTTTTTACGGAATCCCGGAACTGCCTCCGGAGCCCGGCAACCCGGGTCAGTTTGATTACCGGAAATACCTTTATGACAAGGGGATACCGCTGATTGTCAGCGGATGGGGGGACGGTTCCGTACAAAAGCTTGCTGCCGGCCGGGGCAACCTGCTGGTGGCGGCGGCCCTTACACTAAAAAGCCGGCTGGCCCTGGTGTCCGATAAAACCCTGCCGCCCGAAAAAAGCGCAGTGTTAAAAGGAGTGCTTTTTGGCTCCCGGGCGGAGATTGACCCGGTAATTGAGCAGGAGTTTGTTGACACGGGCGTGGTGCATATTTTATCCGTTTCCGGGTATCATGTCGGCCTGGTGCTGGCCGGCTGCTCCCTGTTAAACGGTCTGCTGAAACTTAACCGCCGCAATTTTGCCCTTTTTTCCGCGGCGATATTGATATTTTATGCTGCTTTAACCGGCGCGCAGCCTGCGGTGATAAGGGCGACGGCAATGGCCCTGGTCCTGCTGGCCGGCCATCTTTTGGGCCGGGACCGGGACTGGGCGACCGGCCTGGCTTTGTCGGCGCTGATTATTCTATTGGCCAATCCCCGCGCTTTTTACAACGTGGGTTTTCAGTTTTCCTTTGCCGCTACCTGGGGTATCCTGTATTTAGGCCCGGTTTTGCTAGACCGCCTTTTTTACCGGCTGCCCCGGGCCTGGCGCCCGGCAGCGGCCGTGCCCCTGGCGGCGCAATTGGCCGTCCTGCCGCTGTCCGCGTATTATTTCAACCAGGTATCGGCAATATCTTTGGCGGCCAATCTAATCATTGTCCCGCTTATCGGGATAATTACCATCCTTGGCAATATTGCCGTGCTGGGGGGCGCCGTCTGGCGATTATGGGCCGAGGTTTTTAACATCTCCACCGGATTCCTGCTGGCTGTGCTGATAAAGTTGAACGCCTTTCTGGCCGGTCTGCCGGGGGCGGTTCTTTACATGAAAAGACCGCCGCTTTGGGCGGTAGCCCTGTGGTTCACGGGGCTTATTGTGCTGGTGGAAGGTTTTTGTCATATCCCCTTCAACCAGCTGCTGAGAAGGTTTTTTATCACCCGCTGGAAAATCATTGTTACTGGGAGTATGGTGCTGCTGCCGGCGGTTTTGTGGCCGCTGTTTTATCAACCCCCGGGACCGCTTACGGTGACCTTTGTCGATGTCGGGGAAGGGGACAGTGTTTTAATCCGCACACCCCGGGGGAAGGTAATGCTCATCGACACCGGCGGGAGCGCAGGCGGCAGGGAAACCGGGTTTGACACCGGGGCCAGAATCCTGGTGCCGGTCCTGCGTAATTACGGGGTAAGCAAAATTGACGCCCTGGTCCTGACCCACATGCATCTTGACCATATCGGCGGCGTACCGGCCGTGCTGGAAAAGCTGAAGGTGAAAAAGATTGTCACACCGCCATCCGCGGAGGATAAGGGGTTAGGGGAAGCCGATAGCACAGGGGCAACTGCCCTGGCCGAAATCGCCACGCTGGCCGGCAAAAAGTCGATCCCAACAGTGCCGGTTGGCGCCGGCGACCGCATCATACTTGACCCGCAAATCCGTATTGAAGTGCTGGCACCGCAGAAAAATAAAACTTCCGGTATGCCGGCAGATTCAAATAACAGCTCAATTGTGTTAAAATTATCTTATGGCCGGGATTCCATATTGCTGACCGGCGATATCGAGGCCGAGGCCATGGACAGGCTCCTGGCCGGGCACCGGGACCTGCGGGCAGATGTGCTGAAAATACCCCATCACGGCAGCCGGGGCTCTTTGTCAGACAAGTTTTATCAAAAAGTAGACCCGGACCTGGCTGTAATCAGCGTGGGCCGGAACCTGTTCGGCCACCCTTCCGGGGAAGTGCTGGCCGCACTTAAAGCAAATGACATCAGGGTAACCCGCACCGACCTCCATGGAGCAGTTACCTTAATCTCCGAGGGGCACGGCTGGAGCGGGCAGACTGTAATCTGATTGGATTACCAGGGCCTGGTCAACAGTTTGGAGAGGAAGCTGGTTTCCACGGTGTACCTGTTGTACGGGGAAGAAACATACCTCCGGGACGAAGTGGTCAATATGTTCCGGGACAGGCTGCTGCCGGACGAGGTGCGCGAATTTAACCTCGATATCCTTGATGGCCGGGAAACGGCCCCGGATGAGATTGCCACCCTGGCCGCCACCCTGCCTTTTATGGCGGAAAAACGGGTAGTGATTGTCAGGGACGCGGATTTTTTTAAGTCGCGGCGCAAGGCTAAGGAAGAAAGCAAAGACAGGGAAAAAACCGCGGCCAAGGACGAGGCTCAGGAAGAGAAAAGCCCGGCCGGGGAGAAGGCCCTGCTCGAATATCTGGAAAACCCGTCTGCTTCGACCTGCCTGGTTTTTAGCGCCGGGTCAGTGGACAAAAAGAAAAAACTGTTTAAAGTCATTGAAAAAAACGGCCAGGTGGTAGAGTTTTCATCCCTTAAAGGAAAAGAACTGAGCCTTTGGCTGGAACGCCGTTTTGCATCCGCCGGCAAAAAAATGGAGCCGGCCGCGGCGGCCGAACTTATAACGGCGGTGGGAAGCAACCTGCAGCAGCTGGACGGCGAGGCGGAAAAGCTGATCAGTTATACAGGCCAGCGGACGCAGATCAAAAAGGATGATGTTGCAGTTCTGGTGGGTAAAACCACCGAACTGAGTATTTTTGAACTGGTGGACGCGGTAGGCGAGAGAAGGTACGAAAAAGCCGTCAAGATGATGCGGGACATGGTCACTTACGGTGAACCGCCAATCCGGATCCTGTTCATGGTCGCCAGGCAGTTCCGGCTTTTGCTGCAGGTCAAGGTGCTGCACAGCACAGGCTATGCGGAAAAACAGATAGCTTCCAGGCTGCAGCTGCACCCTTTTGTAACAGGCAAGTGTATCCGCCAGAGCAGGAATTTTCAGCGGGAAGAGCTGGAACAGTCCCTGGAAGATATCCTGGCCGCAGACGTAGCAATAAAAACCGGCCGGCAGGAGCCGCTACCGGCCATGGAGATACTGCTGGCCCATCTATGCCGGGCCGTGTGAAATTTTAATAAGTGGTGCAAGCCAGACGGTCAGATTTTATTGTTTGAACATGGTGCTAACAACAATCGATTACTTACTTGGTTTTTGAATCTGATAGATGACTGGCATGTCAATAATCGGGGCTGCCAAAATAGAAATATCTTAAAACTTGTGAATGACTCTGTAATTAAAGTTGAAAAAGTCCAAAACAAACGGATATTTTTTTATCTAGTATGGGCAAAACCCAATAAGCTGGGCTGATAATATCGAACAACAGGCTAAACGGCTCCGCTGGCGCTACGCCCAACTTTCTCCGTCCTCGGCTGTCGCGATTTTTGCTAGAATACCGGAAAAAGTATGAGGCAAAATCCGCGCCAGCCATCCGCCGCAGAAGTTCGTGGATGGGCCGGGATATTAGACGAAATCTGGTTATCTGGGGTCAATGAGAAAACCATATTTTCTTCTGCCGTGGAGAATTCTTCTTATTTCAACCACATTATCCTTTACAACATAGAAAATTAGATAACTGCTTACGATTAGCATTTGATAATTCAGGTTTTGTAGTCGGCGATCTTTTGGGACTTGTCCCATAAAGGGGAAAACTTCTAGTTTTAGGATCGCCTCATCAATTTGGTCAAGGAGAGCTAGGGCAGCAGAAGGATTGTCTTTTTGGATGTAATCCAGTAATTCTGTTAAATCACTTTGTGCAACAGGTAGATACTCGATTCGGTACTTTTTACCCATTGATTCTAGCCCTCATTTGCTTCATAAAATCTTTATGAGATACTGTTGGTGCTCCTGAAGCACTTTCATTTTCTGCTTCCCCCAATTTTTGGTATAATTCAATTAATGCTTCTAATTTTTCGTATAGGGCTAAACTCATAACAACCAGATCACCTTGACCATTTTTGGTAATAAACACAGGTTCCCCGTGCTCATGGCAAATTTCTGAGATTTCATTGAAATTGTTCCTTAAGTCTGATATCGGTCTAATGTAAGGCATGACAATCTCTCCTTTATCATTATTAGCAATGTTATTATATCATAATAATGATAAAAAATATATCGAATTTAAAACAAAGAAAGCCCTCATAACTTGTGAGAGGCTTCCTTTTTTGAGTATAATTTTAATATTACATGAGTTAACCCGGCCTCTTAAAGTGTTGCAGACGGTTTCTACCTGCCCACTTAAATTATTGGAAGACATAACGCCCTTGCTTCGGTACAGCTTTTTCCGAAAAGTTCTCAACCAAATTTGTGAGTTGTTGGGGTTGCTGATAAGTTTTCTGGGCGTTTTTGTCTGGTCGGTGATTAATTCCAAGGATATATTCACGTGGTTTTTGGAAGTCCTGCCTGCAGTAATAGGTCTGGTCATCGTTTTGTTAACTTACAACAGGTTTCGGCTTACAAACCTTGTGTATGGCCTGATATGGATCCATGCGATTATATTAGTCGTTGGCGGCCACTATACGTATGCTGAAATGCCCGTGTTCAACTGGCTGCGGGATACCTTTGACCTGGCCCGTAATTATTATGACCGGCTGGGTCATTTCGCCCAGGGGTTCATTCCGGCCGTCATTGCCAGGGAAATACTCCTGCGCAAAACACCGCTGCGGCCGATGCTTTTCTCGGCACCCAGGGGGATGTCTGGGACACCCAGTGGGATATGTTCCTGGCACTAATCGGTTCGATCTTGTCCCTGTTGTTATTGGGTAAACTGCACGACCGTCTGTTGCGTAAAATAAACCCCTGAGAATTAAAAAAACAAGGAGCATGTCATAAGGCATGCTCCTTGTTGCTAGCTTACGGTTTTATTGAGTTTCTTCGCCAGTCTGGACTTCTTCCGGGCGGCTGTATTCTTATGTAGGACTCCTTTGGTTACAGCCTTGTCTATTGCCTCAACCGCTTTGGTCAGTGTTGTTTTTGCTTGTTCGGGAGCGGCGGTAAGAGCTTCTTCAAACTTGCGAACGGAGGTCTTCACGGCAGATTTGATGGGCGCGTTCTTGAGAGTGCGCTTTTTAATGACTTCGACCCTCTTTTTGGCGGATTTAATATTCGGCACGGGCGGCTTCACCTCCTTGGAAAATCTGACATCCTACATTTTACCACGGCGGAAATAAAAATGCAAGGATAATTACGCATACAAGCTATAAATTTGGTTAACCTAACTTTGAATTCTGTAAAAAGGAGGTGAATCAATTGAGAGAATGGCTTGGCTTTATTATCCGTTTTGTTGTATCAGCACTGGTATTACTTCTTGTGGCTGCCATTTTGCCGGGGATTAAGGTTGCCGGTTTTGTCGGCGCATTGATTGCCGCGGCAGTAATCGCTATCCTGGGTTATATCGTTGAAAAGCTACTTGGTGACCGGGTTTCACCGCAGAGCCGGGGTCTGGTAGGCTTTATCACAGCAGCCGTGGTGATTTATCTGGCTCAGTTTATCATTCCCACCTACCTGAGCGTAAGCATTGTCGGGTCTCTGCTGGCAGCTTTTGTTGTGGGAATTGTCGATGCCTTTGTACCGACTTTTATCAGATAAAAATGTTAAGGCCAAAATCCTACCCCGTGCGGGTAGGATTTTTCTATGTACCCCAGGAAAGTATAGTACGCCTGCGGTATAAAAAAGGCTAACTCGGTGCTTTGCGCCAGCGAAGCCTTTTTAACACCATAGGAAAGTATAAACGCGCCTGCGGTATAAAAAAGGCTAACTCGGCGCTTTGCGCCAGCGAAGCCTTTTTAATAAAACATAAATAATGCTTGGCCGGAATATAAATGTTATTACATACAGGGAGGGATTGTCTTGCGCCCAATAAGACCGGGAAGCCTTTGGCCGCTTGTCAGGAACGTTATTTTTGTCGTGCTGTTAATTGCCGCGATCGGGTTTGGAGTGGCCGGAACAGACTCCTCAGATAATCCGGCCGGTAAAAATATCGCTTTCAGCAATTTAAAAGAAAAAGCAGCCGGGCTAAACTGGAAAACTGTTTTAAATGCCGGTTTGCCCGTCATGAAGCGGGTGGACGCCGAAGAAATGCCCGCCCGGAAAGCCGGGCAAGCGTTAGTCGGAAATTTCCTGTACTACCTGACCGGGGTTAAAATTAACAACCCGGTAAACCTGCTGCAGCAGGAAATCCCTCTGATGGCCGCAGTTGTGCCTGCCACTGCCACCGACAGCCTGGATGAGTGGATGGAACCGGAAAAAATAACCGAACCTCCGGTTGGGGACCTGGCCGGCGGGGAATTGCCGCCAACGGTGGAGAACAAGGTTTATTCCACGGAAACACTGATTGCCCTCTATAATACCCATTCAAGTGAGACTTACGAGCTTACGGACGGGCTGACCCACCTCAAAGGCCGGGCCGGCGGCGTGGCTACGGCCACAGCTGAACTGGCCAGGGTACTTCAGGAAACTTATAAGCTGAAAATTGCCCATGTTGAAAAAATCCACGACACTGCCTTTGGCAAGTCCTACGTGGAATCGGAAAAAACCGTCAAAACACTGCTACAGGAAAACCCCAGTCTGCAGATGGTCATTGATGTTCACCGGGACGGACTTTTGCCCAGGGAGCGGACTTTGGTAAGACTCGGGGGCCAGGACACGGCCAAAATCCTCCTGGTTGTAGGTACTGACGCCCGGGCTGCCCATCCCAACTGGCGAAAAAACTTAGAGTTTGCCCGGCTGGTGGCCGCCAAAATGGACCAGCTCTACCCGGGTTTATCCCGCGGCATCTCTATCAAAGACGGGCGCTACAACCAGCAGCATCACCCCCGCGGCCTGCTGGTGGAAATCGGCAGCGTCAAAAACTCCACCGCCGAAGCCGTCCGGTCCGCCAGGCTGTTTGCCAACGTACTGGTAGCCGTGCTGAATGATTTACTGTAACGGCAGATATTGGTCGTGGCAAAAGAAAAACAGTTGGTTTACAATATTAATAAAAAGGGGTTGCTAACGGAGGCTGGTGAAGAGGACTTGTTTAAACTGAAAATGATTGCCCTGCTTGTCCCGCTCATGGTTTTTTCCTTTGCTGCTGCGGCGATAGCGGTTACAATCACCCAACCCGTTGTAGTATCTGTCAATATGGACCCGAATCCTGCCGACCCCGGAAATAAAACAGACATAACGCTGACCTGGACATATACCGACGGCGATACGCTTGAAAAAAGCGTCGACGGGCGTACCTGGACAACCCTTACGCCGACCGTTAGCGGCACCACGGCTACGTATAAAGAAGCCGGTGCGGCTAACTGGTCTGTTTTGTACTTTCAGGTGGTCAACGGTACGGCCGTTACCCGGATAAACACTTTCCCGCCCAATGAGAATGCCCATGCCAACTATACCGACGACACCAATATGTGCAAATACTGCCACTCCACCCATAACGCCCCCCGGGCGAAACTGCTGAACAAGCCCCAGATAAGCGAAATCTGTTTTACCTGCCACGGGTACCTTAACACCGGCAGCCGGTATAATGTTTATAACGGCGCCGTTATTTCCGTAGGTTCCAAGGACCCGCTCACAGGTACGGTTACTGCTGCCAAGTGGCAGAAATCACTGGGCGGCCCGTATTTTGCCAACGAGATGGGAGTATGGGGAAAGGAGGCCAATAACAGCAACCGGCCCCTCACCTCCAACCACCCGTTGAGTTATTTCAGCCAGGAGTGTCTTATCTGCCATAATGCCCACGCCCGGGACAACAACTACCGGCTGCTTACCACCAGCGACGGCAGCCGGGTGGACGCTTATGCCGTGAACAGCGCCGGGAACATGCCGGAGCAGGGGGTATATAATGCCAACCTGAACAAGGTCTGCGCCGGATGCCACAGTGTATACACCGACTACAGCCCCTCCGGCAGCGGCAGCACGCCTTATTATACGGACGGCAAATACCGCCACTCAGTGGGTGTAAACTTGAGCTGGAACGGTACTAGCAATGACGGGGTAATCAATCTGACCACCACACTGCCGCTGGAAGGAGAGCCGGGGAAAATCATGTGCCTGACCTGTCATTTTCCCCACGGTACTGTGGCGGCAGGGGTAAACGGGGAGACTTCGCTGGGGAGCTTTGCCCCCACTTCCCGTCTGAAAAAGTTGGATAACATGGCGGTTTGCCAGAACTGCCACATGAAATAAATTGACAAAAATATCCCGGTTTAGTAAAATAAATTTTAGCTTAATAATGTTATCAAGGTTGGTGTAAACCCGGTGAAAGCCGGGGACGCTAAAGTCTAGGGGCCTACGACCGCAGGTTACGGCAGCCGGGCTGCAAGGAATTGTCTACTCAGGGGGGAGTAGTCCTTTTCGGACTACTCCCTTTTATTCACCACAGGGAGCACAGCGCTTCTGCGGCATAAAAAAGGAGTAATAAAAAATGCATCATTTTACAAAGCGTTTCGTTCGGCCTTTTGAGGAGTTTTTTGCCCATGAGGCGGCCGGCGGCATTGTACTGATCGTCAATACTATCTTGGCTTTATTATGGGTTAACTCGCCTTTTGCCCATTCTTACGAAGAGATTCTAAGTCATCCGGTGACCATCGGTTTGGGTGACTTTTCCCTGACCGAGCCGATCCATTTATGGATCAACGACGGCTTGATGGCAATTTTCTTTTTTGTAGTCGGGATGGAGATAAAAAGGGAGATTCTTGTCGGTGAGCTGAATTCCCTGAAAAAATCGGCCCTGCCGGTAGCCGCCGCTTTTGGCGGCATGGTACTGCCGGCGGCTATCTATTTAAGTTTTAATGCCGGTGGGGCAGGCGCTTCCGGATGGGGGATTCCCATGGCTACAGATATTGCTTTTGCCCTGGGGGCCCTCTCGCTGCTTGGCCGGGCCATGCCCCGGGCCCTGGCGGTGTTCCTTACGGCCCTGGCGATTGTTGACGACCTCGGCGCAGTACTGGTGATTGCTGTTTTTTATACCGCTCAGATATCCTGGCAGGCGCTGGCCGCGGGAGGCGTAATCCTGCTGCTGCTGTTTACAGCCAACCGGGCCGGTGTCAGGTACATATGGTTTTATCTTATCCTTGGTCTTGGCCTGTGGCTGGCCTTTCTGAAATCCGGGGTGCACGCCACTATCGCCGGGGTGCTGCTGGGGATGACTATCCCGCTAAAATCCCGCGGCGGGGTCAGCGAGTCACCGCTGCGCAAGCTGGAGCATGCCCTGCATCCCTGGGTTGCTTTCGGGATTATGCCTGTATTTGCCCTGGCCAATGCGGGGGTTGAACTAAACTGGCATAATTTTGGTGAGGTGTTGGCTAATCCTGTCACCTTGGGTATAGTTGCCGGTTTGTTCATCGGCAAACAGGCGGGTATTACCGCCTTTTCGTACCTGACAGTGCGTCTGGGGCTGGCTGCCCTGCCTGACCGGGTTACCTGGAAACATATTTACGGCGCCGGGATTTTGGGCGGGATAGGGTTTACCATGTCCCTGTTTATCGCCAGTCTGGCCTTTAAAGACGGGAGCCTGCTGGCTACCGCCAAAACGGCGATTATTATGGGATCGCTGGTTTCGGGAATAGCAGGGATAATTATACTTAAAGCAACAGGCAGAGAAAAAGCCCCTGTTGTAGCGGATAATATGAGACAGGTTTAAACGGAACT
>JBMOPI010000252.1:0-2811 GCA_049324975.1 Bacillota bacterium
CGGACGGCCTGCCGTTAAGACGGCTGGCCATGTCGGAAAATGAGCCGGACATGCCCATGGCCGCTGACCCTTCCCGCTGGCAGGTATTTGCCTGGAATCCGGCGGACTGTATGCCGGTTATGGAAGAGGCGCCGGCCGACCCGTCGGAACTGATGGCCCGGGTCCGGGAGCTCGCCCCGGTGGAGGCAGGGGCAGGCTGTGCTGAAACAGTAGACCGTTATCTTAGCTGGCTGTATCCGTATATGAACATTGTCGGAAAACCGGCCAAAGCGGCGGTGACTGAAGTTAAAAGGCGTTTTGCCGGGGAAGATGACGGGGGGCCTGAAGGGGCTGCCAGGGTAAAGGCCCTTACTGCCCGGCCACGGTTCCTGCAGGAAACCACCGGGCTTACGGCGGCAGAAAAAGGTTCTGCCATGCACCTGGTGATGCAGCACCTCGACCTGGCCGGCGACCTTACAGCGGAGGGGATAAAAAACCAGCTGGCCGGTATGCTGGCCCGGGAACTTTTGACGGCAGAACAGGCGGCAGTTATTGATACGGCTGCTATTGCCGGTTTTTTTGCCTGCGCGGTTGGCCGGCGGGTTTTGAAAGCCGCTGCTTTCAAGGATGCAGCTGTTAAACGGGAACTACCCTTCACCATGGCTGTGCCTGCCGGTCAAATCTACCCCGACATCCCTGCTGACACGGGCGACAAGGTGTTGGTACAGGGGGTCATTGACTGCCTGATTGACGAAGAAGACGGCCTGGTCCTCATTGACTACAAAACCGACCGGGTGACACCGGAAACCATAGCCGGATTGACAGCAGGTTACCGGGGCCAGATGAACCTTTATGCCCGGGCTGTTGAAATGGTCCTCAACCGGCCCGTCAGGGAGAGATACCTGTATCTTTTTGCCACCGGCGATGTAATCCCGGTGTGATACATAAACAAAGTAGGTGACGGTGTTGACCAAAGTAAGTTTTATCCACGCCAGCGACATACATTTAGGGCACCGGCAGTTCAACCTGGAGGAACGGTTTGCTGATTTTAGCCGCGCCTTTGCCGGGGTGGTGGACTGTGCCCTGGGAAACAATGTTGATTTTATCGTCATCGGAGGGGATTTTTTTCATAAACGGGCCATCGACGCCGGGACCCTTGTGCAGGCCATGGGACTGCTGGGCCGGCTGAAGGAGCGGGGTATCCCGGTGGTGGCAATTGAAGGGAACCATGACAAGGCTTTTTACCAGGATAAAAGCTCATGGATGTATTTTTTAAACCAGCTGGGCTATTTATACTTATTAAAACCCAAATACGAAGAGGGCAGGGTCCTCCTTAGTGAATGGGACGATACCGTAAAAGAAGGAAGTATCCTGACCTTGCGGGGTATCCGGCTCATAGGCCTGGGTTACCTGGGAGCCACGACAGCCCAGCGGTTGGCGGAACTGGCGGACCGGCTGCCACCGGCCGGAACCCCTACCGTCATGGTCCTCCACGCCGCCGTGGACAAACTTCTGGGTCAGGACCTGGGCGGGATTAAAAGGGAAGTGCTGGATGCTTACCGGGATAAAGTGGATTACCTGGCCCTGGGCCATGTCCACGGTCGCCAGGAAATAGACAGCTGGATATATAATCCCGGCTCCCTGGAAAACTGTCATATCGACGAGGCCGGCCAGGAAAAAGGCTTTTACCTGGTTACCTTTACAGCCAGGGAAAAACAAATCCGGTATTTTCCCAGCCGGCCCCGGCCGGTGATGAGACTGCCCCTCGATATCACCGGCTGCCCGGACCCGGCGGAGGCTGGGGAACGGGTGAAGGCTGCCCTGGCAGCCGAAAATCCGCCTGAACAGTCCATGCTTCAGCTGACCCTGTACGGGACCATCGATTTTAGCGCCCTGGCCATTGATGCCAATGCCCTGGCCGCCGAAATCAGGGAAGTATATAACTGTCTGTATGTGGAAGTGGTGAATAACGCCAACCTGCCGGCTGTTGCAGGGTTAAATGCAGGTGATGAGGCGCTTGACCGGCAAGCGGTGGAACGCCGGGTCTTAGAGGAAATGATTGGCCGCCAAAGGCCGGAATGGAAGGAAAACAGCAGCGCTGTGGTGGACCTGGTGCTGCAGGTAAAAAACGCTGTGCTGACGGGGGCAGACCCCCTGGACGTCATCGCCGGGGTGAACCGGGTGGTGGATGACCTGAACCTGGCTGAAGCCGCTGCCGCCCAGGACCGGGAAGTTGTGGCCGGAGGTGAACCTGTTGAAAATTAACCTTATCCACCTGCAGAATATTAAAAGCTATGACGACCGCGAAATCCGGTTTTTTGACGGGGTAAATTTTATTTCAGGCATCAACGGGGCGGGTAAGTCCACCATCATCGAGAGCATTGGGTTTGCCCTTTTTGACGTCAAACCCAAACCCCTGGTGAACTTCCTCAGGGACGGCGCCAAATCCGGAGCGGTGACCGTGTTTTTTACGGCCAATGACGACCGGGAATACCGGGTGGTGCGCAAACTCCGGGGGAACGCCGCTTTTTCCTGGCAGGTTTACGACGCAGAAACCGGCGGTGAGCTTGACCTTCACGGGGCCGGTGATGTCCGGGCCTGGCTGGCGGAGAACACCGGCATTGATCCTGACCAGGACCCGGAAAAACTTTTCCGGGACGTTATCGGGGTTAACCAGGGGAACTTTACAGCACCCTTTTTACAGAGCGAAGTCCCCCGCAAACAGGTGTTTAATTCCATACTTAAAGTGGACGGTTACCGGGAGGCTTACCAGAAATCTGCAAACGCTGTCACCATCCTGCGGGATGCTATCCGGGAGAAGGAAAAGGAGCG
>JBMOPI010000253.1:0-2760 GCA_049324975.1 Bacillota bacterium
TCCCAGAGCAAGCGGAGCATATACTACATAGCTGTGACCGGTGATCCAGCCGATATCGGCGGTGCACCAGTATACGTCATCTTCTTTAATGTCAAATACATACTTCAAAGTAGACTGGGTCTGTACCAGATAGCCACCGGTGGTATGTACAACACCCTTGGGCTTGCCGGTGGTACCGGAGGTATAGAGGATGAAGAGCATGTCTTCGGCATCCATCTTCTCGGGCTCATAGTAGTTGCCGGCAGTTGCCATGATATCATGATACCATACGTCCCGGCCTTCTTTCATCTCTACATCGTTGCCGGCATTTTTCACAACAACGCACTTTTGTACGGAAGGCGTATCTTCCAGGGCCTTGTCTGTATTGTTCTTCAGCGGGAACGGAGTGCCCCGGCGGAAGTTGCCGTCGGCGGTGATAACTACTTTAGCCTGTGCGTCATTGATCCGGTCACGCAGGGACTCGGCGCTGAAACCACCAAATACAATGGAGTGAGCGGCACCGATCCGGGTGCAGGCCAGCATAGCGATGGTAGCTTCAGGAATCATGGGCATGTACAGGGTAACCCGGTCACCCTTCTGAACACCGAGGCCGGCCAGGGCATTGGCGAACTTGTTAACTTCCCGGTACAGTTGGCCGTAGGTAAGTTGTACCACTTTACCGATTTCGCTCTCGTACATAATAGCAACCTTGTTCCGACGAGCGGATTTAGCGTGGCGGTCAACACAGTTGTAGGATACATTCAGCTTGCCGTTAACGAACCACTTGAAGAAAGGGGCATTGCTGTCATCCAGCACCTTGTCATAGGGCTCGAACCAGTCAACCAGTTCTTTGGCCTGGGCGTCCCAGAACCCCAGCCGGTCGGCTTTGGCTTTCTCGTAGATGTCTGCTTTGGCATTGGCGTTAGCGGCCAAATCAGCAGGCGGATTAAAAATCCGGTTCTCTAAAGCTTGGTTTTCCATGTCTTGAAATCTCCCCCCGTTTAATAATTTTTTAGTGTTGCTTCATGGGTTTTCCAAAAATTTTTTCATGGGTTATTCCGGTATGAGGTGGTGTTAAAAAATCACCCCTTCCAAAATATTTTGAAAATTCGCCAGTGTCTACATTGTAAAACAACGGACAACCAAAGTCAGTAAATTGTCGGCGAACGGTCAAAAACGAGGGGCGAATGGTTATAATCGGTGTCGACAAGCGGCGACCGGTCGCCTGGCTCCGGCGAACGGTCGGGTGAACGGTTATTTTTATGTCCCGCGAACGGTCAGATTGCCCTCGGGCAGGAACAATGTCAATTTATGTAGAATAAGATAAGAAAATGAAAGGAGGAATAACTTTATGGATTTTTTTGGTATTATAATCTGGCTCGCGGTTTATGCTTATATGTCTTACTCCCTCCAGACCATCGCCGACAAAACCAATACGGCAAACGGCTGGCTGGCCTGGATCCCGGTGGCAAACCTGTACCTGATGTGCAAGATTGCCGGTAAACCGGGCTGGTGGCTGATCCTTTTCATTATTCCGCTGGTGAACCTGGTGATTGCCATTATTCTCTGGATGGGAATCGCCAAAGCCCGCGGCAAAGAAGGCTGGCTTGGCCTTTTGATGCTGGTGCCGCTTGTCAACCTGGTCATCCCCGGATACCTGGCTTTTTCCGAGTAAACAATGAACTATGGAGGATAAAGAACATGTCGAAAACCAAAAAGGCTTTAATCGGTGTCTCGACTTTCGTCCCCTTCCTGTTGCTTATTATAATGTTTTCCGTTTTTATGTTCGAAGCCGTAAATAACCCGGAAGGAGAGCCGCCGGCCATCATTATCGTCGGTTTGATTGGTGTTTATGCCCTGCTTCTGATTACCGGTATTATCAATATTATTATCTATATCAGTCACATCGTAAAAAATAATAAAATGGCCGACAGCGAAAAGACCATCTGGCTGTGCCTGCTGTTCTTCTTTAATATCCTGGTCATGGCGGTCTATTATTTTGTTCATATCATCCCCAATAAACCGCCGGCGGAGGAACCGGTCACATTAGTTTGACCAAACCTAAAAAACGATGTCAAATTTTAAGCCACCTGAGGGTGGCTTTTTTGTCTTCTTATCCCGCACCGGTAGGTTCCGTGTCGGGAGCAACCGTATCCCGGGCAAAGCTGCCCCGCAGGGTAAAGTTGACCATTTCAGCAAACCCGAGGCCGGACTTCTTCCAGATATCGGCTTCAGCGGCCTTTGCCTCGTCTTGCCGGTCCATGTATTGTCTGGCCTCCTTAAGGATGTGGCGGTAGAATTCTTCATCTGCTATCCCCTGCTGCAGGATAATTGCCTGCAGGGCAAAATTCACCTGCTCCAGGCGCCTGATCCGGCTGAACATTTCAATCATCAGCAGTCGCAAGAAGTCAGGCCCGATATCCTGTTCAGTGTCACCGAGGAGTTCCCAGATGGTTTTATCGGATAACATTTTCCATACTTCCTGCATAAGCTTTCCGTAGGTCTGTTTTCTGAGACCCCGGATTCACCGCCTTTCTCAATTCTGTATAAATTTTTGACGGTACGGAAAAGATGTTGGTGTAACCTTAAAATGGAAAGGTTTGAGGCACATGAACGCGGAACAACCCTGGGACATGCTGGCAGACAAGAAAATCTGGGCGCTGCTGGGTAATCCCGACAGTGAGCTCACCAATGACCATATCAGGCTGATGCTAATTGAGATATTCAGCCGGGTAAAAAACCTGGAACTGGAGAACCATACCCTCAAAGTGCTACTGTTCC
>JBMOPI010000254.1:0-2735 GCA_049324975.1 Bacillota bacterium
TACACTGATTGATGATTTAAAGCACTGGGGTATAAGGACGGTACGAAAACTCCGGAGGAAAAAGGAAACGCCGAGCGGTGCGGCGTTGTAATAAAAAACGGTTAAAGGAGCCAGCGAAACTCCTTTAACCGCTTTTTGTTTATCC
This sequence comes from Bacillota bacterium, assembly GCA_049324975.1. Classification (GTDB taxonomy): domain Bacteria; phylum Bacillota; class Thermincolia; order Thermincolales; family CAZWUW01; genus JBMOPI01. The sequence continues at coordinate 146 of JBMOPI010000254.1, forward strand.
CGCACTATGCGGAAGAACATTATAATAGATGATTAGATATTGACAATATTAATAAAGGGGGGGTATACTAAAAATATACCGGGCGGGGGTATAAAAGATCAGGAGGAGATGTACATGCCAATTTATATTGACCGGGATGTTTGTGACCAGAACAAGGATTGTCCTGCAGCAGCTTATTGTGTGCCACTGGCTTTACAATATGATGATAAAACCGGACAAATAACTTACGACCGTGAAAAATGCAAGGATTGCGGGACCTGCCTGAACCACTGCGGACCGGGTGCATTGTACCAGTATAATGATGATGAAGAACTTGCTCTACTGAAGGAAGAACTGGCCCGGATGAAGTCGGAACAATAACATTCCCGTTTAAAGGGGGAGACGGTTATGGCAATTGCCGTGATTGACCAGAACAAATGCGATCGGTGCGCTGTTTGCGCCGCCGAGTTAAGTTGTCCGATAGATGCTGTTAAACAGGAGCAAATCGGGGGGAGACCCGGCTCTGCTACTATTGATAAAAAGAAGTGCCTCGGCTGCGGCAAATGTGTTTGGTTTTGTCACAGCAAGGCCATTGAGTTGATTTGATAACACTTATTATCCATACTGGTACTTCTTTCTCTCATCCCTGATGATGTTCACCAGGGTGTTTTTATTGCTTTCGTCAACGATATAGGTATTTCCTTTGCCTGCTGCGGCAAGGTCGGGCAGGAATTTATGGTCCGGGTCGATGCCGATACATACGAAGCGCAGTTTCCGGTCGGCAATCATAGCTGCGGCTTTTAAAGCGTCGGCTATGGGATCAACGGTCCATAACGGGTAATTGGGGATGCCGTCGGTAATCAGTACCAGCAGCGGGTTGCGCGGCCGTTCTTGTTTGATCAGGTCAAGGGTGGTAACAATGCCTTTGGCCAGTGGGGTCAGTCCTTCCGGTTTGATGCCGGCCAGCCCGGCGTGGAGTTCATTATAACTGCGGGTAAAAGGTACCACAACTTTAGAGTCCCGTTCCTGGAAGGTAACAATGGCTACTTTTTCCCGGGTAGTGAGCAAAAGGTGCTCGGCTACAAAGTTGACAGCCTTGATGCGTTCCCCCATCATACTGCCGCTGCAGTCGATAAGCAGGCAAGTGTCAACAGGAGCGTGGGATTTACGGCCGTAAACCATGATATCCGGTTTTTCGATTTTTACATATCTTTGGCCGGTGAGAAAAGACCTTTTAGCTGCCTGGATGACGGTTTCAGGGACTGCCACCTCACTGCCCCAGGTCTGGCTTTTCGCCGGCAGGATTTTGCGCCGGTTGGGAAATTGTTTCTCTTTTGACCGCAGGTGGGAGTAATGATAAGTCTGACAGTTGATTTTGTCGGCAGGGAACTTGCGTATGGATTTGCGGAGCTGGGCGGCAATGTCCTTTTCATGGCGCTTCAAAAAATCTTCAAGTTCCCGGCCGAGGTCGGTCATGGTATAGCCAAGCAGCGATTTTTTTATTAACTTGCCCGCTGTCAGCTGCTGCATGATTTTGTCCAGGTCTTTATGCCGGCGGTGCAGGTTATGGAGACGCAGGTTTTTCATTGGAGCCAGGGCCTGGAAGAAGTCCCCGACAGCATCCAGGCTGCCCATGCGCATGGCCAGGCTCATAATGATCTGGTAAAGGTTTTGCCGGCGGATTTGTTCCGGCATATTGTTATTGAGTTGCGGCAGATAAATGCCGGTGGGCATTTCCGCAGACTGGTCGTAATCGGGTTCGCCAAAATGCACTATTTTTAACACCGGGCGCAGCTCGGCGCCCTGGTAATGGACGGCTTTTTCCACCTCTTCGATAAGACAGTAAGCAAGACTTAGATAACGGGCTTTAAGCCGGGCCAGGATATGGACATGGGTCATAAAACGGTCATCCGGTCCCCGGCCTTCCTGTTGGGAAGGGTCCAGTAAATTACCGTAGCCCATGGCGGTATATACTTGTATGCGCCGGCTCATACTGTTGGCCGCATAGTTTTTTTCTTCATCCGTCCAATCGTGGTTGCGGTCGACGGCATCCAGGTAATGGGGCACAATTTGCCGGAGCCGGGTGGCCAGGTCGAACTGGTTGATTACAGCCTGTTTGTGCAGTACGTCGATATGGACCACCTGATGTTTTTCCTTTAGCTTAAGATAGTTTTCCCCGGCGTCCCGGTCGCGGAAGATATGGATTTCTCCCGGATGTTGCCGGGCTTCTTCATGTACTTTCTGACTCACTACAGCGGTGCTGCCCAGGATTACCCCCTGATCCCGGTTAAAAAAGCTGTGCAGGCTTTGGTTGATGGCCTTCATTTTGCCGTAGTTATAAAACTCTCTTTGTGGCCTGTACATTTTTTTCACCAACCTCCCGGACATTTTGTGAGTCTTGCAGAAACTCGGCGAGATGAAGCAGCGGTACCCCCATGAGGCTTGATATAACCGACCGTTTGACAGCCTTAACTTTATCTTGCCAGCCGTTTTGCGGTAGTTTGGGCAAAAAATCTTTCATTGTTTAAACCTCCATTATTGATATTTGTTTAATAAAAATGGCCAGCACAAGGATGCTGGCCTCAGGACTTGTAAGTCTCCGGGCGGGGGG
>JBMOPI010000255.1:0-2698 GCA_049324975.1 Bacillota bacterium
TAAAGCTCCTCCGCTATAGGGGCGGCAACAGTTATCACCACTACCGGCCACAGCATCTGCAGGCCGCCCGGCACGCCGGTGAGCTGCCTGGTCACTTCCTGGAGCTCAGGTTCATGGCCGGTTAGATATTTGATCAGAATTAATATCGCAGCAATTAAAAAGGCCAGCACCAGCCCACCCAAAAACCCTGTCAGCAAATTTTTCCCCAGTTCCCGCCGGTGTACGCCCAGTTCATCCAATAATGCGCCGGACCAACGGGTTACAAAAATGACCAGGGCACCCATGACCAGGTTTTGGATAAACACCATGGTAAAGAAATTTTCAATTAATGCTGCCGGCCAAACCACTACGAACATCGCCGCCAGAACAAAAACAGCCTGCCAGCCCGTCCATTTAGGATAATTGTTAACCGGAGCCATGCCCATCCTCCCCCGGAAACTTCATTGTTTTTATTATATAATTTTCAAGCCGTTAAGACAAATAAACCCGTTTATTCTGGACATAATAAAAAAGTCAATACACACCCGTCTTGCGGTGCGTTAATTCTAATAAAGGAGGGGAACCGATGTCTCTGCTGGAAAGCATAATTTTGCTGCTTGTATTAGGTTCCATCCTGTTGGGTGGAAGCCTTTATTATGCTTTGACCAGGAAACCGGTCAAAAAGCCTGATCTGCCGGAACTTGCTCGGGCAATGCCGGCAGATGATGATTTTGAACTAAGCACCGTGCTGTTCCCCGACCAGCCTCAGGAATATATCCCGGAACCGCCGGAAAAGTATGATGAAACAAAATTTACCGCCATGGTCAGGGACCCTTACTGGATTTACTGTTACTGGGATATCGGCGCCGCTCACCGGGACCAACTCCGTGAAAATTATGGTTTGGACGATAACAGTCACTATCTTATCCGCATCTATAACATTTCCGTCGGACAAATAGCTGCAGGATATTATGATCTGCCCGTTAACATACATGCCCGGGAATGGTTTATCCATGTCGGTACACCAAACAGGATGTTTCAGCTGGAACTGGGCGCCCTGGTCGATGGAAACTTTGTGGTTATTGCCCGGTCCAACCCGGTAAAAACCCCGCGGGATAGCCTTTCCGAAAAAGTCGATCCTGATTGGATGCTGGTGGACGACCTGCAATGCAAACTATATGAAAAGATCGGCCCATCCGGTCCAAGTTCACCTGTGCAGTGGCAGCAGCCGGGTTCTCAGCATTTATTTGCCCGGCCGGAAAAATAAAAGAAAGGATTGTGATCAATGTCCAAAGGATACCTGGCTATGGTGTTGCATGCCCACCTGCCCTTTGTACGGCACCCGGAGCATGAGTTTTTTCTGGAAGAGAAATGGTTTAACGAAGCTGTTACAGAATGTTATATCCCCCTGATACATGTTTTTGAAAAACTGGTTGCCGACGGTGTGGATTTCCGGATTACCATGTCGGTTACCCCGACCCTGATGTCCATGCTGACTGACAGTCTGTTGCAGGAACGTTACTCCCGGCATATTACCAAACTCATTGAACTGGCGGAAAAGGAAGTCGAGCGGACTAAATACGAACCAGCTTTTCACCGGGTCGCTATCATGTATAGAGACCTTTTTTACCGGGTCAGCCGGACTTTTCACGAAGGTTACCAGCGCAACCTGTTAAAGGCCTTTAAAAAATTTCAGGACCTGGGCAAACTGGAGGTTATTACCTGCGGCGCCACCCACGGCTATTTCCCACTCCTAGGAGTGCAGCGGGAGAGCATCCATGCCCAGGTGAAGACGGCTGTAGACTTATACACCAAACATATGGGCCGGCCGCCCCGCGGCATCTGGCTGCCGGAATGTGGCTTTGCCCCGGGGGATGACGAAATCCTGAAAGAATACGGTATCCGGTACTTCTTCTGTGATACCCATGGCATAATGCATGCCGAAGTCCGGCCAAAGTACGGTATTTTTGCCCCTGTTTACTGCCCTTCCGGGGTGGCCGCCTTCGGTCGGGATGTGGAAACTTCCAAACAGGTGTGGAGCGCCCATGAGGGGTACCCGGGGGACTTTGATTACCGGGAGTTTTACCGGGATATCGGTTTTGACCTGGATTTTGACTATGTTAAGCCATATATCCATCCGGAGGGTATCCGGATCCACACCGGCATCAAATATTACCGGATTACCGGTAAAACCAACCACAAAGAGCCTTACGTCCCGGAAAGGGCCATGGAAAAAGCCGCCATTCACGCAGGTAATTTTATGTTTAACCGGGAAAAACAGATTGAATACCTGGCAGGCATCATGGACCACAAACCGTTGGTTGTTTCTCCCTATGATGCCGAACTTTTCGGCCACTGGTGGTTCGAGGGCCCGGCCTGGCTAGACATGCTGATCAGAAAAATCGCCTATGACCAGAAAACCGTGCAGCTCATCACCCCCAGTGAATATTTGAAAGAGTATCCGGTAAACCAGGTAACAATGCCCGCTATGTCAAGCTGGGGTTACAAAGGGTATCACGAAGTATGGTTGGAGGACAGCAATGCCTGGATATACCGGCATTTACACAAAGCCGCCGAACGTATGACAGAACTGGCTGACACCTACCTTAATGCCGATGGCGACCTGCGCCGGGCGCTAAACCAGGCGGCCAGGGAACTGCTCCTGGCCCAGAGCAGCGACTGGGCTTTTATCATGAAAACAGGTACGATGGTAGAATAT
>JBMOPI010000256.1:0-2692 GCA_049324975.1 Bacillota bacterium
CATTTTGGGTGCGGCCGTAATTGACGATGTGCTGGGTATCGTGGTGCTTACCCTGGTGTTGGGACTTGCCGGCGCCGGCGGCGGGGTTGCTGCCGTGGCCATTGTGATTGTTAAAATGGCGGTATTTTTCGTACTGTCTTTTACATTAGGGAAAATAATTGTCAGGCCTTTACTTAGATGGGCTTCAGATCTGCCGGTTACAGAAAGCCTGGCAGCGGCGGCGCTGTTTTTTGGTCTGGTTTTGGCCTTTTTGGCTGAGGAAAGCGGAGTCGCAAATATCACCGGTTCCTATATCGCCGGACTGCTGATCGGCATGACAAAATACAAAAAGCAGGTCACCAGGCAGATTGAAACCGTCGGCTTTACCTTTCTGGTGCCGGTATTTTTTGTCAGCATCGGCCTGGTCGCGCAGGTGCAAAGCCTGGGCGGCAGCCTGCTGTTCGTTGTAATATTGACGCTCATTGCCATCCTCACAAAAATCATCGGCTGCGGCCTGGGCGCCAAAATTTCCGGTTTTGATTTCCGTGACTCCCTGGCCATCGGCACAGGTATGATCTCCCGGGGGGAAATTGCCCTGATTATAGCCAGTATAGGTTTGACGCGGAAACTTATCGACCAGCCCCTTTATACCGCTATTGTGGCCATGGTCCTGGTATCCACCATCGTCACCCCGCCCCTGCTGAAGCTGGCTTTGAAAAAGGGCCTTGAACCCGGGCCCGGTATAAACCAGTGAGGTGATGGGCATGCCAAAGCATACTTTACATATAAAAGTGGATGCCAAACGTCCTGATCCGCAACTGGTAGGTAAAGCGGCGGAGATTATCCGCGGCGGCGGGACCGTGGCCTTTCCCACGGAAACGGTTTATGGACTGGGGGCAAATGCCCTGGATGCCCGGGCAGTGGCGGACATCTTCCGCGCTAAAGGCCGTCCGGCGGACAACCCGTTGATCGTGCATATTGCCGCACCGGCCATGGTTGAACAGCTGGCAGCTGATATCCCCGTTCCGGCCCGGCGGGTCATGGAGGTTTTCTGGCCAGGGCCGTTAACTGTTGTGCTGCCCAGGCAGCCGGTGGTCCCTGATGCGGTTACCGGCGGCCTGGATACCGTTGCCGTGCGGATGCCGGACCATCCTGTGGCCCTGGCGCTGATCAGGGCTGCCGGGGTGCCGGTGGCGGCGCCAAGCGCCAACCTGTCCGGCCGGCCCAGCCCGACCGGCGCGGACCATGTGCTGGAAGACCTGGCCGGGCGGATTGACGCCGTGCTTGACTCCGGCCCCTGCCGGGTGGGGGTGGAATCCACCGTGCTTGACCTGACTGCTGAGCCGCCCGTGATTTTACGGCCCGGCGGGGTAACACGGGAGGAGCTGGAAGGGGTCCTGGGCCATGTGACGGAGGCAGCCGGTGCCGGTGGGGCAACTCCGGATCCTACTGCCCCCCGGTCACCGGGGATGAAATATACCCACTACGCCCCCCGGGCACGGATGGTGCTCGTAGCCTTGGCAGACCATGCCGCCATGCGGCGGCATGTAGCTGAAATGGCGGAAGAGCTGCGTCAGAAGGGTCAAAAAGTAGGCATCCTGGCCACTGACGAAACAGCGTCATTTTACCGGGTTGACGAAGTTGTCTCCCTTGGCAGCCGCGAGGACCTGGCGACAGTCTCACGCAATATATACGGCGCTTTACGGCAAATGGACCAAAAAGGCGTCGATGCCATTATCTGTGAAGGTTTCCCGGCCGCCGGGCTTGGCACGGCCGTGATGAACCGGCTGGCCAAAGCCGCCGGGGGCAATGTCATTACGCATTAACCGCCCGGCATGCACACATAATAAACACATGGATATTACAACTATCATCGCAATAGCTGTTGCTCTCGGCACTGATGCTTTTTCCATGTGTGTGGGGCTTGGCATGGCCGGGGTTACCCGCCTGCAGGTGATCGTCGTCACCCTGGCCGTAATGGGTTTTCACATTGTTATGCCGCTCACCGGTTATTACGCCGGGGATATTTTCGGCCACCTGCTCGGCCGCGCGGCCAACATTATTGGCGCGCTGGTGCTGGTTTACCTCGGGATCAGGATGATCCGGGGGGCACTGCGGAACGAGAGCTGTCAAACCACCGAAATTATTACTGCCAACCGGACCGGCCTGTTGATGCTGGCCGGCAGCGTAAGCCTGGACGCCTTAAGTGTCGGTTTTACCCTGGGCACCCAGCGGGTAGCCTTGGGTACAGCCGCCCTAGTCATGGGCCTGGTGGCCGGTGCCATGACCCTGGCGGGACTGGCTGTCGGGCAGCGGGTGGGCGGCCTGGTGGGAGAAAAGGCTGTTTTTATCGGCGGCGCGGTCCTGATTGTCATCGGCATAAAGCTGCTTTTTTGACACGGGGCGCTTTACGCCCTCAATATACCGGGAGTGATGGGAGTTGGGCAAAAACATCCTGTTTGTCTGCACCGGCAATACCTGCCGGAGCATTATGGCGGAAGCCCTGGCCAGGCAGTGGGCGGAGACCTTCGCGCCGGACCGCGGGCTTAATTTTATTTCCGCCGGTTTAGCCGCTTGGCCTGACCAGCCCGCTTCACACCAGGCTGTGGAAACCTTGCGGGAAACCGGGGTTGATATCACCCTGCACCGGGCGCGGCAGGTTTCAGCAGAACTGGTGCAAAAGGCGGATTTAATCTTAACTATGACCGGCCAG
>JBMOPI010000257.1:0-2675 GCA_049324975.1 Bacillota bacterium
ACGGCCTACCGGTTGAGGTAGAAAGTAGTAGATGCCTGGGACCAGGCCACCGGTGAAACAGAACTCCGGTGTTGTCGGGAGCGTCAACGAGTCGGCGGGCATGTCTAGTGCATGAGGGGGCTCAAACAAGCTTCAATCTGGCCGCTTTAAAGATATGTTCCCTGAAGCTCCCGCCTCTTAGCGTATGCGTAGGCGGGGGAGGTTCACTACAGTTTTAATATCTCCCGCATGGACTGCTGGATCCGGCGCAGCTTTTCTACACTGTCAGTCTCCACATAAATGCGGAACAAGGGTTCTGTGCCCGAGGCCCTGATGAGCGCATAACTGCCGTCAACCAGCACAAATTTTTTCCCGTCCACGGCGTTGACTTTATCCACCGCCAGCCCGGCAACTTCCGGCGGGACCAGCTCCTTAAGCTCCGCCAGCACCCGGTCTTTGGTTTCCTGGGAACAGTGGATGTCCAGCCGCTCACTTATGAGCCCGCCGTATTCCCGGTCCAGTTCGGCCAGTATCTCCCCGAGGGACTTGTTCTCCACAGCTACCAGCTCGGCCATCAGGGCTGCCGCCAGGATGCCGTCCTTTTCCGGGATATGCCCGGTAATACTAAGCCCGCCGCTTTCCTCGCCGCCCAGAATGCTGCCTTTTTTCATCATCGACTCCCCGATGTATTTAAAACCTACAGGGGTTTCGTCAACCTCCAGACCGTACCTGGCCGCAATTTTATCCAGCATATGGGTGGTAGCCACCGACCGGGCCACCGACCCCTTGATCCCGCGGTTTTTGATCAGGTGCCGGTACAGCAGGTAAAGCACCTGATTGGCATTGATAAACCGCCCATCCCGGTCAATGATCCCGAAGCGGTCGGCGTCTCCATCCATAGCAAGGCCCAGATGAGCCCCGGAATCCATAACCCGGTCCCTCAGTTCCGTCAGTACTTTGGCTGACGGTTCCGGCAGTGAACCTCCGAAGAGGGCATCCCGGTAACCATGGATGACCTCCACCCGGCATCCGGCGTCTGCCAAAACCCGGTCCAGATAACCGATGCCGGCGCCAAACATGGGGTCTACCACAACTTTCAGGCCGGCCCGCCGGATACTGTCCAAATCCACCACAGTTTTCAGATGGGCCACATAATCCTCAAAGGGGTCGACATACTGGACAAGGCCTTTCTCCCTGGCCTTGTCCAGATCCAGATCCGTATATGTGCCCGTTTCCACCAGTTCATTGACATACTTTTCCAGTTCGTCCGTAATGTAAGGCAGCGCCGGGCCGGCGTATTCGGGAATAAACTTGATGCCGTTGTATTCCGGGGGGTTGTGGCTGGCCGTTAGCATAACAGCCCCGGCCGCTCCCCGGCGTTTTACCTCAAAGGCCGTCACCGGCGTAGGCGTGGCCCGGTTGGTAATAAACACCGGAATCCCGTTGCCTGTTAACACTTCCCCGGCCGCGCCGGCAAAATGCTCAGACAGGAAACGGTTGTCATAACCGATGACCACGCCCCGCGCTGCCAGGTCATGGGCCAGGACGTACCTGGCAATGGCCTGGGTAACGATTTTTACATTGTCAAAAGTGAATTCCCGGGCCATCACAGCCCGCCAGCCATCTGTGCCAAATTTGATTTTACCCATTAACATCCCCTCCCCTGTTGTAACAAATCACACTGTATATTCTATGGGTTTGTGCCGTAATTAATTATTACTGCATGCTGTGAAAATTTTCCTCTATTTAATCCAAAAAATAAATGTCACACTTCCCTGTCACTGACATCTGTGACATGGTCCAGATTGTCAGTCTTCCGGTCAATATACAGTTTTCCGCTGCTGTCCAGGCTGGCATAGGCCACCTCGCCGGGGTTATAAATGCCCTGCAGCTTAAGCTGGTCCATCAGCCACTGTTCGGATAATTTATTCTGTTCAAGGTTCTGGCGGATGATTTCCCCATCCATGATCAGTTCTGAGGGCACTCCCTGGTACCGGGTGGATAAATGTAAATCCTTCGGGGTCAACGGCTGGTTTTGGGTTTTAAGTAAAACACTCAGTTCCCCGTTAGTCTCCAGGATGGCGTATTCCACGTCACTGATGTTGAATACATTTTTGTTCCGCAGCTGGCCCATCAAATCGTCAAAATTATACCTCATCCGAGCCATGTTGCCTTCCAGGATTTTGCCGTTATGGACCACCACTGTAGGTTCCCCCTGCAGCAGTTTGCGCACCGGCCTGCTCTGCAGGGAAAGGTAGCCGGACAGTATAGTCAGGGCAACAAAAGTGACCAGGGCGGCAAAAATCGGCCACACGCTTACATCCAGTTCCCCGGCAATCTCCGCGGTAATCCCCCCGATAGTGATGGCGGCTACAAAATCATAAAAGGTGAGATGGGAAATCTGCTGTTTGCCCGTAAGCCTCGTAAGCAACAGCAGCGAAACAAAACCAAAGGCGGACCGTATTACGGCTTCCAGTATTTCCGGCACTAAAAAACCCCCTGTACCAATTTTTTGGCCTGAAACGGCCAAATTTATTTTGGCTGAGGGATATGTAAATTATTCCTAACAAATCATGACCACCCGCTCAGCGGGTGGTTTGCTCTAGCCCTATAAGGGCTGATGCTAGGCTGAGCCTGAAGGCTCGCTGAAAATTTCGCCAGCCGCGCACCTCCACAAACGACCCCTAAAGGGGTTA
>JBMOPI010000258.1:0-2660 GCA_049324975.1 Bacillota bacterium
GCTAATGCTGCTGCATGAAGTGTACCACAACCCGGATATCAGCGTCCGTGAGCTGAGCGAAAAGCTAGGTCTGGCAAAAAGCACGGTCTCCGGCATCGTGGACCGCCTGGAGTGCCAGGGGGCGGTTACTCGGGTCAGGGATAAAGCCGACCGGCGCGTGGTGAGAATTAAGCTTGAACCGAAGACCCTCGCTATCCGGGAAGCGATGGGGGTAATTAAAACCAATTACCTGGCCAACCTTATCAGGGGGTTGACACCGGAAGAAACCGAACAGATTGTAAACAGCCTGCATAAATTAAATGAGTTGATGGATGGTGCCGAAGGGTTGTATAATTGAGTTAAGAAAAATTAAAAATGGGAGGGGTCATTATGTTTAAAAAGATCCTGGTGCCGGTAGACGGGTCGGCCTTGTCCATGGAAGCGGTACGTAAGGCCGCAGCTTTGGCGGAAAGATTTGAGTCGGTTTTGACTATCATGCACGTGGTAATGACCCCGGTACAAAGCCCGATGGTGGATCCGGCTATGCTGGTAATCCCTCCGGAAGTCATTACGGCACTGGAAGAGGAAGGCCGGCGGGTGCTGGAAATGGCTAAAAAAGAGGTCCCTGATGGCTTAACGGCGATGACGGTACAAAAAATCGGCCATCCGGCCCAGGCTATCATTGAGCTGGCCGGCACAGGCGGTTACGACCTGATTGTGTTGGGCAGCCGGGGCCTGGGGGAAATCAGGGGTTTTCTGCTGGGCAGTGTCAGCGACCGGGTATCCCATCACGCACCGTGTTCGGTGTTAGTTGTAAGATAATTATCAGGATTAAAAGACGTAAATTAACCCGCAGGGAATTTCCTGCGGGTTTAAAGTTTCTGCCACCTGCACCAGGTCCGCTCCAACAGCGGAAAAAAAGACCCTGATGCAGGGTCATATACCGAAACCGCCCGGCCCCAGCAGTTGTACGTAATCGGAGAAGGTAAGGACAGTCTGCCAGGCGCCGGTTAATTTGGCATATAAAACAATGCCGAAATATATCACAAAAATAGAAGCGGCGATTACTTTTGGCGTCAGGGACAGCCGGAACCACTTGGGAGTGAGGGTATGGTCCACGGGGCAGGCCTGGGTGCAGTTTAAGCAAGCTGTGCATTCCAGAGAGTTCACCCTGGACTTGGTTTCAACTTTGATGTCATTGGGGCAGGCCCGGCTGCAGCGGCCGCAGTTGATACAGCTTTCTTTGTTCCGCATTATGCCGAGGGGGCTCAGCAGCGCCGGCAGACTTAGGAGCGCGCCGTACGGGCAGAGGTAGCGGCACCAGAAATTTTTGAAGATAACTGATAGTACGATCATGATTACAATAAAAAGAAGCACCGGAGTATTGACATTTCGCCAGAAGTCCAGGATTTTGATGTCAGCAACCAGATAATCGGGGATATTCATAAACGAGGCGATATATTCAACCGGTAGCTGAATGACGAAAAAGTAGATGATAAAGAAGAGCAGTGCGTATTTCAGGACCATCAACGGGTAATGCAGGAAAACGGGCAGCCGGAGGTCTTTTTTAAACAGCCGGAAACCCAGTTTGCCGAGCCATTCGGAGATCGTCCCGATGGGGCAGAACCAACTGCAAAAGCTTCTTCTGAACAGAAAGGATATTGCGGCAGCGGTGAGCAGGATGGTCAATCCGGCAGGGTGGACAGGGTCATAAATGCCGGTCATAATCCAGTATTTGGCGGCCATAATTGCGCCAATGGGCAAAAAACCTTCCAGTAGCGCCGGCCGGTAGGTAAAAGCGGATGCACCGCCGTCCTGCCTGATGCCGTGTACGAACAGGTACAGTTGGACGGCGGCAATAACAATAATGGCCAGGCTCACAAGCTGAACGGCTTTGCGCGGCGTGAGGCGGGAAAATAATTTGCCGGCGATTTCTTTGACGGTGGTCATGATTAATCACTCCTGTTGTTTATTATCGTGAATCTGGTCAACAGTACTTAATTTATGATGCCATCGAGGGCCAGTTTTACGTTATCGGACAGTACTTCTTGAAAATGGCCGGCGGCGCCGGGACCGCAATCTTTGGTTATACAGCGCAGGTACTGCCGGACAGTGTACATGAGCACACCGAGCAGAAAAGATGATATTCTGCCGGCATCTATGTCCGGCCTGAACTCGCCCTTCGCCTGTGCCCGGGCGACCAGTTCCCGGACCAGGTCCTGAAAAACGGCAGCGTGGCCGCTGATACCGGTGGTGGGCAGTTTTTTGCCCTGTAGCAGCAATATGACTACCCGGGCCTGCTGCCCGTCGGCAAAAGAATTGCCGACAATCTGAAACAACCGGCGGACTTTTTCCCGGCTGTCACCCGGTGCTTCCACCAGCGCCGCAATCTCCCGGCGGAGTTTTTCCAGGCGCTCCCGGAGCAGAAGGCCCACTACATCTTCCTTGGATTGAAAGTAGTTATAAAAGGTACCTGTGCCCAGATCGGCCTCATTCATAATGTCGGCAACGGATGTGGCGTCAAAGCCCCGGCGGTCAAAAAGCTTGACCGCTGCCGCGACTATCTTGTCCCGGTATTCCTTTTTTTTGCGTTCCCGCCGGTTCTGTTTAGGTTGATCAGGCATGGCGAGCATCCCCTCCCTGGAAGAAAAATGAATAATTCAAAAATGAATCCATTCATA
>JBMOPI010000259.1:0-2649 GCA_049324975.1 Bacillota bacterium
AATTGAGCGCTGGATGAACAATTATCCAAGAAGGATATTCGGCTATAGAACACCAAATGAAATGGCAAGTTAATAATAATGCATCGGTTTACCAAAATATGGTGGGCATTTAATATTGCAATTTTCTTGTAAATAATTTTTCTAAAATAGCATTGACACATTTGGAAGCGATATGTTATAATACTTTTTCTTTTGACATTTACCGTATTTTTGTGCTATACTAAGAGAGCAACGTCTCTGACAGGAGGTTTATTGATGTTCAACATTGGCGATAAAGTGGTTTATCCAATGCATGGGGCCGGTATAATTGAAGCCATTGAGGAGAAGGAAGTGCTCGGGGAAATCCGCAAGTATTACATTATGCGTCTGCCCATCGGCGACATGAAAGTCATGGTGCCTATCAACAATGTAAAAGATGTGGGCCTGCGCCAGGTTATTGACACCGATGGTGTCCAGAGGGTGCTTGGCATCCTGAAGGAACGGGACAACAGCCAGTCTACCAACTGGAACCGTCGTTACCGGACACATATGGAAAAGATCAAGAGCGGGGATATCTTTGAAGTTGCCGAAGTGGTGCGTAATCTCCTGCTGCGGGAACAGGAAAAGGGGCTGTCCACCGGTGAGAGAAAGATGCTGGAGAATGCCAGGCAGATCCTGGTCAGTGAACTGGTACTGGCCGAAGGTTCCGCGGAGGATAAAGTAGAATTGATGATAGACGGGGTTTTTGGTTAATACGTCAGTTTCACTGGCGTATTTCTTCCTTTTCGCAGGTTTTTCCCGAAACCGGGTGCTGCCGCTTGAAACTATGGAAATAGTTGGCGTATAATGGTTATAATAGTTTCAAGTTATATTATATATTAGTAAAGTCACTAAGAAAGGAGGTGTCAAGGTGTTTCAGAAATTATTGCGGATTATCACTGTTTTGATATTTACGGGAGCAGGGTTCTCCCTGGGTTATTACTATCTCCCGCCTCATATCGCCGGTTTTGATATTGTCCGGGATACCGCAACCCATTACGGGATGTTAGGGGTGATTACCGCCGTTAGCGGTTTAATTGGAGTGCTCCTGGCACCTGGTATTGTCAAAAAAGTAACTCAGACTACTAACTGGCTGGAACAAAAGCTTTATAAAATGTCCATCCAGGAAATAGTGGGCGGGGCGATTGGTTTAATTTTCGGACTTATTATAGCTACTTTATTGGGGACCGCTGTAGACTGGATACCCCTGGTAGGCGGTTTTTTGAAAATTATTGTTGCTTTACTGCTCGGCTATCTTGGTTTAAATGTGGGGATGAAGAAAAAAGAAGATCTGTTAAGCTTTATTCCCAGGTTTGGTAAAGAAAAACTTACAAAAACCGAATCTAAGCCGGCGGTGTCTTATAAAATCCTGGATACCAGCGTAATTATTGACGGACGGATTGCCGATATCTGTAAAAGCGGTTTTATCGAAGGTACGTTGGTGATTCCGGGCTTTGTGCTGGAAGAACTGCGGCATATCGCTGATTCCTCGGATTTGTTAAAAAGGAACCGGGGCCGCCGTGGTCTGGACATTCTGAATAAAATCAGAAAAGAACTGGATGTCATGGTGCAGATTCACGAACAGGATTTTGATGACCTGGCGGAAGTGGACAGCAAATTGGTCCGGCTGGCTCAGGTGATGGGCGGCCAGATTATCACCAATGACTATAACCTCAATAAAGTTGCTGAATTACAAGGGGTCAAGGTGCTGAATATCAACGAACTGGCCAATGCGGTCAAGCCGGTGGTGCTGCCTGGAGAAGAGATGGTTGTGCAGGTAATCAAAGACGGCAAAGAAATCGGCCAGGGCGTCGGCTATCTCGATGACGGCACCATGATTGTGGTTGACGGCGGCAAAAAGCATATCGGGCAGACCATTGGCGTACTTGTGACCAGTGTGCTGCAGACCGCCGCCGGCCGGATGATCTTTGCCAAACCCAAGAATGCTGACCGCAAAGGCATCGATGCCGAACCGGCATCAACATTGAACGAGGTGAATATGATTGGCTAAAGTGGCAGCTGTTATACCGGCTGCAGGTCAGGGCAAGCGCATGCAGACCACCGTCAGTAAACAGTTTTTGCATTTGCAAGGTATGCCTGTTATAGTGCATACCTTGCAGGCTTTTGATTCCTGTGATGAAGTGGGAGAGGTTGTCCTGGTGTGCGCCGAAGGGGAGAAAACTGTTTATGAGGATTTAATCGGCGTATTTGAAATAAAAAAAGTTTTCCGGGTGGTAGCCGGGGGCGCCGAACGGCAGGACTCGGTATATAACGGTTTACAGGCAGTACCTGACGACACCGATATAGTATTGGTGCATGATGGCGCCCGGCCTCTGGTGGATGCGGGGATTATCGGCAGGGTAATAGCCGCCGCCGGAAGCTGCGGGGCTGCTGTTGCGGCAGTACCTGTTAAAGATACGATAAAAATGACAGACGCTGCAGGATTTGTCGAAAAAACCCTGGAACGCAGCCGGCTTTACCAGATCCAGACGCCCCAGGGCTTCCGGTACGATATCCTCAAAAATGCTTATGAGCAGGCCCGGCAAACCGGGTTTTTGGGTACCGATGACGCTGCGCTGGTGGAACGGCTGGGTATCCGGGTACAGCTTGTTCCCGGAGCATACGAAAACA
>JBMOPI010000260.1:0-2645 GCA_049324975.1 Bacillota bacterium
TGCCTGGGACCAGGCCACCGGTGAAACAGAACTCCGGTGTTGTCGGGAGCGTCAACGAGTCGGCGGGCATGTCTAGTGCATGAGGGGGCTCAAACGAGCTTCAATCTGGCCGATTTAAAGATATGTTTCCTGAAGCTCCCGCCTCTTAGCGTATGCATAGGCGGGGGAGGTTCACTAAATTATACCCGAGAAAGGGGAACTTTCAAATGCGTATCGCCGTAATAGGGGACATCCACGGCAATCTTGTGGCCCTGGAAGCCGTGTTGGCAGACTGCCGGGCCAGGGGAGCGGAAAGATACCTTGTCCTGGGGGACCTGGCGATGAAAGGGCCGCGGCCCTCGGAAGTTCTGGAAACAGTCCGGCAGCTGCCCGGCCAGGTCATTCAGGGGAACACCGACCAGTTGATATGCCGGTCCCTGCCGCCCGGTTATAAACCTAAGACGGAAAATGAAAAGATGTTAACCGATATTCTCAAATGGGGCCAGGAGCAGCTTGCACCGGAAGATTTTCAATACCTGAGCGGGTTGCCCAAAACTACTGTGGAAGAAATAAACGGACACCGGTTACTGCTGGTGCACGGATCCCCCCGGAACAACCAGGAAGGCCTTTTGCCGGAGACAGCGCCCTGTGACCTGGCCGAAATGTTGAACGGGCTGGAGGAAAAGGTTGTCCTGGCAGCCCATACCCACTTCCCCATGGTCCGGGATTTCGCCGGCTACCAGATCATCAACGCCGGCAGTGTGGGGTTCCCCCTGGACGGCAATCCCCGGGCCTGTTACTGCCTGCTCGAAATCAGCCCGGAATCGGTTTCCCCGGCCATTGTCAGGGTGGATTATGATATAGAAAAAACAATAGCAGACGCCGAAAAACGCGGTTTCCCCCATGTCCGGGCTTATGCGGAGGGTTTGGCCACCGGCGGCGCCGGCGGGCTGCGTTAAAAATTATCCTGAACTTAAAAGTGTTAAGGTATTTTCAGAGAAATTACGATATTAATAATATAACCCGGTTACGATTAAGTTGATGGCGGTGGTGTTATGAAAAACATTCCGTTATTGCAGCATGAAGGCATAAAGGTTAATTACACTAATGTGTCAAAACAGCCGGAGAATTCGAAAACACCTTATCCCCTGATAGAAAAAATTAACAGTTCCACTATATCCCTTCAGGACAAGAGGGAACTGACGGAAATGGTCCGGTCCATGCCCCATGAACTGTTCCATGGTGATGCCGAGGCATTTTATAAGCATATTGAATATCTTATCCGGCTTAAGGAAGCGCGTTCAAACGAATAATCTGACTTTTAACAGGCAGGGAGTGTCACCTGCCTGTTGTTCACATTAGCACCCTATCGTCAGAATCCACATAAAATAATAATAATTATGTGGAGGATGGTAGTGGGAACACGCAGAAAAGCTAATGCCGTATTTGAAGGCGGCGGGGTTAAAGGCATCGGTATTGCCGGGGCGCTTACGGTGGCGGAAAAAAAGTACGAATGGGTGTATGCGGCCGGGACTTCCGCCGGGGCGCTTATTGCCGCCCTGGTGGCGGCCGGTTACAGCGCTGAAGAAATTGGGGAGATGGTTTTTGCCATTGACTACAGCAAGTGCGCGGACGGCACCGTGCTCCACGGGCTGCCGCTGGCCGGGCCGCTCCTCAGCCTTATCTTTGAAATGGGGCTTTACAGGGGGGATTACCTGGAAAACTGGGTCCGGGAGAAGCTGGCGGCCAAGGGGGTACGGACCTTCCGTGACCTGGTGGTTAACACCCGGTGCCATAATGCCTACCGCTACAGGCTGCGGGTTATTGCCTCCGATATTTCCCTCGGCCGGATGCTGGTTTTACCGCAGGATGTCAGGGAATACGGCATTAATCCCGACGACCTGGAGGTGGCCCGGGCCGTCCGGATGAGCACCAGCATCCCCTTCTTCTTTGAACCGGTGCGGCTGCGTTATAAATCGGCAACTGGCAGCAGCCTGACCAGTTATATTGTCGATGGCGGGATCCTGAGCAATTTCCCTGTCTGGCTTTTTGACAAAAGCCCGGCTCCGGCGCCGACTTTTGGGTTCAAACTGACCGACCCCGGCGAAGGGCGCCCCCAAAATATCAGCGGGCCGGTGTCCCTTTTCACGGCCCTCTTTTCCACCATGCTTGAAGCCCATGATACCCGTTATATCAGGGAGAGCAACTTTGCCCGGACCATCGCTATCCCTACCCTAGGGGTAGGGACCACCGATTTCAACCTGTCCGGGGAAAAAGCCCGGGCGCTTTTCGACTCCGGGGTCAAGGCAGCGGAAGACTTCTTCAAACGGTGGAGTTATCCACAGTATGATGCAAAATACGTCAAAAGCTAGCAGGAATATTCCGGCCGTTGCTAGAAATAACTATAGTACTAAACGAAGGGAGGAATTTTATCCTTGCTAGGCAGAAGACCCCCACTTCCAAAGTTGGGGATGAATGCCATTTCCCGCTTTCGTAAAAAATTCTTCCAACCAACACAAAACACTTGTTCGGTTTGCCGTTAAATGGTATAATAGAAGTGGTCAAATACGCGTTAAGGTGGTGAAAACAGATTGATCCGCGTAATAAAGACCCCTTTCCGAACATCTAATGCTCTAAAAGCCAAGCAGGCGGGATATGGTCACATC
>JBMOPI010000261.1:0-2640 GCA_049324975.1 Bacillota bacterium
GGATAAAACCAGCTGCTCTTGGTCCCCTGGTATTGATCGTTTTCCTCGGCACCCTGGGCTTTATTGCCAGCGGTACCTTCCTGGCGGCCCTGTCATCCAATACCAGGAATAGTGAAATCCTGCTGCCCATTATCCTGTTCCCGCTCATCGTCCCCGTCGTGCTTGGGGCGGTTCAGGCCACGGCGGCTGTCTTAAGCGGTGCGCCGGCGGCCGACTGGCTGATGTGGCTCAAAATCATCATCGCTTTCGACGCCATTTTTCTGGTCGTACCCTTTTTACTTTTTGAATATGTGCTGGAGGTGTAATCTATGGCCGCCAAGGCAAACATTCCGACCCCATGGAAATACCATCAGCTCCTGGGCTGGGTCACCTTCGCCGTCATGGCGGCGGCTGTGTACCTGATTTTCATGTGGGTGCCCAACGAAAAAATCCAGGGCCCCGTATCCAAAATTATATACTTCCATGTGGCTTCGGCCTGGCTCGGCTTCTTCGCCTTTTTCGTGGTGATGGTGGCCGGCATCGCTTACCTGAAAACAAAGGACCCCAAATGGGACGTATTGTCATACGCCTCCGCCGAAATCGGCGTCCTGTTTACAACTATTGTGCTGCTGACCGGTCCCATCTGGGGGCGGGCTTCGTGGAACGCCTGGTGGACCTGGGACCACCGGCTGACTACCACCCTGGTGCTCTGGTTCATCTATGTAGCCTACCTGATGATCAGGGCTTCTGTCGACGAGGAAGAAAAAAGGGCCAGGTACGCAGCTATCTTCGGCATCATCGGCTTTATCGACGTGCCTGTTGTCTGGATGTCCATCCGCTGGTGGCGGACCATCCATCCTACCATTGTATCCGGCGAAGGTTTTGCCATGGCCCCGTCCATGGTGAAAACCCTCCTGGTCAGCATTGCGGCCTTTACGCTGCTCTATTTCTACCTCCTGCAAAAAGGCATGTTCGTTCAACGCGTAAAGTCTGAAGTAGCAGCGGCAAAGAACCGGCTAAGGAACAGATTCAACTAAAAGGAGGTCTACTAATGGGGTATTTATTCGCCGCTTACACGATCATTTGGGTTCTGATTTTCGGCTATACCATTATCCTGGGCAAAAGGGAAAAACAGCTGCAGGACGAATTGTTTATATTGAAAAAAACTCTGGAAAACAAAGGCCTGTAACAGGCCTCACGAGAGGAGCCGGTCATTTTGTCAAAAAAGACGCTAACAATTATTGCGGCCATTATTGTGCTCGGCATTGTCGGGGTATCAGGGGTGCTGCTTAACAGCCTTTACGGCACCGGGCAGACGACCCCGGAACCCGACCCCGCCGGACAATCTTCGTCAGCCCTCAGTGAAGGTTCCTTCCCGCAAAATATCGCCGGGCTGAGCCTGGCCCAGGTAACGTCGGGGGACCAGGCCATGGGCATGATCAGCCAGCTCCACGGGAAGGAAATCACCATTAAACAGGGTTATATCGCCCAGTATGGGGGAGCAGGCGGCAGCCAGATGACCGTATGGGTTTCCGAGTCCAACAACGAAACTGAAGCAGTACAATTGATGGATATCATGGACAAAAAAATGCCGGCCAGCAAAGCCTTTTCCGGCCGCAAAGAATTAACCGTCAACGGGGCCAAAGTAGTTAACGTCCAGGGTATGGGCCAGGAGCACTATTACTGGCAGAAGGGGACCAAGGTATACTGGATTGCCGTGGGCGGCGCCGACCCCATGCAGGTATTAAAAGAAGCAATGAAATCCCTATAGAAAGAAGGGAACGTCATGGAAGAAAACAGGGCTGAGAAACGCGCTAAGTTTATGGAAGACTACAATACCTACCGGGCCCGGCGGAACAAAAAAGTGCTGGCCGGCGTAGGTGTCGTGCTCGCCCTTGGCATAGCCGTTTTTATGTACCTCAATAAACCGTATACAAGTGAAAAAGGCGGCAACTACAACATCGGCCGCACGGAAAACTATGAAGGCAAAAAAATTGAGATGAAAGACACGCCCATGGTGCTCAACAACGGCAAAGCTTATATCTCTCTCGATACACTAAAGAAAGAAAAAATCCTGTACACCGAATACCGGGGGGAAAAACGCAAATACTTTATGAAGCTTGACTACCTGCCGCTGATGGCATACGTTTCCCCGGCCGGCCGGGTGGTCCTGACTACCAGCATCTGTGAGCCTTGTACAGGTACGAAGTTCACTATCGAAGGCAAAGAACTGGTCTGTAAGGCCTGCGGCACCAGGTGGCGGCTCAACGACCTGATGGGCCTGATGGGCGGCTGCGTGCGTTTTGCGCCGGAAGAAATCAAATACACCGTGGAAAACAACCAGCTGGTAATTGACGAAGCCCTCCTTAAAAACTGGCAGCCCCGGGTTTACGGCGATGAAATGAAAAGCAGCTAAACGTAAAAACAGACCCTCACGGGTCTGTTTTTTGTTTTTGCAGCTATTTTACCTTTTCTCTGGGCCTGAAGAGCATGGTGATACACCAGGCGCCGGCTATACCTACCAAAGTATAAATAATCCGGCTGATCAATGCCTCAGGGCCGCCGAAGAGCGCCGCCACCAGGTCATACCTGAACAGCCCCACCAACAACCAGTTGAGTGCCCCGATAATAACGAGAACGAGTGCAATCCTGTCCAATGCC
>JBMOPI010000262.1:0-2625 GCA_049324975.1 Bacillota bacterium
CCAATATCGGTAATTATGCCCTGCCATGCAGTATTTGGACTTTTAAAGAGAAGCACCCGCTGGCCGAGGTAAAGCAGGTTATAAATAACGCGGAAACCATTCTGGACATGTTAAGGAATGATCAAATTGACGTTGCCATAGTGGAAGGAAATTTATCTGAATACATTGAAGACCTGGTTTTTCATAAAGTATCAAATGATGAACTCTTGGTAATCGCGCCGCCCCAAAAACCATGGTTAAACCGGACAACCATCACTTTGGAAGAACTAAAAAAAGCCCCGTTGATTATCAGGGAGAAAGGATCCGGTATCCGGCGGGTGTTTGAGGAAGCCATCGGTTCCTGGGGACTGCAGCTGGATGATATGAATGTAAAAACGGAAATGGGCAGTATCAATGCCATTAAATCCACTGTGGAAGCCGGATTGGGCATATCTGTCTGCAGCCGGGTCGCCTGTCAGAAAGCCTTTCGCGCCGGGCTGCTGCACCCGCTGACCATTGAAGGGAAATCCATTAAGATTGATTACCTTATAGTTCATAAACCGAAGAAAAGCTTGAACATAACTGTCAAAGGGTTTATCAGGTTCATCATCGGCCCCGGGGATCCCCTGTTTTGTTAGTAATTAAGCCCATGTGGAAATTTGGTTATGCAAGTTCCATACGGGCTTTTAATTTTTACATCCTGGATGTAAGGGCGATAGTCTCCAGCGGCTACTCTAACGACCCGGTAATGGCCAACTACCCGGAATAAGGTTTTAAGGCTGTTGTTGCCAAGCCTTTTAGCATTGAAGAGCTGGGTGAAGTATTGAAAAGTGTAATTTCGTAGGGTAGATAAAGTTAATTGAAACAATTAAGGGCTTCCGGTTTTAACCGGAAGCCCTTTTGTAATAATCATTTTGGTGCGGCCGGGGGGACTTGAACCCCCACGGTTGCCCACACGCCCCTCAAACGTGCGCGTCTGCCAGTTCCGCCACGGCCGCATTGTTAAAGCTTTTTTCTGTAAAAGCAATATTAATTATAACCGATAGCCGTTACAAATGCAAGGGAAAAATGATACTTGCGGCTGGTACTTTCAGGCACTGTCCTAAAACAGCCGGCTGGGGCTGTCGCTGTTCAGGATGATGCGCAGCATGCTGTTCAGAGTGGACCTATCACTGCTGAAGCCGCCGTGGGACCTGGCGTCACTGCGACGGCGGGGGGAGGGGTCTGAGGAAGGCGAACTGATCAGGCGGCCGGGGTTTTTTCTGAGGAATTCCCGCACCGCTTTCAAAGCCGCCGCGCTTTTGGAGGGGACGGCGCCGGCGACAGTATCGGGTCCGGTGAGGAACCTGTTCATGCCTAAAAGCGGTGTGCCCCGTTCATTTTCAAAACTGTTGGACACCAGGTACAGCAGCGATTTGTTATAAATCTCCATAACGTTGTCCTGCCGCTCGGTGGTATCATCCAGGTTAAAAATCGTAAGGTTTTTGACCAGCCCTTTGGCGCCGGCATGCTTCAGCACTAGTTCATGAAAAAGGTCAGTACGGATGGCCGGGGCAAACAGGATTAGGTTTTGTACGGCAAAACGGGGCTTTAGCTCTGCCAGCAGCCGGATAAAATGGGCAAACCATATAGAACCGGCGCTGTGGCCCACCAGGTGCAGTTCCAACCCTCTGCGGCTGTTGAGGTAGTCCGCCAGCCCCCGCAGGAAGACTGTGCCGCCCGGTAGTTCCGTGGCGGCGCCGGGAAATTCCGGTAAGGCCTTCTGCGGCCTGGAACCGGGGAGTTCCCGGAAGGCCAGCCGGGCATTTTCCTTCATTTCGTCCCACATGGCTGTGCCGAGGCGCCGGGCGGCAAATTCGATGCCCCGGTCGATGCGGTCCTGAATCCAGACGCCGAAAATGTCGGTGCGGCCGGCCAGCCTCTCCTGTTTCATGGCATCGATGAGGATGTGGCCGGCGGTCTCACCGATGCCTGTCTCCCACATAAAATGGATGGGGTAGATTTCGTTAGCCATCAGCGTTCCGTTCATCCAGGCAATCCGTCCGGCACAGACGGTTTCGCTGTTCAGGCCGCCGTGGGCGAACAGCATCAGCCGGGGGCGGTGCCAGCCCCGGGTGCGCGGCTCAAAAAACAGGCGCATAAAGCCGGCTACTTCCTCTGCGCTGTCGTGATAGTAGTTGCCGTGGAAAGAGATATTGCCGTTGTTGCCGGTGTTGACAAAGAACCCCCGGATATCGTCGAGGGCCGGGCTTTGGGCCGGGCGGGCGGCCCGGGCGGCAGCTTTAACGGATATTCCGGCACGTACCCGGATGCCGATCTGGCAGACCCAGGCGTCACTGGCATTGGCCAGCCAGTCATCATAGGTTACTTTGCCAAAACCGCAGTCACCCCAGTCATTCCCCCAGGAGTTCTGGAAGATAAAACCATCCTGGTCATAGCCTACGAGAGCGATGGCATGGCCGCCGACCATAGAAAAATCGGCGTTGTAAGGCACCAGCCCGTCCCGGCCGACTTTTTCCCAGCCGGTGTGCACAGCGATACTGACATAGATGATGCCCACCTCGTTAAGTGCGGCATGCATGGCGTTTAAATCCCGGTGCTCTACGCGGTAGTAAGCCCCCAACGGGGTCTGGCAGGCGATGTCCT
>JBMOPI010000263.1:0-2594 GCA_049324975.1 Bacillota bacterium
GCACTGTGTCCAAAATGATGTCAAGCAGTTCCCTCTTGTCCTTCAGCGTTACTCTGACAATGCGGACAAAACCGCCGCCACCTCTTCTGCTTTCTATAATATACCCTTTATCAAAAGAAAATCGTGTTGTCAGGACATAATTTATCTGTGAAGGGGCACACCTGAAATGTTCGGCCAGTTCGTTCCGGCGGATAACCACTTCCCCACCCTGGCTCTGACCCAGTAAGGATTTGATATATTCCTCAATAAAATCGGCAATTCCGGGCATATTATCCCTCCCTTGACCTTCCCTGACCTTTCCTTTATTATATACACAATACCATGTTATTATTCAATGTTTGAATTTCGCCATTTTCAGCTGTTTTATAGAAAAATGCCCGGGTTTACTCCCGATTCAAAGGTCAGAAATAGTCAAACGGTTCTTTTGAGATAAAAAGTACTTATGCACTCTTCATTTATAACTTCTATTGTGGTAAAATGTAAACACGTGTAAAGTTTTGATGCTTTTTAATTGTGAAAAAACCCACTTTATCAAAGGTGATAACAACTTGGAAGAGGTGCAAAAATGCTGAACAAGCTTTTCAAAAAAGACCTCGTGTTTCTTCACGCGCCAAGCGTTTACGATTTCCGTAAAGATACCATCATGTTTGGCCCTATCAGTGACGTGGTCCCTTCCTCACCAACTTTTGAGATGTATCCCGTAGGTATTACAAGTATCGCCGAAACCCTTGAGCAAAACGGCTTTAATGTCCAAATTATCAATCTGGCCTACCGGATGCTCAGGGATAAAAACTATGATGTGGAAAAAGTTATCGCCCGCCTCAATCCCCGGGCTTTTGCCCTTGATTTGCACTGGCTGCCCCATGCCCATGGCAGCATTGAAATAGCCAAAATATGCAAAAAATATCACCCGGATACCCCGGTTATCTTCGGTGGCTTATCTTCTTCATATTATCACGAAGAACTTATCACCTACCCCTGCGTTGATTTTGTCGTCAGGGGTGACAGCACAGAAGAACCGGTGCGCCAGTTGATGTGCGCCATTACCAGCAGATATGGGGATTTTTCCAATATTCCTAACCTAACTTGGAAAGACTCTCAGGGGGTCCATGTGAATCCATTAACCCATGTACCTGACGACATTGATTATGTATCCATACCCTGTTACAGTTACGTAGTCCGCTCAGTATTCAAATACGGCAACCTGCAAAACACCATGCCTTATTTAGACTGGATCAAATATCCTATTACCGCGCTCCTGACGGCCCGGGGCTGTACTCAAAACTGCTCAATCTGCGGCGGCTCGCAATTTGCTTATGAAAAGATCTGCAACCGCAAAAAACCTGCCTACCGTTCACCAAAAGCCTTGATTGAAGATATCCGGCTGATCCAAAAACTGGGACAGGCGCCGATTTTTGTTCTCCATGACATCAGACAAGCCGGTCCGGAGTATGTCCGGGAATTCTTTACCCTTTTGAAGGCGGAAAAAGTAAAAAACGAATTGGTTATCGAGTTATTTTACCCGGCCGATGATGAATATTTCTCCATGATAGCTGACGCAGTGCCGAAATTTAGCCTGGAAATGACCCTGGAAACCCATGTCGAATCCATTCGCCGGCTCAACGGTAAATTTGTCTGTACCAACGAAGAAGTGGAAAACACCATCGCCTCCGCATTTAAGTTTGGCTGCCGCAAGATTGATATTTTCTTTATGACCGGTATCCCCAAGCAAAATTATGACCAGGCAGTAGGCGCCATCGATTACTGTAGGCACCTGCTGGAAAAATTCAACGGCGACAAACGGCTGGCCCTCTTTGTCGCCCCGCTTGCTCCGTTCCTGGATCCCGGCAGCCTGGCATTTGAGTTCCCGGATAAATTCGGCTATAAAAAATTCTGCCATACACTGGAAGACCACCGGCAGGCTTTGACCAAACCCAGCTGGAAACATATTTTAAGTTTTGAAACAGATGCCATGACCCGGGATGAAATAGTCAGATCCACTTACGACGCCGCATTACGACTGAACAAACTGAAATATGAATACAATCTGATAGAAAAAGAACTTTTTGAACAGATAGAATTCCGGATCAAAAGCGCCCAGGAAGTTATGGATGACATGGATGAAATACTGGAGCTTAAAGATGAATCCTTAAAACAAAAACGCCTGCAGGAACTGAAAGTCAAAGTTGAAAACCTTAACCGGCATACCATATGCGGTAAAGACGAGCTTAAATGGCCCATTCAGCAGCGTTTTGCCAACATCTTTTCAATGGCCGGCATTTTAAGCAAACTTTTTTTTACCGAAGTGAAACTGCTGATATACCGTACCAAAATACACCTGTCCAAAGATGGCACCAAACCTAACTGTAAATAATTAAGCTACAGGCAGCGGCAGGCTGCCTGTAGCTTTTTTTGCATATTTTACAAAAAAATTATTTACCGTTAATAAAAATTTGTGATAAAATGTACTTAGTCTTCGCTCGTTATATATATTTTTTCCTTCTAATTTTTATAATTTTCTGACTTCAATATCAGGGGGGATTGACTTGTTTAGAAAAGACCTGGTATTCCTGCACCCACCAAGTGTCTACGAT
>JBMOPI010000264.1:0-2579 GCA_049324975.1 Bacillota bacterium
GCGGAGTAAGGGAGTAGCGGCGTAAGCCGTGAAACCCGGTTGAAAGACCTGGCTGCCCGTCAGGTATAAACCTGGCGGGAGGGTGTCTGACAGCACCTATAGTTCCAACGATGATCTCCGGTCAGAAATGGAACAACTTGCAGGTTAATAACCTGCATCGGAGGAAGTTAGGAACTGCCTCCCGCATCTCTTAAGATGCCCTCCATTTCAATGGAGGGAGAATGTCACTTCTTCTCCGGCACCTTCAGGAAAAACCTGATAGTCGGCCCTTCCCTCAAGGGTTCCCGCAGCACAACATAACCGTGTTTTACCGCTTCTTCCGGTACTGTACGGAAGGACTGCGGGCAGTCGGCCAAAACTTCCAGGCTCTGTCCCGGCTGCATTTTGCCCAGGGTTTCTAAACTGTAGATCAGCGGGTAAGGACACGGCTCCCCCCGGAGATCAAGCACAAGGTCAACGGATAAAGCTTCTTCGGCCATTTTTTACCCCTCCCCTATTTGATATCCGAAGCAGCGGCGGCATTGACCTCCACCGGCAGGTGCAGTTCCAGCGCATATTTATGCCTGGCCTCCCGCCGCCGGGCCCAGGCGTAAAGCAGGCCCAGCCCGGCAAATGTCACGGCCAAAGCGCCCCAGGGGCCAAGGGTCTTCACCAGGTCCACCTTCGGGTACGGCGCCACCAGCGAAGCGTAAATGCCTTTATCCCAGGCTACTGCCAAAACAGTGGCGCCAATGATATTGCCCAGCCCCACAACCCAGAAATTCACCTGGCCCTCCATGGCCCGATACATCCAGCCGGTTTCGCAGCCCCCGGCAATAACTATGCCGAAGCCGAAAAGCAGGCCGCCCAAAACGGCGCCGGCGCCCGCCCACATCACTTTGGCCGGGACGCCCTGCATGATAAAGTACAGGGTCCCCAGGGACTGTACCGCCATGCCCAGGATAATCGCCTTGGTCACCGTGGCCCGGCCCACCAGCCATAAATCGCGGAAAGCTGAGGTAAAGCAAATCTGGCCCCGTTCGATTACCGCTCCAAAGGCTAAACCAAACAGTCCGGCCAGGGCCAGCTTACCGCTGCCGGCCTGCCAGGCCAATACCGCCCAACCCAGCGCCACAGCCGCCAGCACCCAGCCGAATATAGGCTGGCGGCTTTTTACGGTTTTGGCAGCTGCCACCCGGCCGCCCGGCAGAATAACCGGCTTACCCAAAAAGAAGGGCATCAGGCTCACCTTGAGGCCTAAATATGTCCCGGCAATGGTGGCCAGGGTAAAAAGCCAGGCATGCAGGGTGAACTGCGGGATACCGGTGAACATGGCCGCCAGGTTGCAGCCCATGGCCAGCCGGGTGCCGAAGCCGGCAATAATACCGCCCAGCAGGCCCTGCACCAGCCGGCGCCGCTGTACCGGCACCCGCAGCTTGAAATTACCTGCCAACAAGGCGGCGATAAGTGCCCCGCCGAACATGCCAAAAACCACCCAGCCGTCTACCCGGTCCCAGGGCAGGCCTTTTAACTTGATGATATTGAAATAACTCATCTTTCCCGTATCATAGCCCAGCCCCTGCAGGATATGGCCGCCCCAGCGGGTAAACTCCCCCGTTACCGCCCAGACCGCCTGCAGCATGCCAAAATATAAGGCGCTCAATACGCCCAGTGTAACTACCGCCGTCACCGGGTGCCAGTGGTCCCGGAAAGCGCACCGGTAAAACCCGGCCCAACCGGTGCCTGCAATTTTTCCCATAGCCATAATCTCCCCCTTCACAAATGTTCCGGGAATATTTTATTACAAAAAAGGTTTATTAGTCCAATAAGTTGTTTTTATCATTGACCGGAAATTCATAAGGTTCTTTTATGATATTGACAAGCCCTTTGTTTAAGCCCAAAATAAAATCAAAGGATGTCAGGAGGTTGGCCGCCCGCGGCATGGACACCCTGCAAACTACCCCCGACGAACTAGCCGTGGAACTGGGTACGGCCAGGGAGGTAGTAAGCCGGGTACTCAAGGAGTTTGAAAAGGAAAAAGCCATTGAACTCTCCCGGGGTAAAATAAAAATCACTGATGCCGGGATTATGCAAAAAAATTCACCAAATGTGACTAAGTCACGGAACATATTTAAAATATGCGGTATATTAAACGTATCAAAAACCGAAAGGAGAGATGCGTTATGAAAAACGAAGGCACAATCGACAGACTGATCCGGGTCTTGGTGGGCATAGGATTACTGGTTTTCTTTTTCTTAGGCGAGGGTTCAACCAAATATTTCGGCTTAATCGGCGTGGCATTATTGATGGCCTTTTTCCTGGAGGGGAGCGTCAGGAACATTTACCTGATCGGCCTCATCCCGCTGGCAACGGCGGTTATAAACTGGTGTCCGATTTACAGCCTCTTAGGCATCAAAACCTGTGAGTGCAAAAAGTGCTAAAAAACGAGTGGCCCCGCAAAGGGACCACTTTTTTTATCCTTGCTAGGCAGAAGACCCCCACTTCCAAAGTGGGGGATGAATGCCATTTCCTGCTTTCGTAAAAAATTCTTCCAACCAACACAAAACACTTGTTCGGTTTGCCATTAAATGGTATAATAG
>JBMOPI010000265.1:0-2565 GCA_049324975.1 Bacillota bacterium
TGTTGCCCTGATTGGGATTAACATTACAGAAGGCAAGCAGGAAAAAGGTGTCAATACCGTCAAGAACGAAGCCGCGGAACGGGCGGAAGCCGATAAACGGATAGTCCGGGCTTATGTTTCCGCCGACCCGGATGTAGTGGCCAGAATCAGGGAAATCAATGAAAATGTCAGAAAAGGCCGTCCTATCACCGATTACCTGGATGAAATCGGTGAAATCATCCAGCGGCTGACACCTAAAACCGAATAGTTATCACGAAACCCGGGAGTTCCCCGGGTTTCTTTTCGTACCTGATGAGTTTGTGCTATAATAGTAGTACAATTTTTCCGAACCGCAAAGGGGAACAGCCATGTCTTTTTCAACTACGGTGAAAAACGAACTGGCCCGGCTGAAAGCATCCGGAAGGTGCTGTAAAATTGCAGAACTGGCCGCGCTGGCCAGGATGGACGGGATTATCCAGATCAGCGGTGCCCAACGGACAGCGCTCCATATCTATAACGAAAATGCCGCTGTGGCCAGAAAAATTTTTACTTATGTCAAGGAGCTTTTCGACGTGCAGGCAGACATCCTGGTGCGGCGGAAGGTGCGCCTGAAAAAGAATAACGTCTATGCGGTGCGGATCCAGTCGCCGGAAAAAATCCGCACCATTCTGGATGCTTTGGGCCTGATGGAAACTGACGGTCAACTGACAGAAGGAATCAGAGAGGGTTTTATTAAAAAAGACTGCTGCCGCCGGGCTTTTTTACGGGGCGTGTTCCTGGGCGGGGGGTCGGTGAATGACCCTGAGGGCACATATCACCTGGAGATTACCACCAATGATGAGCAGCTGAGCCATGATATCTGCCGTCTGCTGAAGAAGTACGCCCTGCCGGCCAAGGTCAGCGGCCGCAAGAACTGGTTTGTGGTTTACCTTAAAGGCAGCGAGGAGATCGTCAACCTGCTCAATGTCATGGGCGCCCATGCGGCGCTGCTGAATTTTGAGAATGTCCGGATTTACAAGGACATGCGCAACCGCGTAAACCGCATCGTCAACTGTGAGACAGCCAACCTGAACAAGACGGTCAATGCCGCCATGAAGCAGGTGGAAGACATCAAATACATAGATGAGGCCATGGGCTTGCGAAAACTGCCCGGCAGCCTCCGGGAAGTGGCGGAACTGAGGCTGCAGTTCCCTGATACAAGTTTGAAGGAACTTGGTGAGATGCTGACCCCCAGGGTTGGCAAGTCCGGGGTTAACCACCGGCTCCGCCGGCTGTCGAAAATAGCGGACGACCTGCGGGCCAGGCGCCTGTAGGCACCTTGCCGCACCTATACTTGACTTGCTTTGGAAATCATAATATAATAAAATCGTACTACACAATGTCGTAATATAGAAAGCTGAGGTGCAGTCCATGCGTCCGATACTGTTTCATATTGGTTCCCTGCCTGTGTTTGCCTGGGGTTTTATGTTTATGATTGCCGTTGCCCTGGCCACTTACCTGATATTAAGGCGGGCCCGGCGGGAGGGGTTCAACCCCGATCACCTGCTGGATTTGATAATATTTGTGATTATCGGTGGGATCGTCGGTGCCAGGTTATTCTATGTCATTTTCTATGAACCCATGACTTATATCAGAGAGCCCCTGCGCATCTTCATGCTGCAGCAGGGCGGCATGGTGTTCCACGGAGGCCTGCTCGGCGGGGTAATCGCGGCCCTGCTGGTGCTAAGGAAACACAGACTGCCGGTCTGGCAGGTGGCCGACCTGATGGCGCCATACCTGGCGCTGGGTTATGGTATTGTCCGTATCGGCTGTTTCCTGAACGGGGACAGCTACGGCCTGCCGACAGATTTGCCGGTGGGCGTGGTGTTCCCGGGTGTAGACGACCTGCCCAGGCATCCGACCCAGTTATATGCTTCCGCCGCCGGTTTCCTGATGTCCGGTATCCTGCTCTGGTTGAGGGACCGGAGGGTTTTTTCAGGCCAGTTATTCGTGCAGTTCCTTTTCCTCTACGTGACTTACCGGACCCTGGTGGAAATGCTCCGGGACAACCTGAGAATCATAGGGCCGGTTACTATTGCTCAGTTGATTAATGCCATTATCCTGGTAATTGCCTTTGTTTTGTACCGTTATCTGAAAAACCGGAGTTACGGGCTTAAAGGACAGGCATAATCAGATAAAATCCGGATCCGAGGTAAAGCATCAGATGAGAAATTTCCAGCGTTTTCCTTCTCCCGGGGACAAAAATGCCCTGTGGTACTGGCACCGGACAGTACATCCCTTAAAAGTGGTAAAAAACTTTATAGTTATCCAGTTATGCCGTTATATACCGTCTCTTGCCCTGAAAAACTTTTTTTACCGGCGCCTGCTCGGGATGCGGGTGGGTAAAAACGCTTCTGTTGGCCTGATGGTGATGATTGATATTTTCTTCCCCGAACTCGTTTCCATCGGGGAAAACAGTGTCATCGGGTATAACTCGACTCTGCTCGGGCATGAGTACCTGCGCCGGGAATACCGCAAGGGCCGGGTGGAAATCGGCGCCAACGTGCTCATCGGCGCCAACACTACCGTGCTGCCGGGGGTGAAAAT
>JBMOPI010000266.1:0-2457 GCA_049324975.1 Bacillota bacterium
CTATTATACCATTTAATGGCAAACCGAACAAGTGTTTTGTGTTGGTTGGAAGAATTTTTTACGAAAGCAGGAAATGGCATTCATCCCCCACTTTGGAAGTGGGGGTCTTCTGCCTAGCAAGGATAAAGCGAGGCATCCCCCCGGAATTTTTCCCGGTTTGCATAGGCCTTGAGAAAAGCTTCCTGCACTATATCATCGGCATTCTCCCGGCTGCCTGCCAGTTTATATGCAAGTTTGTATAAGGATTGATAGTGTTCGCTGAACAAAGTTTCGAAGTCTTTAAGTTTATTCAAGCAGATCACCTTTTAAAGATTTAGTGGCTTTTAAAGCATAGAAGGAGGAGTATATCAACCCCCCCATCTTATATCGGAATACCAATCTTGTAAAGACCGAACTTTACATACTCAAGAAGGATAACTTTTGTTAATTCCAGGCGGCGGGAACCCTTAGCGGTGTATAGCTCACTGTCCGGCACCGGCAGGGCGGTGACTTTGACGCCTTTTTCCTCAAACATCGTTTTGGCCCGGCGCATATGATAAGGAGAAGTGACCAGGATGACATGGGTGATTTTATTTTCCTTTAAAATTCTCTTGGTAAACAGGACATTTTCCCAGGTGGTGGAAGAGCTGTTTTCAGAGACTATAGCCTGGTAAGAGAACCCGTCACTTAAGGCCATTTCCGCCATCTGGTCGGCTTCCGCCGGCCGGTTGTCCAGATTGCCGCCGGAAAAAATAAGCAGCGGGGCGAAGCCGTCCTGAAATAACCTGATGGCGTAGTTATACCGCTCCAGAGTGCTTTTCCCCAGGCGTTCCCGGCTTTCCCAGCCTCCGCTGAGAACTACGATGGCTTCCGCCCGGCGGGGCTTGTCTTTTACAACAAGGGGCAAAGCCAGGTATTCCTGCAGCGGGGAATACATCAGCAGAAGGAACGAGACGATGAAAAATATCACGATGTTGCGCGCCAGACGCATATTTTATCACCACCTGTTATAATTATGATTATTTCTACATGACGGGCAGCGAATCCTTCAGTCAGAAGGGGGCATAATATTGGCGGAAAATTTGACTGGGAGGGCATACAAATGGAATTTTGCTGTCCGGTATGTAACGGTTTTACAAGTATCAGCAAAGACTGTCCCCGTTGTCACGGTGAGCTCTTAGAAGATAAAGGCACCCTGGAGGATTTTTATGGGCCATACAGCCCGTATGAATTTCAGGAATTTTACGAGCCGCCGGAAGCCGCCGGTACAGAAACGGGCAGTTGTATTCACTTATTGAGCTGTCCGGCCTGCGGTTACGACGAGCGTGTCCGTATATGTCAGATTGTAATGTAATATATCTTGCCGCGACGGTATAAGAACAGGTATAATTTAATGGGGTGAAGAATAATTTCCCAAAGGGTGAAAATATGCGCAAACTACTACATTTTATACCGTTAATTGTGGTTTATCTGGAATATCAGGCCATGGTGCTGGCCCTTGGTTTTGTACGGTTTGAAGGGGATTACGAAACCTATACCGCATTCCACGGGTTCATGGAAGTCGGCCGGAATTATTCGTTTTATGATGTGCCGGGGTTGGTGCGGAGCTTACATATCGTTTCTTTGGGCCTGGCGCTGGGTTATTTCATTGCGGTGATTTTTTTCGGTTATAAAAAAGGGATTGATCAACTGCCGGCAGAGCCGACAACCTTTTAACCGGCATATACGAAAGGTGATTTATTCATTGACCTATACATTTCCTCCTCTGATAAGAGGTGTGTTTGTCGAACGCAGGAACAGGTTCGCCGCGCTGGTTGAGGTGCGGGGGCGCCGGGAAACCGTATTTGTACCAAATTCCGGCCGGCTCAAAGAACTGCTGGCGCCGGGAACGGAAGTATTTTTAGCAGAAAAAAAAGCCCCGCACCGGGTTACCGCTTACGACCTGGCGCTGGTGCGGCATGGGGAGTTGCTGGTTTCTGTCGACGCCCACCTGCCCAATAAAGTGGTAGAGCAGGCCCTCCGGCAAGGGCTGCTGGAACCTTTTGCGGGCTGGGAAGAAATTAACCGGGAATATAATTACGGACACAGCCGGATAGATTTCCGGCTGCGTTTTGTAAAGCAGGAATGTTTTATCGAAGTAAAATCCGTCACACTGGTCAATGACGGGACAGCTATGTTTCCCGATGCGCCTACTGCGCGTGGGACCAGGCACCTGCAGGAACTGGCCGGGGCAGTGGGTGAGGGCGGCCGGGCAGCGGCGCTTTTCCTTATCCAGCGGGACGATGCCCAGGCCTTTGCGCCCAATGACGCCACTGACCCGGTGTTTGGCGCAGCCCTGCGGGCCGCTGCCGGGGCCGGTGTGGAAGTGTACGCCTACAGGTGCCGGGTGACCTTAGAGGGGATCAGTATAGAGGAGCAGGTACCGGTTCTATTATAAAAGTCATGAGGATGTGACACCCACCTCCGCTTATAATTGCG
>JBMOPI010000267.1:0-2441 GCA_049324975.1 Bacillota bacterium
AGAAATTTCCGTTCAATGGCACAAAGCTGGTCCAGCACCCCTAATAACTGGGCCAGGCTGCTGCCCCGGACAGCGTACTGGGCGGGCCGGAACTGCAGGATATCGGTGCAGATCAGGGACGTCAGGGCCAAAGGTTTGGCTGCCGCGGACAGGACCATCGGGGTGATTTTAACATGGTGGTGTAAGGCGATAGCCGCAATAATTTCCCTCTCCAGCCCATAAGCTTCGGCAGTCCGCACGCTGCCGGCGATATGCCGGTGCAGGGGGGAGCGGTAATCTATCCAAGCCGGGACATTGTATTTGAGTAATATTTCCGGTACTTTTTCCTGCCTGATGCTTTCGCTGACCGGCTCCCAATCGTCTATTTCCGGACCTTTGCCAATATCGTGGAAAAGGATGGCAGTAAGCAGAGCTTCCGATGTTATACCCAGGTCAGTCAGGACCTGTTCAGGAAGCTGGACAGCTTCTTCGGCCATGCGGATGACGTGGTGGAGCTGGTTTTCGCCCAAAGATACGATGTCTGCAAGCCTGATAAGCTCCGGAATTTCAAAAATCCTGTCTATCACAGGCGCCAGCCGGGGGTGCACCATGCTCTTTAAAACCAGTACAGGGAGTTCCTGGCGTTGGAAGCCGGCCTGGTATTTTTTGCCCAGGCTGAAGACAACAGAGTTGGTTTTTCGTGTTAAAACCTGAGGGTTATAGCAGGTTGCCACGGATTAACCCCCCTTTCACTGTATTTATTTTTATTATAGAGGGTTATCCGTGACATATCTTCCTGTCACCTGCCCCAAATCCCCGGGACATTTGACCCGGATACATTACATACTGCCCGGATGGTTTTTGAAAAACGACGCAAAATAGGTTAAAATAAACTTATAAAAGTAAATTCCGGCTAAAATGGTTCAGGAGGTGGGCTGTGGAAATACCGTTATTAAAGGGAGTACTCATCATATTCTCCTTATCCGTAGTTGTTTTATTTTTGTTCCACAAAATTAAAATACCGGCTGTTGTCGGTTACCTGCTGACCGGGATACTGGCCGGGCCCCACGGCCTCAAAATGGTCAACGAAATTCACGAAGTTGAGATGCTGGCTGAAATCGGCATCGTCCTGCTGCTTTTTACTATCGGTTTGGAGTTTTCCTTTGACCGGCTTTTCAAGATCAAGAAACCTGTTATACTGGGCGGCTCCCTCCAGGTAGCCCTAACCTCCTTCGCCGCTCTGGCCATTGCGCAGGGTTTTGGCCTGCCTCTTGGCCGGGCGGTTTTTATCGGGTTCCTGATCTCGCTGAGCAGTACGGCCATCGTCCTCAAGCTCATCCAACAGCGGGCCGAGATTGACAGCCCGTATGGGCGGGCGAGCCTGGGCATCTTAATTTTCCAGGACATTATTATCGTGCCGATGATCATCTTTACCCCCCTTCTGGCCGGGACAGGCGGCAGCGTGAGCGGGTCGCTCCTGGCCCTGGTGACCAAGGGAGTAGGCATCATCGTCTTTGTGATTATCAGCGCCAAATGGGTGGTGCCGCACCTGCTGTTCCAGATTGCCCGCACCCGCAACCGGGAGCTCTTCCTGCTCAGTATAGTCGTCATGGGCCTGGCTGTCGCCTGGCTGACCTCCAGTATCGGGCTTTCCCTGGCCCTGGGCGCCTTCCTGGCCGGCCTGATCATTTCGGAATCCGAATACAGCCACCAGGCGCTGGGCAGCATTTTACCCTTCCGGGATGTGTTCACGAGTTTCTTCTTTGTCTCCGTCGGCATGCTGCTCGACGTGGGCTATGTTATTCAGAACCCGGGGCTGGTGGCTCTGGCCGCCCTGGGGGTGCTGGTGCTGAAGGCCCTGGTGGCCGGCGCGGCCGTGGTTTTAATCGGTTTTCCCCTGCGCGCCGCGGTTCTGGTAGGGCTGGCCTTAAGCCAGGTGGGTGAATTTTCGTTTATTTTATCTGAGACCGGTCTCCAATACGGGCTGCTTGCCGGCGGCTCCTACCAGCTGTTTCTGGCCGTGTCCATCCTGACCATGGCGGTCACGCCTTTTGTCATAGCCGCCGCCCCGGGTGCCGCGGACCTGGTGCTGCGGCTGCCCCTGCCGGCCAGGCTGAAATCCGGCTGGGACCCGGTGCAGGAAACAAAGGAGACGGACATCAGGGACCACCTGATCATCATCGGTTACGGCATCAATGGAAAAAACGTGGCCCGGGCCGCCTATGCGGCCGATATCCCCTATGTGATTATCGAGATGAATGCCGAGACGGTCAGGGAGGAGCGGGAAAAGGGCGAGCCTATAATTTTTGGTGACGCTGCCCAGGAAGCGGTTTTAAAGCATGTTAACGTAAAAGAAGCCAGGGTTGTGGTGGTGGCCATTTCCGACCCGGCAGCCACCCGCCGGATCATTGAAGCTGCGCGCCGGTTTAACCCCAAGGTATACATCATCGTGCGGACCCGCT
>JBMOPI010000268.1:0-2437 GCA_049324975.1 Bacillota bacterium
AAGGCGGATAATTCATAATGGATTGCACAAAAACACAGCACTTTGCCATATTATGTCATAAATTGCCGGTGTGGGCAATGAAAAAGAAAAAAATCTATAGTTTTTAGACTGACTCACATAAAAAAAATCAAAATTAAGGAGTGTTATGAAAAGTGAAAAAAAAGATCATGTCTCTGCTGCTGGCTTTGACGGTAGCGGCGGCTGTGGCCCTAAGCGGCTGCGGCACCAGTCAGGAGTCCTCCGCCCCCAAACAAGAAAGCGGAAAGGAACCTTATAAAATCGGTGCTATCTTTGATTCATCCGGTTCGGCTTCTTCCCTGGGTATACCGGAACGGGACACCGTCAAGATGCTCGTCGAGAAAATCAATAAAAGCGGCGGTATCAACGGCCACCCTATTGAACTGGTGCTGGAGGACAGTGGGAGTGACGAAGTCAAAGCCGTTTTTAAGGCTAAAAAACTGATCACTGAAGATAAGGTGCTTGCTATCATCGGCCCTTCAACAAGCGGCACAACCAAGGCTATCATCCCGATAGTCCAGGACAATAACATTCCCTTAATTTCATCAGCCGCAAGTGTTTCTATTGTTGAGCCGGTTAAAGAGCGTCAATGGATTTTTAAAACGCCGCAGAGCGACACTGTGGTGGCCGGCAAGATTTTTGCCTACCTGAAATCAAAAGGGCTTAAAAAAGTTGCCTTCATGAATATGAACAACGCCTACGGCGAGAGTGGCCGGGTAGAATTCACCAAAGGCGCGGCCGGGAACGGGATTACCGTCATCGCCGAGGAAAAATTTGAAGCCTCGGACAAGGACATGACCGCCCAGTTGACCCGTATTAAAGGCCTTAACCCGGATGCCGTGGTGGTATGGGCTATCCCCCCCTCCGCTTCCACCATGACTAAGAATTTCCGTCAGCTGGGTATCACTGCCCCCCTTATCCACAGCCACGGTGTCGGCAATGAAACCTTCCTGGAGTTGGCCGGCCCCGCCGCCAACGGTGTTGCCTTCCCCATTGGCAAACTCCTGGTGGCCGGAGACCTGCCGGACGGCGACCCACAAAAACAGGTGCTGACTGAATACATCAATGATTACAAGGCAGCCTATAAAACAAACCCTAACTCTTTTGGCGGCTATGCCTGGGATGGCCTGATGATGCTGGTAAAGGCTATCGAGAACGCCGGGGCTGATTCCGCGAAAATCCGCGACGAACTTGAAAAAATGGATAATTTCGTAGGCATTTCCGGCATCTTCAGCATGTCAGCCACCGATCACAACGGACTCAACCAGGATGACCTGGTACTGGTGGAAGTGAAGGACGGCAAGTGGCAGTTAGTTAAATAAATAAAGAAGAAAATATAAGAAAACCATAGAAAAAAATAGCTATAGTGTAATTGAGTTTCCCGATGAAAAAATTTACTTTACTATGATTCTAATCAATACTAATACGCCTAACACGACCGTATACTTTTCCGGTAAAAAGGAGTAGTATTGATATCAGAAAAATAAATTAATAACGCAGAACGCTGAATTCTTTAAGAAGCGGGGGACCCAATGATTATAGGGGTGAATCTCTTTCAGTGAGTAGGGTTACTCTTTTGACCCGAACCCGGCAGCTAACCTCGTAAGCGTGAAAAGGGAGGCGAGACGAATTGGATCAGTGTGCGCAATTGCTTTTGCCTGCACTGGTTTTTTATGGACTGATTATTACCCACACAGGAGGACATTTACGTGCCTAAGTCCCAGGGTAAGATGGAAGCCGAAATCTGTGACGCCTTCAAAAAACTACAGCGAGAACTCACCGGCCGTGGGCCGGAGGATATCAAAACCTATATCTTAAATGATATGGTCATTATCCGGTTAAGGGGAGTCCTCACCACCGAAGAAAAACACCTGGCCCAGACCGAAACAGGCAAAAAGCTGATTAAAATCGTACGCAGGGAACTGCGTGAAAGTCACGGCGCTAAATTTGACAAAATAATAAAAGAATATACCGGTTGCGGTATTGTCAGCAGCCACAGCGATATCAGTACCAAAACCGGTGAACGGGTCGAGATTTTCATTCTCGACTGTGATTTGCAGAATAAACTTACCAAAGATAAACTGGTGGACCATTAAGCAGGATTGCCGGTTAAAGGCATTCAGGCTGAAAGTAAACCAGCGCAATGGCACCCTATGTAGGGTGTTGCTTGTGCTGGTTTTTTGTTTTGCGTAAAAAACCCCTTAAGAGGTGAACAATTGTGTTCAAACGGATCAAAAAATACCTGCTAGGCAGGCCGCTGCGCACTTCCCGGCTGGTCCACGAACGGTTGACCAAGGTCAAAGCGATGGCTGTCTTTTCCTCCGATAACCTATCCTCCGTGGCTTATGCCACCGAGGAAATCCTCCTGGTGCTGGTCACCGCCGGTACTGCCGCCATTGCCTGGACACTGCCCGTTGCC
>JBMOPI010000269.1:0-2415 GCA_049324975.1 Bacillota bacterium
AGGGACCTGGTTACCGGGGTTTCCGACAAAAATGACCCCAGGCTCGACATCCTCGGCTTTTCTTTACACGGCCGGGAATCGGTTATCCTGCTGGACCTCCGCGCATTCGGGGAATATGTCCGGAGCCATACCGAATACCAGGTGCAGGCCGTAAAAAAAGATGTGCTGAACACCATCAGGTCGGTGACCAGGGCCGTAGGCCCCGGCAGAGGCAGGGACGCTGCGGACCCGGGAATCAGGGGCCGGGGTAGAAGCAGGGACGCCGCCGGTCTGATCGGCGGTGACGAGTTCGTGATCATAACTCCCGTGAGCGATACAGCGGCGCTGAAAAAGATGATTCAGCGAGTTACCGCGGCAATCCACGCCCGGACCGGTTTAGGCTGCCGCGTCGGCTGCGGGACCGGCGGCGCCGGCATCCCGGCAAACTTCGATCAGGCAAGGGCCGAAGCAAACGGACATAAATTGTAAAAGGAGGTCTCAATCATGCGGGAGCGACGGGAATCAATTCTGGTCTTCTGTGGTATCCTGTTGTTCATAATTTTTTTCGGGGTCGCCTACTCCCGGGTAACCGCCAAGGAAACCATAACAACCGGCGGGCCGGCGGATTTCCCCGGGGATAAGGACTGCACCGGCTGTCACGAAATGCAGCCGGAAATAATGACCTGGCAGATTTCCTCCCACAGCAGAGTGCCCTGTACCGGATGCCATGACGTAGACCCGGCTGATTACCAGGGCAAACATGACACCAGTAGTTTTACCAGACCCATTAAGATCTCCGACGGCATACCAAGTTCCGTCTGTATGCGGTGCCATACCGAAAACCGGGAAGCCACGGTTTCCGGCGACCTGATTATCCCCCATGACCGGCATGCGGCTGCCGGGGTGACCTGCGTAAAATGCCACAGCGGGGTGGTGCACGCCAAAATCGCCGACCGTGGCCTTACAGCCGGCGGGGAACTCGGTGATTACAAGGCCTGGAACCTTGATGTGGCCAGACAGGCGGCAACCAAATACTATACCCAACCCAGTATGTGGACTTGTATCGGCTGCCACAAACAGGCAGGGATTACCCGCAGGTGCAGCGCCTGTCATACAGCCATACCGGGACTGCCATCCCATGACCTGCCGGCCTGGAAAGCGGAACACGGCAAAACTGCCCGCGCCAATATCGGCGAATGCACTAAGTGCCACGTTACACCGGGTGTACCGAAGTTTCTCACCCCTTCCACGGGGGATCCGGCTGCTGATTTTGCCCGGGCCCAGGAGTTCTGCTACGACTGCCATCTGAAGCGGCCGGATATGCACGAAAAATCCATGGTGCCGGCGCACCCCGCTAAAGTGGCGGCAAAAGGCATACAGAACTGCCTTACCTGTCATGACCGTGATCAGCAAAAACCGGCCGGTGGCGGCAAAACAACCGGAACATACTGCAACCGGTGCCACTGGCTGCAAAAGTAGCATTTGGGTCTGTCAATAAATTTGTGCTTTTCCTAACATAAAATTCTTTAGCCTTTGAAAAATTAGCCTCTTGAGCAGTCAGCTCAAGAGGCTTTTTAAAAGTTAAAAGCACGGAGTTATGTCTATTGCATCCTCTTCATGATATATAATCCACTAAAAAAATAACAGCCCCGGACTACAGGGCTGTTATCAGTACCTTCGTATGCTTATTTCCGTCAGATTAATTTTACTCGCCCTCCCCGGCGGCCTTCATAGTATTGCCGTTTGTTGACCTGACAAAATGGAGGACTCCCAGCACCAGCACGAGAAACCCGAAGGGCAGCGCCAGAGAAAAGATGTTGTATGGGGGCCAGACCGCGATGATGATCAGGATCATGCTCAGCGCCGAAATCACTACGCCCAGGGTTGCTACCAGGAAGTAACGGGCGATGTTTTCCAGGAGCCCCTGGCGGCGGCGGGTGACCAGACCACCGATACTAAGTCCCAGTGCCAGCGTCAAAATCAAGGCCATAAGAGTCCAAACCCACATTAAAATCACTCCTGTTCTGGTCTAAACTGTACCGGTCCGTAAACACCGCTTCCGCTCCCTGTTCATTGGCGGCCTTTTTACCGCCTTTGAACGTCACCAGGGCAGCAATACCGATAAAACCAAGCCCGCCGGCCACAAACAGGAGACTGAAGGGCGGCCAGACCATCAGCAGGGCGACACCGGCCATAATACCGGCCATAACCGCCCCTCCGGCCGCTCCTCCTACCAGGCGCAGGGGTTCCGGAAGGTTAATCCGGTAAAGGACAAAGTATACCCCCAGGAAAAATCCGAACACTGCGGCCAGACCCATAATCAATGCCAGCATCGCCATCATTTTAACCTACCTCCTAAATGTTAAACTTATCACCGACAAATACCGGCCGGCTGCGGCGGCAAACCTTTCCCAGATATCGCGGAAGGCCGCCCCT
>JBMOPI010000270.1:0-2390 GCA_049324975.1 Bacillota bacterium
CAGCAATTACGGCGGCAAGCCCGGTAGCTACCGCAAATTTATCCTGGATCTCCTGCAGGACTTCCACATCAATTATTTCCGTTAAACTTTCAACACC
Source organism: Bacillota bacterium (assembly GCA_049324975.1). Taxonomy (GTDB): domain Bacteria; phylum Bacillota; class Thermincolia; order Thermincolales; family CAZWUW01; genus JBMOPI01. The sequence goes on from JBMOPI010000270.1 coordinate 98, forward strand.
AGACTGTTTCCTCCAGTCATCGTCAGACCAGTGCATTTCCTATACCCCCATGGCAAAGTTTTTCAGAAGCGGTCGAAATTTGTCGTTATTTAAGTATACTATGCCGGCCCCTTAAATCCTTTTTCTTAATTTTGGGAAGCCAACCCCGTCCGGGAGTTAAGAATGTTTTAGGAAGCGGAGGAAACTAACCTAAAAGTGTCCTTGGCGATTAAAAGCTCTTCATTCGTAGGAATTACAATAACTTTCACTTTCGACCCGGGAGCGGAGATAATTTCGGCAGTATTGGCGGCGTTTGCTTCTGCATCAATGATTACCCCAAGGCTCTCTAACCCTTGACAGACTTTTTCCCTGACCGCAGGAGAATTCTCTCCCACCCCGGCCGTAAAAATCAAAGCATCCAGACCGTTAAGGACAGCATGGTATGCCCCGATATATTTTTTCACTGCCCTGGCAAAAACCTCTAAAGCAATTATGCATCTTTTATCACCCGACCGGGCTCCCTTTTCAATATCCCTAAAGTCGCTGCTGGTTTGGGAAAGGCCGTATATCCCGCTTTTTTTGTTTAAAATATCCATGGCCATGTCGATTGTCATAGGTTCATTTTTTACCAGAAATTCAATGATAGCCGGGTCAACCGTTCCGCTCCGGGTACCCATGGGAACTCCTTCCAAAGGAGTAAAGCCCATACTGGTATCAACTGATTTCCCGCCTTCAATGGCACAAATACTGCATCCGTTGCCTAAATGGCATGAAATTATTTTCAGGTCACTTAAGAACTTCCCAAGGATACCGGCAGCCTCATGGGCTACGAAACGGTGGGAAGTCCCGTGAAACCCGTAACGGCGAATTTTATGCCTTTCGTAGTATTCATAGGGTAAAGCATATAAAAATGCCTCTTCCGGCATGGTTTGGTGAAAGGCGGTATCAAATACTGCCACCTGGGTAACATTGGGCATCAGGCGCCTGCATTCTTCAATTCCCGTTATGTTGGCCGGGTTATGAAGAGGGGCTAACTGAATACAGGATTTTATACCGTCCAATACCTTTGAAGTAATTTTAACTGCCGAAGAAAACATTTCTCCGCCATGGGCAACTCTATGCCCGACAGCCTTAATTGACGCAAGGCTAGGGATAACACCGGATTCCGGGCATGTTAATGAATTTAATACCGCTTTTAAGGCATCGGCATGGGACTCAAATTCTTTCCCTTCGGAAAGTATGACCGGTTCCTTACCGGCGGGATGATACCTGAAGCATCCTCCCTTCAACCCGATACGTTCGACAATACCTTTTGCCAATACCTGCTCATCCTGCATGTCAAACAACTGGAATTTAAGAGACGAACTGCCGCAGTTTAGTACCAATATTATCAATATCATCAACCCACTTTAAGTATTTTTTAAAACAAAGGGCACCGATTTTTAATCAGCGCCCCTGAGTTCCAGACTTGCGAATATCCGGCAAACCTTATTCCAGGTCAGGTTTTTTCACCAGCTTGGGCAAAACGGCCGAAACCCAGCCGAGCAATATTCCAAGGGCAAAGGGGACAACTGCCGCGACAATATCACCGTTAGCGCCGAAATATACAGCACATCCTGCAAAAGCAGCAGGAGTGAAGCTGAACAGCTTTACGGGCATCACTAATACCATTATAATAGCAATTATGGTTACTCCTACCGCTACAAACCAGGCCCCCGGAATAATGGCTGCTCCCTTCACAACTGCCAGTCCGAGAACCATGCCCAGCAAACCCGGGGCCAATGCCTTTTTGACAGAATCATTGTCTCCACCGGCAGCAAAAAACAGCGCCCAACCCACAAAGGCGGGCCAAGTTAGAATTTGTACATTGCCTGAAACAAATGTCCAGATTCCTGCCAATATGCCGATACTCAATGCTAAAGGTACCATAGTTAAAACCTCCTCAAAAATTGTTATGGCCAGGACGCCCTTTATGTGTTATGCCGTCTGCCAAACCTCCTTTCTCCAGGCCGCCCGGTTTGTACTTTTTATATAAATTCCCTACACTGCCCCGGTTTCTTCTGGATTCTTTTACTCACCATCTGGACAGAATTGACTTTTTAGGGCAATAGCTTTTTCTAATAATTCTTCTGTTATAAGTCATTATTTAAGGTGACTTAGGCAAAAAAAGACGGTGAATATCTGCATAAGTATTCACCGTGCACTGCATAATATCAACCGAGTAAACCATAAGCCAAGTTATCGAAAACTGATAACCTCAGGCCTGTTTGCTTAATCTTTAACCGGTTGAAAGAGATTTACGGATGTCAGTTCG
>JBMOPI010000271.1:0-2363 GCA_049324975.1 Bacillota bacterium
AGTCCTTTTGTCATGTCTGAAACGACCTTGCAACTAAGGGCGGGCCAAGTACCATCGGATGCCCCGGTAGGCGACGCGAGCGATAGCGAGCTAGTGCATGCCAAGGCAGCACTTACGAACGATTAGGACGATGGGCTGATTTAATAGTTCCCGGATAAACTTATACCAAAACTTTATTTCATGAAGAAAATATAACATAAAACTTTAAATTAGTAATTGGCCGGTAACCTGCAAATAATGGGTTCTATCTGAATTGTTGAAGTTTTAAATAAATGGCCATTTAAAAATGTACTTATTCTTTTAATTAAACAGCAACTAATTTTGCTTGCGCTGTGAGTACTTTCCACTTGAATGTAAGGGGAAATTATGATAATATATTTAATGCTGATACATTCCTCGGTAGCTCAATGGTGGAGCACCCGGCTGTTAACCGGTAGGTTGCAGGTTCGAGTCCTGCCCGGGGAGCCAAATAAAAAATTAAGCTAGCAACTAATAGTTGCTAGCTTTTTTCACACCATAGGAAAATATAACGCGCCTGCGGTATAAAAAAGGCTAACTCGGCGCTTCGCGCCAGCGAAGCCTTTTTAAATAGCCTTAATATTTTAGCATAATATTAAGTTGCAAGTTTTTTGGTATCTTTTTGAATACGGAAGGTTTTATCGGTTAGATTGAGCCGGAGCCGGTTGAACAACAGCGACCATTCTTTAAAGAACAGGCCCAGGAGGACTTTAAACAGGGAGAAGGCGTTGGCAAAGCGCTGGTGGATAGGCCATTTTAGTTCATCTTTACCGCAGATGGTATGACGGTTGACCTGTTCAATCACCAGTTTTATTTCCTGTAGTCGCCTGTTACGCTCCTCTTCATTGCCGACCTGCATGATTTCATCGATGTCCCGGATGATTTTCCGGGCCATTCTTATTCTGTAGTCTATGTCGTTAAACAGCTCTTCATCAATCAAACCATAATCATATTTTAGCTGGTTAAGTCTTAATGCAGATTCATAGGTTGATTCGACAATTTCGTCCCTGGTCATGGAGTCGGTTTCATAACTTAATATATACTTCCAACTGGGCATGGTCAAACCCTGCCGGTGTTCCTCCAGGGTCCGGTAGAACTGGCGGTAGCCAAATTGCTCAGGGTTTTCGAAAGCCCGGCAGCCGGGGTCCAGGAAGGGGGCCAGCGGGGCGATGAAGAAGCATAGACGGCGGTCGCGGCTGAATTTATCCAGCAGGTGCCGGCAGTAATCAACAGCGGAAACTGCATCCTCATAAGTCTGCTTAGGTATACCGGTCATAAAGAAAATGTCAATTTTACGACAGCTATATTTCAGGGCGGAAGCCAGGGTTGATTCGATAAGTTCGTTGCTTACCGGAAGTTTGCCGTTAAATTTACGGATATGCTCAAGATGGGATTCGAGGGTAATCTCAATGCTGAATTTCGGGACAGCTTCGGCCAGTTTGCCGAAGAATTCGTCACCGGCTGGGAAGAATAGTTCAAAGACCAGTTCGTTCTGTATATTTTCCTGCTTTAAAAGGTGTAAAAATTCTTCCGTATATTTGGGACCGGCCATCCGGAAGTCATTAAGAATGAAAATGGGCGCCTGACCAAGTTTTTGCAGGAAACGGATATCTTCGATCAGCACTTTTGGTGAACGAAAAGCGGGTTTTTCACGGTTGCAGATTTTCTTATAAGCCGACTGTGAGCCGCCGCAGATAGAACAGTTATGAGTACACCCGCGGGAGGTTAACAGTGCGGTAACCGGGTATTTCAGCCATTCCAGATAAGGCACGGTATTATGTAAATTGGCATACTTAAAAACTGATCTGACCACATATTTGTAACTGGGAATGGAAGTATAATCCATATCGGGCGGAACATGAGCCAGGGGATTTATGTGAATGTGCCCACTTTCATTTTTCCAGGTAAGGTTTGGAATATTGTTGACAGGCAAACCCTGACGTACAGCGGCCACCAGCTGCCGGACCGGCTCTTCGGTTGAATCGCCCCTGATTACATAATCTACCCATGGGTAACTGATTAATTCTTCATGAAAATAAGAAGATGAGAGACCGCCAAAGAGCACCGGGGTATCAGGATGATATTTCTTGACGATTTTGGCTACCTCGATACTGCCATGGGCGTGGGGCAGCCAGTGCAGGTCGATGGCAAACATGCGTGGGTTCAGCCGGGCAATGACTTTTTCCACGTCGTATTTGGGACTGCGCAGCATCTGGTAAGCCAGGTTGATAATCTGGACGTTGAATCCATTTTGTTCCAGGTTATCCGCAATACTGGTGATGCCCACCGGATACATTTCAAAAGTGGGTGACGATGGCACGACATCACTGATGGGTCCAAACATG
>JBMOPI010000272.1:0-2338 GCA_049324975.1 Bacillota bacterium
CGGCAGCAGGCTGTTGATTTTATTAAACCTTGATAAAATCCTCGGGGATGCGGCCGGGCCGGAAAATTAAACCCTTAGGGAGGGTCCTTCAGGTGTTTGAAAAACTTACGGAATTTCAACTTGATGCTTTCAGGGAAATCGGGACTATCGGCGCAGGCAATGGCGCTACCGCCCTGTCCCAGATGATGAACAAAAAAATCCGCATGACCGTGCCTTCCGTGCGTATCCTTCCTTTTGCCGAAGTGCCGGAAGTGGTGGGCGGGGCCGAAATGGTCGTGGCCGGGATATTTAATACTGTTTCCGGCACTGCGCCCTGCAACATTTTGTTTTTACTTCCTTTGGAGAGCGCTCTGGTACTGGTGGACATTCTGATGGGGCGGCCGGTGGATACTACCAAGGAAATTGGTGAATTTGACAAATCCGCCCTGGCGGAAGTGGTTAATATTGTCGGGGCCGCCTACCTGAGCGCACTGGCCAATTTTACCGGCCTTGAGTTTATACCTTCGGTCCCTGCAGTAGCTGTTGACATGGCCGGGGCGATCCTCGACGTGGTTTTGATTAACGCCGGGGCGGTGGGCGATCATGTATTGTTTATGGAAACTGAATTCAGTGAAATGGAAGAGAATGTGACCGGGAACTTTTTTCTGCTCCCTGAGGAAGGGTCTCTGGAAAAAATACTGGCAGCTATAGGAGTGAAAGGTTAGATGGCCACAATCATTAAAGTAGGTATGGCTGACCTCAAAGTTACCAGGGCACCCGATGTACTGCAGACCTGCGGACTTGGTTCATGTGTGGGGATTTGTTTATGGGACACCGTTACCAAAGTGGCCGGGATGGCGCATATTATGCTCCCGGACAGCAAGCAGAGCAAAAGCCAGGGAAACAAGGCCAAATTTGCCGACACGGCCGTCCCTTTACTGATAGAGTTGATGGTTAACATGGGCGCCAACAAAACCCGGCTGGTGGCTAAGATCGCCGGTGGTGCCCAGATGTTTTCCTTTTACGGCAAGAACGATATCATGCGCATCGGTGAACGCAATGCAGAGGCCGTAATAACCGCTTTGCAGAAAGAAAAGATCAGGCTTCTGGCTCAGGACACCGGCGGCAATTATGGCCGGACCATAGAGTTTTCGGCGGATAACGGCCAACTGCTGATTAAAACCATCAATGTAGGTGAATCAGTCATCTAGTGGCTGGTGGCCGGTGAATTTGATGAGTGGGGAGTGTAGTGTGACTAGTTCTCAGGATAACATAAGCAATTATATTTATATTGGAATTGCCGTTTTCGTTATTATGCTGATTACCGGGTTGGTGTCCGGGGTTACCCCGGCCGTGCTGCTGGTCAGGGCAGTTTTGGCTGCAGTATTATTTGCGGCGATCAGCTGGTGTGTTTTTACCTTTATAATAAAAGGAATTCTTGCTCCACCCGATCAGACCCAGGCTCCGGAAGAACAGTCGGAAGCCGGTGACCGGCCTGTCCGGGGCACTCAGTTTGACATCGTCCTGCCGGCGGAAGAACCGGCTGTACAGGAACCCGTTGTACAGGAAACTGCTTTTAAGCCATTAGCCCCGCAGCAGATTGACCCCCAGTTGAACAGAATCATCGGAGAAGACCCGGAACGGGTTGCTTCGTTGGTTCAGAAGATGGGTCTGGAACAATAAACCGGCCAGACAGGAGGTAAAACATGATCCCTTCTAGCGCCAAAGCCGACCTGCATAACCTTTGGGTGCGTTATAAAAACCTGAAGGATGTCCAGGCCCGGGAAGACCTGATTGTAGAATATGCTTCACTGGTTAAGTATGTGGCAGGCCGGCTGGCGATTTCGCTGCCGTCCAACGTACAGCAGGATGACCTGATCAGTTATGGGATTTTTGGCCTGATCGACGCCATCGAAAAATTTGATTTATCAAGGAACATCAAATTTGAGACTTATGCCATATCCCGGATCAAAGGCGCTATCTGGGACGGTTTGCGGTCAATGGACTGGATCCCTTACTCAATAAGGCAGAAGGCAAAGGAACTGGAGTCTACATACGCCAGGCTGGAACATGACCTGGGCCGGGCCGCAACGGACGAAGAAGTATGTGCCGCCATGGGCATCTCCAAAGAACACTTCAGCCATTTACTGGCGGAAACCAGTTTTACCTCCGTACTTTCCCTGGAAGACCTGTGGAAACTGGATAAAGACGGCGCCAACAGTGTCCGGGTCATCGACACAATACAGGACACTAACGTTCCTGACCCGATCAGCATGGTTATGCTGGAAGAACAGAAACGGATCCTTACCGAAGCCATTAACAAGCTGCCGGAACGGGAAAAACTGGTGTTAGCGTTGTA
>JBMOPI010000273.1:0-2322 GCA_049324975.1 Bacillota bacterium
CTATTTTCACCGCGACATAATATAAAAAATTGGGGGGATGAGACTGTGAAAATGAAGTTCAAGGTTGGTACCAAAATTATTTTAGGCTATGTGGTTGTGCTGGTTATTCTCGCAGTTGTGGCCATCGTAGGGAATTCAGGCATGCAGGACCTGGAGGAAAAGTATAATTATGTGCTTGACAGGCGGATCCCGGTGACAGTAGGAATCATGCAGATGGATTCCCACATTCGAAAGCAGATCATTAACGTAAGGGGGTTTATGCTTTATCGGAAAGAAGATGCGGTGAAAACCCTTACTGATGTCTGCAGGCCGGAAATCGAAAAAGTTAAAGGGGAACTTTTCAAGGTTTTAACCACCGAACAGGGAAAAAGATTGTATGCCAGGATTGATAATGCAGATAAAACATACTGGGAAAATGGACAAAGGATTATCGAACTGTACCGGGCAGACCGGGATGCGGAAGCAGAACCCTATATCGCCGAGGCCGGTAAAGCCATTAAAGATTTTGAAGCCGCCCAGGCGGAGCTGGTCGCTCTGAACGATGAGTTAATTAAAAAAAATGTCGGTGAAGCCAAAGACGAAGCTGTTAAAAATAAACGGATTTTGTTTGTGGTTTCCATAGTGGCTGTCATGATCGGGCTGGCTGCCGGCATCTACATGGGCCGGAAGATTTCCCGGCCGGTGATTGCCCTTACCGACGTGGCCGGATATGTGGCTGAAGGCGACCTGACAAGGGAAGTGCCGGAAGTCAAAACCGGCGATGAAGTGGAAACCCTGGGTAAGGCATTTAAGACTATGGTGCATAACCTGCGGGACCTGCTCGGTAAAGTAAATGATTCTTCCCAGTTGGTGGCTTCCACCAGTGAACAGCTGTCGGCCAATGCCAACCAGGCCAGCATGGCCACCCAGCAGGTGGCTGCCGCCGTGGGTGAGGTGGCCAAGGGCAATAACGAGCAGACCACCAACGTCAACCAGACCGTGGAGATTACCAACCAGCTGATTCTGGCCATCGAACAGATTGCCAAGGGTGCTCAGGAACAGTCTGCAAATGTTTTGCAGACAGCAGATATTGTGAATCAGATGGCTTCCGCCATCCAGGATGTGGCTGCCAATTCCCAGGCTGTTTCAACAGGCGCCGCAAAGACAGCCGAGGTGGCGGAAAAGGGCGGCGAGGCTGTAAAGAAAACCGTTGAGGGCATGGAACGCATTAAGCAGTCGGTATTTGACACTGCAAACAAGATTAAGGAATTGGGTGAACACTCCCAGCAGATCGGGGAGATTATTCAGGTTATTGACGATATTGCTGAGCAGACTAACCTACTGGCCTTAAACGCCGCCATCGAGGCGGCCCGGGCCGGTGAACATGGCAAAGGCTTTGCCGTGGTGGCGGATGAGGTAAGAAAGCTGGCTGAACGCAGCGGTAAAGCTACCAAGGAAATTGCCGACCTGATTACCAATATCCAGCGCGGCACGGATAATGCCGTCAAAGCTATGGAAGTCGGTACCGGAGAAGTCGAAACCGGCGCCCAGCTGGCTCATGACGCCGGGCTGGCCCTGGAAGAAATTGTACAGCAGGTAAAACAGGCCGTAGACCAGATTGAAGGCATTTCCGCAGCTTCGGAAGAAATGGCGGCCAGCAGCAACGAGGTTATTAAAGCCATTGATAATGTATCGGCCATCACTGAAGAAAACACAGCGGCTACCGAGCAGATGACTGCCAGCAGTAACCAGGTAATGAACGCCATGCAGAACATCGCGGCAATCTCCGAGGAAAGCGGTGCGGCAGCCGAAGAGGTTTCGGCTTCCACCGAGGAACTGAACGCATCTACAGAGGAAATCGCCGTTGCGGCCAACAACCTCGAAAAGATGGCGACCGACCTGCAGCAGCTAATTAAGAAATTTAAGGTTTAAAGAAGGAGGGGTTATAAATGGCGGAACAACTGGAACAGGCGGAGAAACAGTTTGTGGTATTCCGGTTAGGCGGGGAATCATACGGCGTCGATATCGGGAAGGTAAAAGAAATCATCAATATGCAGACAATTACCGCAGTTCCCAACACGGCTTCTTTCATCGAAGGAATTATCAATCTCCGCGGCCAGGTGATACCGGTTTTTAACCTCAGGTCCAAGTTTGGCCTGCCGGATTGTGAGTCGGACCGGCAAACCCGCATTATCGTGGTCGAGGTGGGGGATGCCGCCATCGGGGTTATTGTTGACGGTGTTAGCGAAGTGCTCAATGTTAGCGGTGATATCGTTGAACCGCCCTCCCCGGCTATTTCCACAAACATCAACGAGGATTATATTGCCGGCATAGCCAAAATTG
>JBMOPI010000274.1:0-2315 GCA_049324975.1 Bacillota bacterium
AACATCAACCTGCTTTACATGGAAACAGTGATGAAAATCATCGGCATCGCTTATATAGCCGAATTTGGCGCGCAGATTTGCCGGGATGCCGGTGAAGGGGCGGTAGCCGGCGAAATTGAGTTTGCCGCCAAAGTCATCGTCATGGTGCTCGCTATCCCTATTATCGTCGCCGTATTTGACACGCTGCTGAAAATAATGCCTTAGGGGGTATTAAACCGTGAAAAAAGCGCTGATTTTATTCCTCCTGGGGCTGTTTGTTTTCATTTTTTGGCCGGGGGGCGGCCCTTTTGCGCCTGTAACGGTTGCCGCTGCAGCGGGAGAAACACCGCCTGCGTGGACAGCCGGCCCGAACGGTGAAACCGGAGCCGGGCAGACCGGGGATATGCAAAAAGAATTGGAATCCCTGGACCTTTCGGCGGTTGACAAATACCTGACGGAAATAAACCGGGACATCCGGAGCTATATACCGGAGCTTAACATTAAGGAGCTGTTGTATAAGCTTGCCCGCGGGGAAATTGCCTTCAGCCTTACCGGAGTGTTTACCGGACTATTAAAATACCTTTTCCGGGAGGTGGTGGCCAACTCGCGGCTGCTCGGGCAGCTGATGATCCTGGCTGTTTTTTGCGCCGTGCTGCAGAATGTGCAATCGGCTTTTGAAAAGGGCGCCGTGGGCAAGGTGGCTTGGGCCGTCTGTTACCTGGTGCTTTTCACCATTGCCCTGGGCTCTTTTGCTATCGCTGCCAGGACCGGGCGTGATGCCATTGAAAACATGATTTCCTTCATGCATGCTATGCTGCCTGTGCTGATAACCCTCCTCACGGCAATGGGCAACCTGACGTCGGCGGCATTATTCCAACCGCTGACATTGATGGTGCTCACAGGTATCAGTACCCTGATCAAAAACATCATTTTTCCGTTAATCTTTTTTGCTGCCGTGCTGGGCCTGGCCAGCAACATTTCCGAACGGTTCCAGGTTTCAAAACTGGCCAAACTGCTGCAGCAGTGGACGATAGGTCTTTTGGGCCTGTTCCTGACCATCTTTATGGGGTTTTTGGCTGTCCAGGGGGTAGCGGGGTCGGTAGCCGACGGGATTGCCATCAGAACGGCCAAGTATACTGCCGGGGCTTTTATTCCGGTGGTAGGCAAAATGCTTTCAGACGCCCTGGAAGCGGTAGTCGGCACTTCGCTGCTGCTGAAAAACGCGGTTGGTCTGGTAGGTGTGCTGGCAGTGTTTTTTATGTGTGCCTTTCCGGTGCTTAAAATCTTGTCCCTGGCCCTCATTTATAAGTTTACGGCGGCTGTACTCCAGCCCATCAGTGACAATCAGGTGGTCGGCAGCCTGAATACCATGGGCAACAGCCTGATGTTGGTTTTTGCGGCTGTTATCTCCGTCGGGTTGATGTTTTTCTTTGTCATTGCCATTGTTGTAGGGGCCGGTAATTTCAGTACGATGCTTCGCTAATGTTAAAAGTTCCGTTAAGGTGGCGGTGGCCTTGGATTTCCTGCGTAACATAGTACAAAATATCCTGGTTATTATCATGCTTACAACCCTGTTGGAAATGCTCCTGCCAAAAGGTGACATGCGCCGTTATGTACGGTTGGTAATGGGGTTGTTCATTATCATGGTGGTGTTGCACCCGGTGCTGTCACTGTTTCACAGCGGTGTCAACCTGGAGGCTGTCGGTTTTAACGCCGGTCCGCCGGACGGCGGTCTGGCTGCGGCGGTGTTAAAAGGCAAGAAACTTGGGGAGGAGCAGAAAGCCCGGGTCCTGGCCGGGTTGCAGGAAAAAATCAACGGTCAGGTGATGGCCCTGGCCAGGCTGGATAAAACAGTAAAAGTAACGGGTGTCGAAGTGGAGATGGTAGATGACCCGCAGTCAGAAAATTTTGGTCAGATAAAGAATATCATCGTTAAAACAGGCGCCGGCACCGGTGCAAAAACGCCTGAAAGTAACAAAGGGGTTGTGCCGGTGGAGATAAATGTTCCGGAAATCAATGCCGTCCGGCCGCGGGAAAATTCAGGTACTCCGGCCGTTCCCCGGGACAGCGGCCAGCTGCAGGAAATCCTGGCTGATTTCTATGGTCTTGCCCCGGAACAGGTTAAAATCATCCGGCAACCTTAATTTTAAAGGAAGAGGAGGCGATGACAGTGGGAAGTTTTGTGGAAAAAATTACGGCGTTTTTTAAAGGTGGTGACAGCGACGGAGTTTTTAAAAAGCCCAGGGCAAAAACCCTCAATTACCTGGTAATGATTGGCGCAACCGGCACACTGCTGATTATCCTGGCCAATGCCTTTACCCCGGTAAAAACAGGAC
>JBMOPI010000275.1:0-2298 GCA_049324975.1 Bacillota bacterium
ATGGCATTAACAGTAAAGTCCCGCCTGTAAAGGTCCTGTTTGAGGGAAGAGACCTCCACTTTGGGCAAAGCTGCCGGATACTCGTAGTATTCGGTGCGGGCCGTAGCCACGTCAACCCGGAAATGATCCGGCAAAATTACCATGGCAGTGCCAAATTTATCATGTACCCGTACCCGGCCGCAGAGAAACTCCGCCAGCGCCCGGGCAAAGGCAATACCGTCCCCTTCCACTACCAGGTCGATATCCAGGTTCTCGACTTCCATCAGCAGGTCCCGCACAAAGCCGCCCACGGCAAAAACCGCACAGCCCTGCTGATCGGCCAAAAAGCTTATTTGCCCGAGCAGGTCCCGGACGTTAAGCGGCAGGTTCCTGGCCATTAAATCGGTAACATTGTCCCCGTCCCGCTCGACTATTGGCTGGGTTATATTATATACCCGTTCGTAACGCTCCGGATAATTCTCACCATGCAGCGTCCGCAGCACATCAGTACGGGAAACGATGCCTACAATCCGGTTTTTTTCTGTCACCGGCAGGCGCCCGATATTGTGCTCAATCATCAGGTGCTGGATTTCCGGCAGAGTAGTCTTGGGAGTAATAGTTATCACCTTATGGGACATAAACCCTTTTACCGGCGCGTGGCCCAACCCGTGGTGTTTGGCCTTGTCTATGTCCCGGCGGGAAATAATGCCTACCATCTTTTCCCCGTCAACCACCGGCAGGCCGGTATGTCCGTAACGGAGCATGATTTTACCGGCCTCCTCTATACTGGTCTGCATGGTCAGGGTTTTTACCGGTGCGGACATAATATCCGCGGCCACCGTTTCCGGACGGATCTTTTCTCTTAGCAGCCCGCGCAGTTTTTCCACTATCTCTTCCACATTGCCGTTTCTGATTGTAGCAGAAGCGGCGGTAGCATGGCCGCCTCCGTTAAAATGCTCCAGGATCTCTCCCACATTCACGGAGTCCAGGCGGCTTCTGGCCACCATATGTACCCTGTCATCCATCATGACCACGGCAAACACCACATCAATGTGGGCTACTTCGGCCAGTTTATGGGTCAGCAGGGACAGCCCGCCGATGTATTCGTCTATCGCGGCTTGGGCTATAAGTACTTTGACCCCGTTAATCAGCAGGTTTTCTGCAGACACAATCAGGGTATTCAAAAGGGATTTCTGTTCCTCGGTCAGGGGCCGGCCGATGAAATCAGCCACCACGGACAACTTGGCCCCCTGGGCCAGGAGATATGCCACCGCCCGGGCGTCCCGGGGCGTAGTGGTGGAAAAGGTCAGGCTGCCTGTATCCTCATATATCCCCAGCGCAAAAATCGTAGCCTCAAAGGGGTTGATCTCTATACCCCGCTCTTTAATAAGCTCCACCAGCAAAGTAGTGGTAGCGCCCACCGGTTCTATCAATTCCATACTGCCCTGGATATCACCGGCGCTCCGCGGATGATGGTCGTAAATATGCACATCAACACCGCCCTTGTCAGGCAGTGTCTTAAGTTCGCCAATCCTGCCGGGACTTTTGGTGTCCACCAGAATCAGGCGCTCCACCTGGTCCTGCGGTACATCTTTGGCCAGGATAACGTTAAGGGTGTCTTTATGCAGGGACATAAATTCCCGGACGTTCCGGTGCAGTTTGCCGGCATACACCAGTTCAGCGTCCGGGTACAGTTTTTTGGCCGCCACCATGGCGGCCAGCCCGTCCAGGTCCGTATTGTTGTGGCTGACAATAATCTCCATGTCCGTCCTCCCTGTCTCTATTTAACTTTAGATAATTGTTGAAATTTTGTCAAGGAAGCAGGCGTTTTATATTTGGGAGAAGGGGGATGGTATACCATCCCCCTTTACTAAAATTAAAACTCCTGCCTTACATAAGACAGGAGTTAACAATTAACTGTTTGACGCTACAGACAGGGTTTTGTTTTTACGAAACCGCTCGGGGAGTATGTCGTTTTTAACAATGTCATCATAACTCTCCCGCCGGACAATTAAATCCGCCGGGCCTTTATAAACCAGCACCACGGCCGGCCGGCCGATGCGGTTGTAATTACTGGACATGGAGTAATTGTATGCTCCGGTAGAAGATACGGCAAGGATGTCGCCGGACTCCACCTGCGGCAGGTTCACGTCCCAGATAAGCATATCGCCGGATTCACAGCACTTGCCGGCAATGGACACAACCTCCTGCTTCGTTTCTTTAGCCTTATTGGCCAACATAGCTTCGTACCTGGCCTGGTAAAGCGCGGGACGGGGGTTATCGGTCATACCGCCGTTAACAGCAACATATTTCCGGACC
>JBMOPI010000276.1:0-2291 GCA_049324975.1 Bacillota bacterium
GCCAGGGAACTGATCATGGTTAAGAACATAATCTTTTCCGATGTCATAGTTATCACCTTCACAAATTATGTCACGTTTCTAAAAGGCTGTTATATTTCTAATATATCGCAAATTGGTGGACAAGGCCATAGGAAAAATGTAGAAAATTAAGCCTTTAATCTTTTTTTATTCGACTTTCATTACCGCCAGGGTAACCTGCTCCAGGAGGCGGCGGCCGCCGAGGAACTGGTGTATATCCAGCACCAGGCAGTCCAAAAGGCTGTGGGCGTTGAAATAATGATACTTGCGTACTGTCTGCTCCAGCCGCTCCCGCGGATAGTGCATCCCTTCACCATTAATCAGCTCGGCTGCCCCGTTGGAATAGAAAACGACAGCATCGCCGTTTTTCAGGCGAAGTGTCTTTTCCGAATAGAGGATTGATTTTGTATGACCGATAAAGGTTTCCGAAGTGCCGCCGGAAAACGCATGATCGTTATTATTACCGACAATTACGGGCGGGTTATAACCGGCATTACAAAATGTGAGACTGCCGGTAAGCGGGTTATAACAGGCAAAAAGCAGGCCCAAGAGCATCCCGGCATTGTGCAGGTCGTCATATAACAGTCCGTTTAATTCGGTGCATGCCCTACCTGGTTCAACTTTTTTTAAGGCCAACATTTTCAGTACCAGCCCGACCCCGTGTTTCCATGGTAAAACCGAATTTCCCGGGCCCATCATGGTTCCCATTATAAGGACTAAATTATTATCCTTAGTGAGCACAGTGTCAAAAAAATCGCCGCCCCGGGCATTTTTCTCCAGGGTCCTGATATCGAAGGTGATACCCGGTATCACGGGCCGCGGCCGGGTTATTCCGTTTTGCAGGTTGCTGTCTTCGTTTTCTGCGCCTGTTTTATTATCATTTTCAGGCCGGCAGTTTTCATACCGGCGCAGGCCGCAGGCCAACAGGCGGGCCGTTTCCCTGGCTAAATTCAAAGATACCGTTGCCGCCCCCGGGTTTTGGGCCACCCAAAGGCACAGGGCGCCGGCAGCTTTTCCGTCAATCTCCAGGGGCAGGGCAATCAGCCCGGGACACAGCGGCCCGGCTTTAAAACCGGCCCTTTGACCGATATTGTTTTCTATCAGCATCTCGCCTGATTCCGTAACCCGGTGGGCCACCTGGTAATCCAGGTTTGGTAGGTAATCGAGGATTACGCCGTCATGATGCTGGTAAAACCCCAGCCTTTCCGGTCCGGGGGCGCCCTGTTCCCGGCGCCAGATGCTGCAGCCGGCAAGGTTAAGCCCTTCGCCGAGCAGTTCAGTCAGGGAAGCAAAAACCTTAAGGTCATCCGCTGCCAACAAACTGCAGCTTACAGAATAAAGAATACCGGCCTCTTCCGGTTCCCATACGCTACTGTACATAAAGGATACTCCTTTAGATTTCTTCTTCAGACAGCATACCGGTCAGGAAATATACATGCTTGTCCAGCAGGTCGATCTCAAAAGGCGGGTTGACCGGCCGGCCCTCCCTGTCCCTGATTATGCGCACCACCGGCCGGGTGGGAAAACCCTTGTGCACTTTGCTTACCAGGCCTCTATCCCCGCTGTTTAAAAGCACCGGGGTGCCGACAGGGAAGAGGGCGATATTGTCAATAAAATTTTTTACCACATCGGGGTCAAAGTAAATCCCGCTGTTATATATAAGGTATTCTACGGCCTGCTGGGGATAAACCCGGGGGTTGCCGGGCCTGTCCGCGGTAAGGTTATCGTAACAGTCGGCAACCGCCACAATCCGGGCATATTCATTGATACCGCCTTCCCGCAGGCGCCGGGGGTAACCGGTGCCGTCGAACCGCTCATGGTGCTGAAAAGCCACATGGGCTGACAACAGGCTCATCCCCGCAACCTTTCGCAGAATCTCAAAACCTGCCTCCGCATGCTTCTGCACCTCGGCAGCCTCCACTTCGGTAAGGCTTTCCTCTTTCGCCAGCAGGTCTTCCGGCAGCCCGATTTTTCCGATATCGTGAAAAAGCGCGCCTATGGCCAGCTGTTTCAGTTTTTCATGGGCAAACCCCAACCCGACACCGGTAATCAGGGAAAGCACCGCCACGTTGACACTGTGGGCAAAGGTATAATTGTTTAAGGCCCGGATATCGACGAGGCACTGCACGAAGTTCTGCCTGCTCATGATTTCTTCGATGATCCGGTCAACCATCTGGTTGACCTTCTGTACGTTTACTTTGGCATTGATTTTAACGTTGCTGAAGACTTCCCTGGTAAGCTTGACAGTTTCCATCCTGGTCTGTTCGGAAATG
>JBMOPI010000277.1:0-2271 GCA_049324975.1 Bacillota bacterium
GAAGAAATGGATAACCAGAAACGCCGGCAGGACGAGGTGGGCCGGAACGCCCGCCGGGTGGCTAAATTTATCGATGAGCTGCGGCAAAAAGGCAAGATTTTTGAAGGAGTCCCTCTGGACAACGGCGGGACGCTCAAGGTTGAACTTAACCACCAGAAGGTGGAGAAGCTTTCCGGCGGGATGGACCAGTTCAAGGCTGATAACCGGATTTTATGCGTTGCCCTGGCATATAAAGAGGAGTTTCCGGACCGCCAGGTGATTTTAGTTACCAAGGACACTTATCTCCGCATCAAAGCCGATGTGGCAGGTGTTGAAGCGGATGATTTCAAGACCGACAAGGTCAATATCGAGGAACTTTACACCGGAGCAGTGGAGTTGAAGGTAAAACCGGAGCTGATTAACCAGTTTTACAGCAACCATTTCCTGCCCTGGGAGAATACTGATGAGAACGAGTTATATGCCAACCAGTTCGTGTCTTTTGTAGACGAGTTCGGCGGTAACCAGTCCGCTATCGGCCGTTACGACCCCGACAAGAAAGGCATTGTGCCGCTCCTGTATGCCAACAGTGACGCCTGGGGCATCCGGGCCCGCAACAAGGAACAGCGGTATGCCATGGAACTCCTCTTTGACGACAATATCAAGCTTGTAACCCTGGTCGGCCAGGCCGGTACCGGTAAGACCTTACTGGCGGTGGCGGCCGGTTTGGAAAAGACCATTGAAACAGAAACCTATAAGAAGCTGCTGGTAACCAGGCCGGTCATCCCCCTGGGTAATGACATCGGTTTCCTGCCGGGCGACAAGGAAGAGAAGATGCGCCCGTGGATGAGCCCTATTTATGATAACCTGGAATATATTTTCGGGATGGGTAAAGAAGGTAAAAAGGAAAAGGAAAGTGACAAACCCAAGGGCAACAATATCGAGCACATGATTCAATACTTTAAGGACAAAGGCCAGCTGGAACTGGAGGCCCTTACTTACATCAGGGGCCGGACCATTCCCAAGCAGTACCTCATCGTAGACGAGGCGCAGAACCTCACCCCCCACGAAGTCAAGACCATCCTCACCAGGGCCGGGGAAGGGACAAAAGTAGTCCTTACCGGTGACCCCTACCAGATTGACCATCCTTACCTTGATTCCAGCAGTAACGGATTGACCTATTGCGTAGAGAAATTCAAAGGTGTAAAGCTGGCCGGGCATGTTACCTTTGTCAAGGGTGAGCGCTCCGAGCTGGCCCAGATTGCGGCCGAAATAATTTAACGTAAAAACGGCCCGACGGGGCCGTTTTCATTTGATGATCATTACATCTGTGGCTTTAACCAGAGCAGTGACGTCATCACCAATCTTGAGACCCAGGTTGTTCACGGAATCGTTGGTGATGGCGGAAACCAGCTCCCCGCCGTTGACATCAATGGTAACCTGGGCCATCACGGCTCCGGATTTGATGTCTTTGACTTTGCCGGGGAATTTGTTGCGCCCGCTAATGTTAACGGCAACCGCTTCTTTTATACTCAACAGAGTCACCTCCTGTGTGTTATCAAAATTGTTTGTAAAAGACTTTGTTCTTATGCATTATAAGGAAAATCACAAAAAGTAATTGTCGGAACAAAGGAATCCGGGGTATAATTATAAAATAAAAGTGCAAATTACGCTCCGAGCCGGGTAACCTAAGGTCAAGCTATGGTTTTCCGGCCGCTGACCGTCATTGGCGGTTAATGGGTCTGCCGGGAAACCGGCCGGCCTCCCGTGTTTGGAAAGGAGACAAGCTTGTAAACGACTGTTTAAGGCGCCTTTCCCAAGGTGCCTTTATTTTTACATGCAAAGGAGGCATGAACTATGTCCGGAATTCCGGAAAATGTCCTGCAGGCAGTAAAGGAAGCAGGTAAAGACGGCCGCCTGACTTGTGCCGAGGCCCGTGAACTGGCCGAAAAACTGGATGTAAACCTGCTTGTGGTCGGCCAGGCCTGCGATGAGCTGAATATTAGGATCAAAGCGTGCCAGCTGGGGTGTTTTTAGATGCCGGAGATTTTTAAGTTGATGACAGTGGAGCAGGCCAGGGAAATTTTTGCCGCCCACCTGCCGGCTGCTCCGAAAAATGTTGAAATGCTGCCCACGGCCCGGGCACTGGGCCGGGTACTGGCTGAAGACGTGGTTTCCCGGGTAGATGTACCTGGTTTTGACCGGTCTACCATGGACGGCTTTGCCGTCCGGGCCAGGGATACCTTTGGCGCCTCCGAGGGAATGCCGGCATACCTGACCGTGGCCGGGGAAATC
>JBMOPI010000278.1:0-31418 GCA_049324975.1 Bacillota bacterium
GAGGTTTACCGCCGGTGCGCCGGGGAAATGCGGTTGCTTATTGAAAAAGCGCTGTATAAAATAATCCGACAGTAAAAAAGGAATAAATAATTTTTTGTAGAATTTTTGATTTTACGCAGAAAACATTGTGGAGGTGGCTTCCTTGAAAATCGCCATCGGCGCCGACCACGGCGGCTTCAGATTAAAAGGGGAAATCGTTAAACTGCTCACAGAAGAAGGGTTTGAGTTTGAAGATTTCGGCACTTTTTCCGAGGAAGCGGTGGATTATCCCGATATCGCCCTTAAAGTTGCCAGGGCGGTGCAGGCCGGGGAGTTCCAGCGCGGCATACTGATATGCGGCACCGGTATCGGCATCGGCATCGCCGCCAACAAACTCCGCGGCATCCGGGCGGCCCTGTGCCACGACACCTTTTCTGCCCGCGCTGCCCGGGAGCACAATGACGCCAACATCCTGACCATGGGCGAGCGGGTCATCGGCCCGGGCCTGGCCGGGGATATTGTGAAAGTCTGGCTGGGGGCGGAATTTACCGGCGGGCGGCATGTCCGGCGGGTAGAAAAAATAGACGCAATAACCGAGTAAACGGGGAGGAAAGAAAAAGTGGATGAACTCAGTTATATTAGGCAGGTTGACCCTGAAGTAGCGGAGACGGTAGCCAAGGAGCTCAACCGCCAGCAGAGTAAAATTGAACTCATCGCTTCGGAAAATTTTGTCAGCCGGGCGGTGATGGCCGCCCAAGGGTCGGTTTTGACCAATAAGTACGCCGAGGGTTACCCCGGCAAACGCTATTACGGCGGCTGCGAGTACGTTGACGTGGTGGAGCGGTTGGCCATTGAACGGGCCAAGAAGCTCTTTGACGCCGAGTATGCCAATGTCCAGCCCCATTCCGGAGCTCAGGCCAACATGGCCGTTTACTTTGCCATGTTAGAGCCGGGGGACACCGTCCTGGGCATGAACCTGGCCCACGGCGGGCACCTGACCCACGGCAGCCCGGTAAATATGTCCGGTAAATATTACAACTTTGTTCCTTACGGGGTGGAAGAAGAAACCGGTAAAATCAACTACGAAAAGATTTTTGGCCTGGCCCACCAGCACAAGCCTAAAATGATTGTCGCCGGCGCCAGCGCCTATCCCCGGATTATCGATTTCTACCAGCTAAAAGAGATCGCTGAAGAACTCGGCTGCCTGCTGATGGTAGACATGGCCCACATCGCCGGCCTGGTTGCCGCCGGACTCCATCCCAGCCCGGTGCCTTTCGCCGACTTTGTAACCACTACTACCCATAAGACCCTGCGGGGGCCGCGGGGCGGCATGATCCTCTGCCGGGAAAAATACGGCCCGGCCATTGACAAGGCGGTTTTCCCCGGTATCCAGGGCGGGCCGCTGATGCATGTGATTGCTGCCAAGGCCGTAGCCTTCCAGGAAGCGCTGCATCCGGAATTCCAGGCCTATCAGGAGCAGGTGGTCAATAATGCCAAAGCCCTGGCCGCCGCATTGACGGAAAAAGGGTTCAACCTGGTTTCCGGCGGCACCGACAACCATCTGATGCTGGTGGACCTGCGCAACAAGAACATCACCGGCAAAGAGGCGGAAAACCTGCTGGACGAAGTCGGTGTTACCGTTAACAAGAACGCTATCCCCTTCGACCCGGAGAGCCCGTTTATCACCAGCGGCATCAGGATCGGCACCCCGGCCGCTACCAGCAGGGGCATGAAAGAAGACGCCATGCAGGAAATAGCCGAGATCATCAATATCACCATCACGCACAAGGATGACCGGGCTTACCTGGTCAAAGCCAGGGCTATGGTAGCCGCATTGGTCGAGAAATACCCTCTTTACAAATAGGAGCTTATATGTCTAAAATCAAAGTCCTCACCGTTTTCGGCACCAGGCCGGAGGCCATTAAAATGGCGCCGCTGGTCAAAGAACTGCAAAAACACCCGGACCAAATAACCTGCCGGGTTGCTGTCACGGCCCAGCACCGGGAGATGCTGGACCAGGTGCTGGACCTGTTCAGGATTGTTCCCGACCATGACCTGAATATCATGCTGCCCAACCAGACCCTATACGATGTTACTGTACGGGCGCTGACCGGCCTCGATGAGGTTATGGGCAGGGAAAACCCGGATATTGTGCTGGTCCACGGCGACACCACCACCACCTTTGTGGCCGGCCTGGCCGCTTTCTACCGTCAAGTCCCGGTAGGCCACGTGGAGGCCGGCTTACGCACCGCCAACAAATATTCTCCCTACCCGGAAGAGATGAACCGCAAACTTACCGGCGCCATCGCCGACCTTCATTTTGCGCCCACCGCCACTTCCCGGGCCAATCTGCTCCGGGAAGGCGTGCCGGCAGAGAATATATTTGTTACCGGTAATACCGTTATCGATGCTCTTATAGCCACGGTTAAAGAAGATTACCGCTTTTCTGACAGTAAGCTGGCCGGCATCGATTACACTAACGGAAGGGTGCTGCTGGTCACCACCCACCGCCGGGAAAACCTCGGCGACCCCCTGCGCAACGTTTACCTGGCGCTGGCTGAAATTATCAGGGATTACCCGGATGTGGAAGTTGTTTTTCCGGTACACAAAAATCCCAAGGTTCGACAAGTAGTTACGGAAGTACTGGGGAATGTCGAACGGGTCCATCTGGTTGACCCTCTTGATTATGAACCATTTATCAACCTGATGAACAAATCCCATATCATCCTCACCGATTCCGGCGGCCTGCAGGAAGAGGCGCCCTCCCTGGGTAAACCGGTGCTGGTATTGCGGGACACTACGGAGCGGCCGGAGGCTGTAGAGGCCGGCACCGTGGAGCTCGTTGGGACAGACAGGGGAAAAGTGCTGGCCGCCTGCCGCCGGCTGCTCGACGACCGGGTGGCTTACCTGCGCATGGCCAATGCCGTTAACCCTTATGGTGACGGTAAAGCTTCCCCGCGCATCGTCAGGGGCCTGTTGGAATATTTCAAAAAAACATTTTAAAAATTATCCTCAAAAAAAAGGATTTTGTAAAAAAAGAGAGAATATAAAACTTCGTCTTAATTTTACGGAAGAGAAGACATATACACCTCCCTAAGCTTAATGGCTGGGGATATGTTATGTCTTTTTCTAGGACAACCGGTTTCTAAAAATTTTGAGAATTAGCAATATTTCCCCTGCGCTGTAATATAATTTACAGTAATATTCCTAACCGTAACCGCAAATCCTGCTCTTTTCAAAAGCCCATAAGAGGGTGGAAATATGAAAAACGATGATAAGTACCAGGGGTACAGGAATCTGGGCATGATCATGTCCGCTGCTTTTACGATGGCGGCGTCGATACTGTTTGGTTACTATGTAGGTTCCTGGCTGGACGGGTATTTCGGCACCAAACCCTGGTTGACTTTTATCATGTTTCTCCTTGGGACGGCGGCAGGTTTTAAATCCCTGTACGACATTGCCTTTCCCAAAAAAGGAGGAGGCTAGAGTAATGGCTGTGGACACACCCCAGGTGCAGCGGGGAATTGCCAAATGGACCTTAATCGTATCTGTCCTGATTGGCGGATTGGCATACATACTGGGCGCCAGGACGTTTGCGTACGGGTTGGCATTTGGGGTTGTAGTCAGCATTGTTAATTACCGCGTGGTCGGCCTCATTATCCACATTGCACTCCGCGCCGCTTCCCCCGATTTGGCTAAGGTCTTAAGTTTTGCCGGCTACCATGTGCGTTTCTGGATCCTTGTGGTAATTTTATACCTGGTTATCCCCCGGGCCCCGTTCTACTTCGGGGTTGGCACTTTTGTCGGCATACTGGTGCCCAAGATGATTATGGGCGTGTTTGTGGTGATGCATACCGAGGATGAGTGGTGGAGCAAAAAGCCGTCAGAGGCGGTTGATGAAACACCCGCCGGCATAGCATGCAAACCCAAGGATAAAGATGAGGGGCTGCGTTATCCCGGGCTTGATTACGATGACAGGTTCAAGGGTGACGACAGCTTCAAACGAAAAGAAAATCCTTTCCAAGATATAGATGAGAAATTTGAGGACCCCGACGGTTGGTTATAGCGATTCTTACATAATCAAATTTTAGCCGGCTGAAGCGAAGGAGGTGGAGTAATGTCAGCACCAGGTGGAGAAAAACTCTTTGCCGAAATACCTGTCCCGGGGACAGATTTCGTGCTTCCGATTTATAATTTCGTAGTAACCTCGTGGGTTATCATGGGCCTATTAGTTCTAATATCTTTTCTGGCCACCAGGAACATGAAAAAAGTTCCTTCCGGTTTGCAGAATGTGGTGGAATTCGCAGTAGGCGGTTTATTCGATTTCTTTGGCGGGATTATGGGTGAGAAACGGGTCCGCAAGTACGGCCCTCTATTGCTAACCTTCTTCTTTTTCATCCTGTTTTCCAACTACTCGGGCCTGATTCCCGGAGCCGCTATGATTCCCGGTTTCATGCCGCCGACTAACAGCGTCAGTATCACCGCCGCTTTGGCGATTATCGTATTCTTATCTGTTTTTTATTTCGGTATCCAGGCCAAGGGGATCGGGTTTTTCAAGCACTTCTTCCAGCCCATGGCGTTCCTGTTTGTTCTAAACCTTATCGAGGAAATAGTCAGACCCGTCTCGCTGACCCTTCGTCTATACGGGAACATTTACGGTGAAGAAGTTATCATCGAAAAACTCGGTGAGATGGTACCCTTCCTGGTACCTGTGCCGATGATGGTTTTGGGTACATTAACAGGGTTTATCCAGGCTTTCGTGTTCACACTGTTAGCTTCCACATATATTGCTGGGGCTACCGAAGAACATCATTAATAACTTTTGTTTTATAATTTCCGTGAAGGGGGTGAAATATCAATGGAAGGTTTAGTAGGTGGTTTGATTGCTATGGGTGCCGGTTTTGCCGTAGGTATTGCCGCAGTTGGCGCCGGTATCGGTCAGGGTATTGCATCCGGTAAGGCTTTCGAAAGTATTGCCCGTCAGCCGGAGGTCAGCGGTACTATCAGGACACTGCTCTTCATTGCCTTGGCTTTTATGGAAACCTTAACTATTTATGGTCTTTTGATCGCGTTCATGCTGATTGGTAAGATTGGCTAGTAAGCACTTAAAAATCTTTTTGAAGTAATATCGACTAGGCGACAGAGATCAGGGGGAAGGTATTACCTTGGTCTCTTTTCGCCTAAAACAAGCTTTTTGATTGCCAACACAAGCTTTTTGACTGATGCAGAGAGGGGGTTTTTAGATAAATGGGTGCAATTCTGTCAAGCCTGGGATTTCAAACCGGTAAATTCCTTTGGGCCATTGCCAACTTTTTAGTCCTGCTCTTTATTTTGAAAAAACTGTTATACAAGCCCATGCTCCAGATGCTTGATGACCGCAAAAAGTCGATTGAAGACGCCATCAACAATGCGGAAACCGCTAAAATCGAAGCTGAAAAGCTGCGTAAAGATTATGAAACCCGTCTCGCCGAAGCCAGGCAGGAGGCCCAGGACATCATTGCCAAGGCCACCAAGCTTGGTGAGGAAATGAAACAGGAAATCGTCACCAGCGCTCAGAACGAAGCCAACAAGGCTATCCAGCGGGCCCAGGAGGAGATCTCCCGGGAACGGGATCAGGCTGTGGCCGCGCTCAGGGACGAAGTAGCCACCCTGGCTGTCCTGGCCGCCGGCAAGGTAATCGGCAAAACCATTACAGTTGAAGACCACGCTAAAATGGTGAAAGAGTTTGTAGAAGAGGTGGGCGATCTGCAATGATAGAAAATGCCGTTGCCCGGCGCTATGCCCAGGCTTTTTTTGCGATTGCCCGGGAAAAAAATCAACTGGACCAATTGGAAAAGGAACTGCAGCAGGTTGTTGAAACCATCAACAGCAACAGCGAGCTGAAGATCCTGATGAACCACCAGCTGGTTGACCCGCGGGACAAGAAGGCCATGGTCAACGAGGTGTTTTCCGGCGCGCTTTCGGAAACAACCGTGAACTTCCTGAATTTTGTAATTGACAAGTATCGTATAACATACTTGCAGGAGATTTACGAGGCTTTTGTCGTTTACGCGAATGAGGCCAGGAACATTGCCGATGCCCAGGTGCGGTCAGCCGCCGCTTTGTCGGACGAGGACCTTAAGGCCCTGGAACAAAGACTGGTCAAGGTAACCGGGAAAAATATCCGGCTGTCCAATGAAGTGGACCCCAGCCTCATCGGTGGGGTTGTGGTGCGTATAGGCGACAAGGTCATTGACGGCAGCTTGTTCCGTCGATTGGGCCGGTTGAAGGAAAATCTCATGCAAATCCAAGTTAAGGAGATAGGGGTGAGGAACTAAAATGAAACTGAAACCGGAAGAGATCAGTTCTATAATCAAGCAGCAGATCGAAAAATATAAGACCGAAGTTGAAATCTCCGATGTTGGTACAGTTATCCAGGTTGGTGACGGTATCGCCCGGATTTACGGTCTGGAAAAAGCCATGTCCGGTGAGTTGCTTGAATTCCCCGGCGGCATATACGGTATGGCCCTCAACCTCGATGAAGACAGCATCGGTTGCGTTGTCATGGGTCCCTACACCCAGATCCGTGAAGGGGACACAGTAAAAAGAACCGGCCGGATTGTGGAAGTTCCCGTAGGGGACGTTATGATTGGCCGGGTAGTAAACTCAATGGGTCAGCCCATCGATGGCAAAGGCCCCATCAATGCTACCAAGTTCCGTCCTGTGGAGCACCGGGCGGAAGGCGTTATTGAGCGGAAGTCGGTACACCAGCCGCTGCAGACCGGCTACAAAGCTATTGACTCCATGGTGCCCATCGGCCGCGGTCAGCGGGAATTGATTATCGGTGACCGGCAGACCGGTAAAACAGCCCTGGCTGTTGACACCATCATTAACCAGAAGAACACTGACGTAATCTGCATCTACGTTGCCATCGGTCAGAAGAACTCCACCGTGGCCAACGTGGTTAAAACCCTGGAAGAGCATGGCGCTATGGACTATACCATCGTAGTGTCGGCAACGGCCAGTGAGCCTGCGCCCATGCTTTACATCGCGCCCTATGCCGGCTGCGCTATGGCCGAGGAATTCCTGTATCAGGGCAAACATGTATTGATTATTTACGATGACCTGACCAAGCAGGCCGCCGCTTACCGGGAACTGTCCCTGCTGCTCCGCCGGCCGCCGGGCCGGGAAGCTTATCCCGGGGACGTATTCTACCTCCACTCCCGCCTGCTGGAACGGGCTGTTAAGCTTAATGACGATCTCGGCGCCGGTTCCATTACGGCCCTGCCGATTATTGAGACTCAGGCCGGTGACGTATCAGCTTACATTCCGACCAACGTTATTTCCATCACTGACGGACAGATATTCCTGGAGTCCGACCTTTTCTATTCCGGTGTACGCCCTGCTATTAACGCAGGTATCTCCGTATCCCGGGTAGGGGGCGCCGCTCAGACCAAAGCCATGAAGCAGGTCGCCGGTCGTCTCCGTCTGGACCTGGCTCAATACCGTGAATTGGCCGCTTTCGCCCAGTTCGGTTCCGACCTGGACAAAGCCACCCAGGCTCGTCTGACCCGTGGTGAGCGGTTGGTTGAGACCCTTAAGCAGGGTCAGTATGTACCGATGAACGTTGAAGACCAGGTAATGGCTATCTTCACTGCTGTTAACGGATACCTGGATGATTTGGAAATTGAGAAGGTACGTAAATTCGAGGAAGACTTCCTTAAGTTCATGCATTCCGCCAAGCCGGAAATTCCGAAGGAAATTGCAGAGAAAGGCGTTTTGAGTGATGAACTCATTGATAAGCTGAAATCTGCCATCCATGAATTTAAGAAAATGTTTGCCTAAATTGTACTGCCATTGGCATGTAAAGGTGGTGAGAAATCGGCATGGCAAGTGCGCGTGACATACGACGCAGGATTAAGAGTATCAAAAGTACTCAGCAGATCACCAAGGCAATGAAAATGGTTGCTGCCGCCAAACTCCGCAAGAGCCAGGATCGGGTTATCGCAGCCCGTCCCTTTGCCGGCAAGATTAAGGAAGTGTTGGCGCGCCTGGCGGTTTCCAACTCCGGGGTTTCCCACCCGTTATTGGAAGTGCGGCCGGTCAAGAATATCCTGTACGTAGTTATTACCGCCGACCGCGGCTTATGCGGCGGCTATAATGCCAACGTATTGCGTAAGGCCCACCATGAAATTGCAACTTTTGAAAATGTCAGCCTGACTGCTATCGGCCGGAAGGGACGGGATTATTTCCGGCGCCGCGGCTTTGACATTAAAACAGAGTTTGTGGGGATTGGTGAGGAAATACCGTTCAGTTTGGCCAGGGAAATATCTCAAATCCTGATTAACTATTATGAAAAACAGGTTTTTGATGAGGTTTACCTGGTATTCACCGAGTTTGTATCTGCCATGACCCAGCGGCCTACCACCATGAAGCTTCTTCCGGCGGAACCGCCGGCTGAAGGTGAAGGCGCCGCCGCGGTTGACTATATTTACGAACCGTCACCGGAAGAGCTGCTGAACGAGTTACTGCCGACATATGTGGAAACCACAGTATACCGGGCTATGCTGGAGTCCAAGGCCAGTGAACTGGGCGCCCGGATGACTGCTATGGGTTCCGCGACAGACAATGCCGCCGAGCTGATTAACAAGCTGACCCTGTCCCTCAACCGGGCCCGGCAGGCGGCCATTACCAAGGAAATATCCGAGATTGTCGGCGGTGCCAACGCATTAGACTAATTACGATTGGAGGGAAAAGGCTAAATGAACGTAGGTAAAGTTGTGCAGGTAGTTGGCCCGGCGGTGGACATCGAGTTCGAGCCCGGCAAACTGCCCAACATATACAATGCAATTAAAATCACCAGCGCCGACCAGGATGAAATTAAGTCTACCGTAGAATTGAAAATCACCCTGGAAGTTGCCCAGCACCTTGGCAACAACATGGTGCGGACCGTTGCCATGAGTTCTACAGACGGTCTGGTCCGGGGCATGAAAGCCGTTGATACCGGCGCCCCCATTTCCATCCCTGTCGGCCGGCCTGCCCTGGGACGGTTGATGAACGTTCTCGGGGAAGCCATCGACAACAAGGGACCCATTGAATCCGAAAAGACCTACCCCATTCACCGTCCGGCTCCGGCTTTTGATGAGCAGGAGACCGCCACTGAGATCCTGGAAACCGGTATCAAGGTTGTTGACCTCCTGGCCCCCTATGCCAAGGGTGGTAAAATCGGCCTCTTCGGTGGTGCAGGTGTTGGTAAAACCGTTTTGATTATGGAACTGATCCGGAACATCGCTTATGAGCACGGCGGTTTCTCCGTATTTGCCGGTGTTGGTGAGCGGACCCGGGAAGGTAATGACCTGTACCATGAAATGATCGGCGGCGGCGTTATCGACAAGACCGCCATGGTGTTCGGCCAGATGAACGAGCCGCCGGGCGCCCGTCTGCGGGTAGGCCTGACCGGTCTGACCGTGGCCGAGTTCTTCCGCGATGAAGAAGGACAGGACGTGCTGCTTTTCGTAGATAACATCTTCCGTTTCACTCAGGCCGGTTCCGAGGTTTCCGCGCTCCTGGGCCGGATGCCTTCCGCAGTTGGTTACCAGCCCACGCTGGCAACTGAGATGGGTGCCCTGCAGGAGCGGATTACTTCCACCAAAAAAGGGTCCATCACTTCCGTTCAGGCCATTTACGTGCCGGCGGACGACCTGACTGACCCTGCTCCGGCAACCGCCTTCGCCCACCTGGATGCTACCACCGTATTATCCCGGGCAATTGTTGAGATTGGTATTTATCCGGCGGTGGACCCCCTTGACTCCACTTCCCGGGTCCTTGACCCGCGGGTCGTCGGGGAAGAGCATTACCAGGTCGCCCGGGCCGTACAGGGGATACTGCAGAAGTATAAGGAACTCCAGGATATCATCGCCATCCTCGGTATGGACGAATTATCCGATGAAGATAAGATGACCGTTGCCAGGGCCCGGAAGATCCAGAAATTCCTGTCCCAGCCCTTCTTCGTAGCTGAAAACTTCACCGGCACCCCCGGTAAATACGTATCCCTGAAAGAAACCATCCGCGGCTTCAAAGAAATCGTAGAAGGCAAGCATGATACCCTCCCTGAGGAGGCCTTCTACATGGTTGGCTCCATTGATGAAGCGGTGGCCAAGGGTAAAGAGTTAGAGGGTGAATAAGATGGCAGACAAGAATCTGCAGGTGGACATCGTAACTCCCGAGCGCACTGTATACAGTGAGGATGCAGATTTTGTTGTGGTGCCCGGAACCGAGGGTTCCCTGGGTATTTTGCCCCAGCACTCGCCTCTCGTATCAGGGCTCAATATCGGGATTCTTAAGGTAATTAAGGACGGTAAAGAGACCAAGATGGTTGTCACCGGCGGTTTTTTGGAAGTAAACCACGACAAAGTTGTGGTCCTGGCTACTGCCGCTGAAACACCTGACGAAATTGATGTCAACCGGGCCAGGGCCGCTCTTGAGCGGGCCCAGGGCCGGCTGGCCAACCGTACCCACGACATTGACGTGGCCCGTGCGGAACTTGCCCTCCGCAGGGCATTAGCCCGCCTAAAAGCATCAGGGCACGCGTAAACCGGACAACGCATACAACAAAGAAAGGCCAAGGCATATGCCTTGGCCTTTTTACGTCCTTCTGCCCCGGGGGCTGCGGGAATCAAGATATTCCTGGAACCATGTTTTTTCCCTGTACACGTTCCAAAGCCCGCAGGTATCTGGGCCTTTGGCTCTTTAAAATAATAGCCGGAGGGTAGCCGTGGGTAATTATTTGATTACTGCCTCTTTGTTTTTGTCTATATTAGTAATGACGACAATTTACGGAGGGGCGGCATGAAAAAAATTACATTTAAATCATTGGCTGTGATCTTGCTGGCTGTAACTGCAGTATCTTTGTATC
The DNA here is from genome assembly GCA_049324975.1 of Bacillota bacterium. Taxonomy (GTDB): domain Bacteria; phylum Bacillota; class Thermincolia; order Thermincolales; family CAZWUW01; genus JBMOPI01. The sequence goes on from JBMOPI010000278.1 coordinate 10,874, forward strand.
TGGCCGGCGTCTTCAAAACCGTTTATGGCCCTGACGAAAAAGACGGCGCCATAATCATCGGCGCCTTCCGGAACACCGGCGCCGGTTTTAAAAATATGGATATCCAGGGCTGGGCGCAGCTAAATAACCGCTACAGTTCCAAAGACGAATTACAAAACGTGATAAATCAGGTAGTTACAGGATTGCATGCTGATATTAAAAAGATAAAGACTTCCGAACAGGATAACGATAACTTTATCAGTGTTATAAAATCCGGCTGGCTGGACCGGCAAACCTATCTGACGGTAATCACCCAGACGATGCGGGAGAGCGGCCGAGGGCAAAATGGAGAAACCTATTTAATTGTCGGATTTTCTCATTTTGGTGCCCCTGAAAATTACCGCCTGCTGCGTAATAAAATGGTGGGGGTTTTTACTCCGGTTAAAGCAGAGGCCCATTTTAGCACAATTATTTCCGGGACCATGCCTAAAAAAATTGACGCTGCTGAAATGCAAAATTTAACAAAAAAGGTAATGGAAAAGGCCGGCGCCAAAATCGTGGAAAACTACGCCGATGCGCGAATGACGAGCGTTTCCGGGTTTAGTCCGGAGATTGCCGACCGGTTGACACTGGGACGAAAAAGGGTTAATATAAATATGGCTGTACGTTATGATTCAGTAGATAAAAACACATACGTCTACATCGGTTCTCCCATTATTACTACGGAATACTAGGGGTTTTCGACATTTTTTGAGATTGTTATGAACTATTAATTGCTCGGGGGGAAGCACCTTTGGAAAAATTCCTAGTCAACGGAGGGAATCCCTTATATGGAAAAGTCCGTGTGGGTGGCGCCAAAAATGCCGTGCTGCCTGTAATTGCAGCGGCGCTGCTGGCGGACGGGCCAAGTTACCTGGAAAATGTACCGCATTTGTCGGATGTCAGCTTAATTGTCGAATTAATCGGACAGCTTGGCGCGCATGTGGATTTCCGTGGTAATGATTTGACAATTGATGCTACCGAGATTCGTTCCCAGGAGGCCCCTTATGATTCCGTAAGAAAGATGAGGGCTTCTTTTTTACTTATGGGACCGCTGCTGGCCCGTTACGGCAAGGCTGAAGTATCCCTGCCGGGAGGCTGTGCTATAGGTACCCGGCCCATTGACCTGCATTTAAAAGGGTTTACTGCCCTGGGCGCCAAAATTAACAAGCGCGGGGGTTATATTGAGGCGGTTGCCCCGCAGTTAACAGGGGCCCGCATTTATCTCGACTTCCCCAGTGTCGGGGCAACGGAAAATATAATCATGGCGGCCACCCTGGCTGAAGGGGTGACGGTCATTGAGAACGCTGCCGAAGAACCGGAAATTGTCGACCTGGCTCAGTATATCAACTCTATGGGTGGCAAGGTAAAAGGGGCCGGTTCAAGTATTATCGAAATTGAAGGGGTGCCAAAAGGGGTTCTGCGGGGCACCACGCACCGGATTATCCCTGACCGGGTGGAGGCCGGCACTTATATGGTGGCAGCCGCCATTACCGGCGGGGATGTAACGGTGGACAACGTTATAGTTGAACACCTGAAGCCGGTCATGGCCAAACTTGAAGAGGCGGGCGCCAGGGTGCTCACCAACGGCAAGGCGGTCAGGGTGATAGGCGGTTCCCGGATATACCCCGTTGACGTCCAGACTATGCCTTATCCCGGTTTCCCTACGGACATGCAGGCCCAGATGATGGCCCTGATGACTGTGGCTAACGGCACCAGCGTTTTTACCGAGACTGTTTTTGAAAACCGGTATATGCACGTTGACGAGCTGTCCCGGATGGGCGCCGACATCAAAATCGACGGCCGCGTTGCGGTGATTAAAGGTGTCGGTGACCTGAACGGCGCCCCTGTCAATGCCACCGACCTGCGGGGCGGGGCGGCGCTTATCCTGGCCGGCCTGGCCGCCCGGGGGAAGACGGAAATCGGTTTTGTCCACCATATAGACAGAGGCTACGAACAGATGGAGGCCAAGCTAAACGGACTTGGCGCCAGGATTGAAAGGCTCGCTGAGAATCACTAAAAAACCTGATTTAAGTTGCCATATATGCTCCAAGCTGCCATTGACAGCTTGGGGTTTTTGCTTTAAAATTACTTCACCACAGGAAAGTATAAACGCGCCAGCGAAGCCTTTTTAATACGCCGGCTGCTTAGTAGGAGTGATTACTAATGGCGGTTGTTAAGACTAAGAGAGATATATGCAAAGCGTGCTACTCCTGCGTCCGGAACTGCCCGGCCAATGCGGTCAAGGTAGAGATGGGCCAGGCCCGGGTGGTGGAGGAGCGTTGTGTCAGCTGTGGCAACTGTGTCCGGGTCTGCTCCCAGCAGGCCAAGGAGATCGAAACCCAGGTGGCCGACGTCCGGGCCATGGTTGCCGGAGGTAAAAAAGTAGTGGCTCTGCTGGCTCCCTCCTTCCCGGCCTCCTTTTATTTTATAAAACCGGCAGAACTGTTTAACCTGATGAAAGACTCCGGCTTCAGCGAAGTTGAAGAAGTAGCGGGCGGGGTGGAGCTGACTATCCCTAAATACCGGGATTTGGTTACCGCCGGGGATAAAGAGACCATTATCAGCTCCCACTGCCCCGCCGTGGTCGGCCTCATTGAAAAACAGTTCCCTAAGCTGATCCCCATGCTGGCCCCGGTAGACTCCGCCATGATGGCGGCGGCTAAATTCATGCGGCAAAAACATCCCGGGGCCGGGATAGTGTTTATCGGGCCGTGTATCGCTAAAAAGGAAGAGGCCAGGGTTTTCGGCCGGGGGATTATCGACGCCGTGCTCACTTTTCGGGAGTTAAAGGAACAGTTGGGCCTCAGGCACGATGACGGCAATGGTGAAGACTGCTTCAACGGCGGGGGTCAGATTAAGGCCGACAGCCCGCTGTTCCCGCTGCCCGGCGGTTTCATGAAAAATGTCGATCCGGCCGGCAAGTTATTTAAATTTGAAGATGTCGCCAAGGTGGAAGGCAAGGACGAGTGCCTGCAGTTCCTGGATAGCCTTGCGGCGGGGAGGATCAAGCCGCGCCTGGTGGATATCCTTTTCTGCAAGGGCTGCATCGACGGGCCGGAGATCGACAGCCCCCTGGATGTCTTTGCCCGGCAGCACCTGATTTACAGTTACGCCCGGCAGCGGGAGAAGGGCGTGCTGGGTCCGGGGGCGGACCTGGACCTGGACCGGCAGTTCACTGACCGGCACCAGCCCCTGATCATCCCGTCCGAGACGGAGATCCGGGCCATCCTGCGGCATACCTATAAAACCAGGCCTGAAGATGAGCTGAACTGCGGTTCCTGCGGTTACAATTCGTGCCGCGAAAAAGCTGCTGCGGTTTTCCAGGGCCTGGCGGAAATCGACATGTGCCTGCCTTACCTGCTGGCCAAGTCCCGCGGGGAGGCGGAATATTATAAGACCCAGCTTGACGGCGGCTTAAGCGCGACCGATAAGGAACTGGGACTGATCGGTTCCGGTGAGGCGATGAAAACCTTAAAAGGCCTGGTGATGAAAGTCAGCCAGAACGACGCCACGGTTTTGCTGCTTGGCGAGAGCGGTGTGGGTAAGGAAGTGGTGGCCAAGGCCATCCACCGCCTGAGCAGCCGTAAAAAAGAACCCTTTATCGGCATTAACTGTGCCGCCCTGCCTGAGCTGCTGCTGGAATCCGAGCTGTTCGGTTACGAAGACGGGGCCTTTACCGGGGCCCGCAAAGGCGGCAAACCGGGCCGGTTTGAACTGGCCAAAGGCGGCACCGTCCTCCTTGATGAGATTGGCGACCTGCCGCTGACCATGCAGGCCAAACTGCTCCGGGTGCTGCAGGAAAAAGAATTCACCAGGCTCGGCGGGACCACGGCCATCCCCTTAGACGCCCGGATCATCGCGGCAACCAACAGGGACCTGAGGAAAATGGTCACCGAGGGGAAATTCCGGGCCGACCTGTTCTACCGGCTGAACGTAATTTCCGTCAACGTCCCTCCCCTGAGGGAAAGAAAAGAAGACATCCCCGCCTTAATGGGTCATTTCCTGCATAAAATAGCCACCGGCAAGGAAATCCCCCCCAAAATAGTCTCTGACGAAGCATTGAGCCTGCTGCTCCGTTACCAGTGGCCCGGCAACATCAGGGAACTGGAGAATGTGATTGAGCGGCTGATTTATATCAGTGAAGGCAACGTGATCAGAGTGGAGGACCTGCCCGCGGCCATCAGGCAGCTGGGCCCCGGAGCGCCGGGAGAGGAAATCCGCCCGTTAAAACAGGCAGTGCAGGAGATGGAAAAGGATATGATTATCAAAGCCCTGCAGGCGACCAACAACAACAGGGTAAAAGCGGCCGGCATGCTCGGCCTGCCCCGGGCTTCGTTTTATCAGAAACTAAAAGAGTACGGCCTCAGTTGATGTGTACAAATTCTAGACATGTATAACAATAAGACAAAGCGGGGGCATATTATTAGGTTTACGTAAAAATCATTTCTAACTGTACAGATTTTAGACAAAACAAGGGCTTGTTTGCGCCCTTGTTTTTTTGCGCCCTGTGGCTGTAAGGATTTCGGACGTTGGCATGCTTTTTGCATATTTAGAATTGATAAAATATTTAAACTTATTTTCGTAAGGAGGTGAAGGATTTGGGTAACGGATCATCCGGCGCCCTCAGAAAAAAGGTGGACCGGGCCGGTTTTTTCCGCTGGGGTGCGGACAGTGTAAAACGGCTCGGCAGTGAATTCGTTGACTCAGTCATTGAGCATATCAGTGAAAAACGTGATATAACCGAGTGGTTCCGGGTCGCGGATGAAAGAGTGGTTGGGACCAAACCGCGGCTGTATTTTGCTGGGGGCAGCCCATATTTTATTGTCAAAGACGCGGAGAAAGGCGTTTCCGCTTTTGCCGCAGCCTGTCCCGAGGAAGGCGGGTTTTTGGAATGGCAGGAATACCAGCAAAGTTTTTACTGCCCCTTCTGCCAGTCCCTTTATGACCGGGAAGGCAGGCCCCGCCGGTCAAAAGGCATAGCCCTGGCCTTAAACAAAGCCCAGGTTATCGACGGACAGGTGTGGATCAGGGTGGAGCGGCCTGCCAAACCGCTGACCAGGTAATAAACGGAGGTGTAAACAAACTAATGGAACTCACAAAATATCTCAGTACACGGGGGGTCAAACGGCGGGATTTCCTTAAGCTTATGGGAGCGACCGCGGCCGCGCTGGGGCTGTCCGACGTGTACGCCCCCCAAATGGCCGGAGCGGTGGAGGCCGCTGCCAAGAAGCCCCCGGTGATTTGGCTGGAAGGCCAGGATTGCACCGGTTGTACCACTTCGATGCTCTCCTCTTTTAACCCCGGGCCGGGAGAGGCGGTCCTGGACCTGATATCGGTCCGGTACCATGAAACCATCATGGCCGGTTCGGGCTACACTGCCGAAGAAGCCCGGCATGAAACCATCAAAGAGGGCGGCTACCTGCTGGTGGTGGAAGGGTCAATTCCCACTGCCGATAAAAGGTTTTTAAAGATTGCCGGCATACCCTTTGACGAGATAGTCCTGGAAACAGCCAAAAACGCCGAAGCCATCATTGCCCTTGGCGCCTGCGCCACCTACGGCGGCATCCCCGCCGCCGGGCCGACCGGGGCTGTGGGCGTACAGGACCTGGTGAAAGACAAACCCATCATCAACCTGCCGGGCTGCCCCGTCAAACCCACCTGGCTCTTCGGCACCATCATGCACTACCTGATGTTCAAAAAAATACCCCCTCTTGACAGCTACAACCGGCCGCTGGCTTTCTTCGGCAACCTGCTCCATGACAACTGCCCCCGGCGCGGGCACTTTGAGCGGGGGGAGTTCCTCACCGACTGGAACGACCCGGCTCAAACCCAGTACTGCCTGCTGCTGAAAGGGTGTAAGGGGCCCAAAACTTACACCGATTGTGCCCAGTCGCTGTGGAATGACGGGATTAACTTCTGTGTCGGCGCCGGTTCGCCCTGTGCGGGCTGCACCCAGCCGGAGTTTTACGCCGCGGGCAAACTGGATGACCGGCCGGGTTTTGCCCCGTTGTATGTCAAGCAGGACAGTTTCAAACTGCCGGGGGTAGGCGGCATTGACGCCAAGAAGGCCGGCCTGGTCCTGACCGGGGCCACTATTGCCGGGCTGGGTGTGCACTTTGGCGGGAAACGTGTAACAGGTAGCAGGAAAAATAGCCGGGACGCAGCAGAGGAGGCGGATAAATAATGGGTCAGCGCATAGTTATTGATCCGGTTACAAGGATTGAGGGACACCTGAGGGTTGAAGTTGAGATTACCAACGGCAAGGTTTCTGAAGCCTGGGCTATCGGGACCATGGCCAGGGGCATGGAGATGCTCCTCATCGGCAAAGACTCCAGGGACGCCACTTATGTCACCGAACGGGTCTGCGGCGTGTGCGCCGGGTCCCACGGCTGGCTGTCATCGATAGCCGTGGAAAACGCCCACGGGGCGACTCTCCCGGAAGCGGCCAGGGTGCTGCGCAACCTGATGCTGGGCGCCATGTGGCTGCATGACCATCCCCTGCATTTCTACCATTTATCGGCCCTGGATTACCTGGACATCACCGCTGTTGCGGCATACAAGGGCAGTGACCGGGGCCTGCTGGCCGTAAAGGACAAGGTGGCGGCCCTGATAAAGATGGGCGACACCGCGCCCCTGACGCCGAGGTATAAGCCGGACGAGTTTTGTGTTAAGGAACCTGAGCTGGTTACCATGGCGGTGGCCCATTACCTGCAGGCCCTGGAGATGCAGGCTAAGGCCAGGAAAATGTCCGCCATTTTTGCGGGCAAGCAGCCCCACCACTCGACTATTGTGGCCGGCGGGGTAACCATGCTGCCAAATGCGCAGCAGATTGAGCAGTTCAGGTCGATGCTGCATGAACAGGCTGATTTTATCAAAAATGTATATGTACCCGATGTACTTACCTTTGGCACCGGTCCGCTGCTGCCCCTGGCACAGGCCGGGGTCGGCGCCGGCCCCGGCAACTTCCTCTCCTTTGGCGGCTTCCCCCTTAAGGACAGTGGGTTCCTCTTCAAGCCGGGGGTGGTGTTTGACGGCAACCTCAGCCGGGTAGAGGGCTTTGACCAAAAAGAAATTACCGAAAAGGTCAAGTACGCCTGGTATGAAGACGCCGGGGATAACCTCCACCCGTCCCGCGGCCAGACCGCCTTCGACCTCGACAAAAAAGGCGCTTACAGCTTTGTGAAAACGCCGCAGTACAAAGACCGGCCCATGGAAGTTGGCCCGTTGGCCCGGATGATGGTGCAGCAGCCGAAAGAACTGATGGATATTGTTCAGAAATATGGCATCAAAATCGGCGCTGTGGCCCGGCATGCCGCCAGGGCGGTGGAGACCCTGCTGCTGCTGGACGCCATGTACCGGTGGATCGATGAACTGGTAGAACTTATCGCTAAAGGGGAGACCAGGATCCACGATACGGAGCACTGGGACCCGCCGGCCGCCGGTGAGGGCGCCGGGCTCCTGGAGGCCCCCCGGGGCGGCCTGGGCCACTGGATCAGCATTCAGGACCGTAAGATTGCCAATTACCAGATGGTGGTGCCCACTACGTGGAATTTCTGCCCCAAGGACGGAAACGGGGTCAGGGGTCCCATGGAAGAGGCGCTTATAGGGGTGCCGGTGCCCGATGCCGACAACCCAATTAACGTGGTCCGGGTAATCAGGTCCTTCGACCCGTGCCTGGCCTGCGCAATTCATATCATTGAACCCGATTCCAACAAGATCAAGGAGTTCCGGGTTAACTAAGAGGAGGAATGTAAAAATGGCAAACCAAACCCAAGCTTCATGTCCCCGGCATCACCTGCCGGCACGTATTGCTCACTGGACTAACCTGATTGCAATGGCGGTACTGTTTCTGACCGGTCTGGACATCAATTATCCCTTTATGGGTCTTATGACCGGTGTGCTCAGGAACCTCCATTACTTCGCCGGTTTTGTCCTGGTGGGGAACATTATGGTCAGAGTTTACTTTGCTTTTGCCGGCCGGTGCCGTGACGCAGGGGAATTTGCCATCCCTGGGCCCCGGGAAATCTTTGGGGTTATCCGGTATTATCTCTTCCTTGGTCCCCATCCGAAAAAGAACGGCAAATATAACGGGCTGCAGCGGTTGTCCTACCTGGGCGTGGTTATCCTGATGCTGGCCCAGGCCCTGACCGGCTTTGCCATCGCCTGGCCGGACGGCATGTTTGCCGGTTTTGTCGGCTGGATCGGCGGCCTTGCGGCCTTAAGGGCGGTACACCTGCTGGGGACTTATGTGCTGGCGGCCTTTACCCTGGTCCATGTATACATGGTTTTCACCGAAGATCCGCAGGAGTTCTGGGCCATGTTCTTCGGTAAAGAAATGGCTGCCCATGAGACCGGCAAAGGCATGGTGCTTGTCCCTGAAAGTGAAATTTGTTAAAGTTATTAAGTTAGAGATAAAAGTTTAAAGGCATATAAAAGGCGGGTAAAAAGGCACGTTATATAACGGTATGGTTATATAACCGTGCCTTTTTTCATATCAATAAATAACACTGCCCACTAAACAAAGAGAGGTAACCCATGAAAAGGATAATGCTGACAGCCGCTGCGGGGTTTATCCTGTTTATCCTGGTCCTGCCCGCCCTGCTGGTATGGAACGCACCCCTGCATCCCCCCGCCGGTCCGGCGGCAGAGGACGGGCATAAAATCAAGATGCTTGACATGGCCACCGGCAAAGTGACGGAGCTACCGCTGGAGACTTACCTGACCGGGGTGCTGGCGGCGGAAATGCCGGCGGAATTCTCCGAAGAGGCGTTAAAAGCGCAGGCGCTGGCCGCCCGGACCTATGCCGCCAGGAGGATGACGGCCTTCGGCGCCGCGCCCAACCCCCACCACCCGGAAGCGGAGGTCTGCAGCAACCCGGTGCACTGCCAGGCGTGGATGTCGCCTGAGGAGATGAAGTCCCGCTGGGGCAAGGTCAAATACCCCTATTATTATTACAAAATCCGCCGGGCTGTAACAGCCACCAGGGGGCAGGTGCTGACCTATGCCGGGAAGCTTATCGACCCGGTTTACCACGGCTCCTGCGGCCGGCACGGGACCGAAAACGCCGGTGAGGTATGGGGCCGGGAAGTGCCTTACCTCCGCGGGGTGGAATGCAAATGGGAGGAAGACAACCCGAAGAACCGGACGGAAATAAAGCTGGCCCTGACTGAAGTCCTGCGCCTTATAGAGGCGAAGGCGCCCAAGGCCGGCCGGCCGCAGGCGGGCGGCACAGGCCTTTTGCCGGCGGCGGCAAAACCACCGGCTATAACCGTTTTAAGCCAGACTGCCGCCGGCAGGCTTAAGGAAGTCAAAGTTGGCGACCGGGTGTTGAGCGGCAGCGATTTCCGCTCCGCCCTGGGACTCAGTTCGACCCTTGTTTCCTGGTATATTGCCGGGGATACGGTGTATTTTAAGACCCAGGGCAAAGGGCACGGGGTGGGCCTCTGCCAGTACGGGGCCGACGGCATGGCCAAAGCGGGCAAAAACTACCGGGAAATCCTGGCGCACTATTACAGCGGAGCAGTAATTAAAAAACTTTGAAAAACGGAGAAAAGCGGGCAAAACCCCGCTTATTTTTCTGCATTTATTGTAACGCCCCGCATATATATTTATTAGTTTAATATTAGCGGGGAGGTTGAATCATGCAAGATTATATTCGTAAGCGGGTTTTGGAAATCAGTGATTACATCATGGAAACCAAAGCCACTGTCCGCCAGGCCGCCACTGTATTCGGAGTGAGCAAAAGCACGGTGCACAAGGACATGACCGAGCGATTGCCGGCCGTCAACAAACGGTTAGCCGCTAAGATAAAGGATATCCTGGAATACAACAAAGCCGAGCGTCACCTCAGAGGCGGGGAAGCTACCCGAAAAAAATATCAGGAATTGGTAGAATAGGAAAGAAAAAAGAGGATTTTCCCCTATAATGTAGAATATTATCCCTTAATATTGGTATGGCATTTTTTTCTACACAGGAATATAAACAGATAACATTTCGAAAGGGGAAAAAACTTACATGTTTTGGTTCGGACAAGATATCGGCATTGACCTGGGAACTGCCAGCGTGCTTGTATTTGTAAAAGGAAAAGGGATAGTGCTGCAGGAGCCTTCGGTTGTAGCCGTTGACAAAGACTCCGGCCAGATTATCGCCATTGGCGAGGAGGCCCGCCGCATGCTGGGGCGAACTCCGGGCAACATTGTAGCCACCCGTCCGCTCCGGGAAGGCGTTATTGCAGACTACGACATGACGGAAAAAATGCTCCGTTACTTTATCAATAAAGCCTGTGGGCGCAGCTTCTTTTTCCGGCCCCGGATTATGGTCTGTATCCCGTCCGGTGTGACCGGCGTAGAGGAGCGGGCTGTCCGGCAGGCTGCTTTACAGGCCGGGGCGAGACAAGCCCACCTGATCGAGGAGCCGCTGGCCGCCGCTTTGGGCGCCGGTCTCGACATTTCGGAACCCAGCGGCAGCATGGTGGTGGACATCGGTGGGGGCACTACCGATGTGGCCGTGCTTTCCCTCGGCGGCATCGTTACCAGCGAGTCGCTCAGGGTCGGCGGGGATAAGTTTGACGAGGCCATTGTGCGCTTTATCCGCCGGGAATTTAACCTGATGATCGGCGAACGTACCGCCGAAGAGCTGAAAATCAATATCGGCACCGCTTACCCGCAGGGCAAGACCACCGACAATACCATGGAAATCAGGGGCCGGGACCTGGTCACAGGCCTCCCCAAAACCATTGCCGTGACCAGCCGTCAGACCTTTGAAGCCATGCAGGAAGCCGTTGAGGCGGTTGTGGGCGCAGTGAAAGAAGTGCTGGAAAGGACCCCGCCGGAATTGTCCGCGGATATCATCAACAAAGGAATTGTCATGACCGGGGGCGGTTCGCTGTTGAACGGTCTCAATACACTTATCAGCAAAGAAACGGAACTCCCCGTCCATGTGGCCGATGATGCCCTGTCCTGTGTCGCCATCGGCACCGGCAAAGCGTTGTCCATGCTTGATAAACTGCCGGTGACCAATAAGATGACCAAGAAAGTTGTTTAAGGTACTGCGCTATTGAAACCTATAAAAATTTGTTAATGAGGGAGGTGATGTTTTTGATCAGAGGATTGTATACTTCGGCTTCCGGCATGCTGGCCGAGTCGGTGCGCAGCGACGTGACCTCCAACAACCTGGCCAATGTCAACACTACCGGCTACAAAAAAGACACCACGGTGATGGCTTCCTTTCCTGAGATGCTGGTTTTGCGGTTAAATGACCGGCGGCAGGGCGAAGTGCAGCCCCCGAAGGTGGGGACGCTGGGCACCGGCGTACTGGTGGATGAGACGGTTACTTCCCATACCCAGGGGCAGCTTAAGGAAAGCAGCAGCGCTTTTGACCTGGCCATAGCCGGCGACGGTTATTTTACCGTCGAGACCCCCGGGGGGGAAATGTATACCCGGAACGGCAACTTTACCCTGGACGGTGAAGGCTACCTGGTCACCAACCGCGGTTATTATGTATTGGGACAAGCCGGGCGGATCAGGATCGAAGGGGCCGGGCCAAACGGCGACTTTGCCGTGGACGGCGCCGGCAATGTAACGGTGGACGGCGGGGTGGTGGATACCCTGCAGCTGGTATCTTTTGCAGATCAGTCCCAGCTGGTGAAAACCGGCGACACGCTTTTTGCGGCCGCGGAACAGGGCACCCAGGCCAACGGCCGGGTGATGCAGAAGTACCTGGAGACATCCAATGTCAACGCCATTACGGAGATGGTGGATTTAATCACCATCATGCGGGCCTACGAGGCCAATCAAAAAGCTGTACAGGCCCATGACAAGACCCTGGAGCAGGTCATCAACGATGTGGGCAGGGTGAAGTAAAGGGCACTTAAAGTGAAAAGTTAATGCACAGAGGCCGGACCGCAGCGCGGAAGCCTCTGGGGCCGCGGACCGACTGAAGCGGCCCGGATACAAGCCGGCGACAAATGTGTCACTATCAGGGAAAATAAGTCCGCCGGTGTCAAAAAGGAGGTTTGTTATGATTCAGGCGTTATGGTCAGCAAGCTCCGGTATGCTTGCTCAGCAGATGAACCTGGACAACATCGCCAACAATATGGCCAACGTCAATACCGTCGGTTACAAGAAAAGCAAGGTGGAGTTTCAGGACATGCTTTACAGCGTAATGAGGGAACCGGACCGGCGGACCCTGCGGGGGGAAACGGTGCCTACCTGGTTTCAGACAGGCCACGGGGTAATGCCGGTGGCCAACCAGGTGATTTTTGAACAGGGCGCCCTGCAGGAAACCGGTAAGGCACTGGATTTTGCCATTGACGGCAGCGGGTTTTTTGCGGTGCAGCTGCCTGACGGCACAACAGCATATACCAGGGCCGGGTCATTTAGTGTCGACGGGGAGGGGCAGTTGGTCAACGCTTCCGGTTACCCGGTATTGACCCAGGATGGCTCACCTATTGTGATTGATGACCCTTCAGCCGGTATCACCGTTGATTCGAACGGTCAGATAATGCAGAATGACCAGACGGTTGGCGCCATAGGCGTTTTCAGTTTTACCAACCCGGCCGGTTTGGAAAGGGCCGGCGCAAACCTGTACCTGGCCACTGTAAACTCCGGTGAAGAGATGCCGGCAGATGAAGCTGCGTATAAACTGGCCCAGGGGATGACGGAAGCCGCTAATGTTAACGTAGCCGAAGAAATGACCGGTATGATGATTGCCCAGCGGGCTTATGAGTTAAGTTCCCGGGCTATCCGGACCGCGGACGATATGCTGGGGATGGCCAATTCCCTGCTCAGACGTTAGGGTCGGAGCCGGGATTAGATGAAAGGCGATATTGAGGCGGGTGATACTTGTGAAAGTCGGTGAGACGGGCATTTATCCGGCTGCCGGACTGCCGGCGGCTTTAAACGACCCGGTTGGCTCCGCCCGGGACCGGGAGTTCCAAAAGCTCCTGGACAAAGCCGGCAGGGCCGCATCAACAGCCCCTACGGAACAGGGACTGAAAGAAGATGACAAGCAGTTAAGGGAAGTGGCCGACCAGTTTGAGGCCCTGTTTATCTATCAGATGATGCAGCGCATGCGTTCTACCGTGATGAAAGGCGGGCTGTTTGAAGAGAGCATGGGTGAGCAGGTTTTCCGCGGGATGCTGGACCAGGAGTACAGCGTGAAAATGGCTGAGGCCGGTAACCTGGGCCTGGCGGAAATGGTGTATGAACAATTGAAGAGGAAGTAAAAAGATAACCGGACTGGTGATTTTAACAGTCCGGTTTTATACTATAATGCAGTTCTGTTTTCCTGAGCCGTAAGGCGTTTACCCAGGTTTTGAATATCCTTCCATACTTCACGTAATTCGGTTTTAACAGTTTTTACATCTTTTTGCAGGTCCTTTTGACCTTTTTCCAGAAGACCAAGTCGTTTATTAAACTGAACAAATTCCTTTCTCATTTCTTGTTGGAGAGGTTGGAATTCCTCTGTGACAAACTTTTTGAAATCCTGCCGGACAGATTGGATGTCATTTTTGGATTCCTGTCGCATAGAATCCATGTCATTTTTGAAATCCAGCCGCATAGAATCCATATCATTTTTGAAATCCAGCCGCAGAGAATCCATATCATTTTTGAAACCCTGCCGGACAGATTGGATTTCGTCTCTGACCAACTGTTTTATTTCATGCTTTACAGGTTGTAACTCTTCTTTGATAATGGAACGGAGCGCATTGGCCAATTCATTATCGGGCATGCTATTATCCCCCCTATAATATTCCCCCGCGGTATAGTTCTATTTTACCATAGAACATATGTTCTGTAAAGGGCAGACAGAAAAATATCCTGTATGATTTTTCCTGCCCCGGTTAATAATATCTAATGTTTGACCGGAGGGGGATTTTTTTGTGAAAAGGCAAAATTTCAAAGGGCCTGTTGTGGTTTCAGGCATTTTTTTCGGTACCCTGCTGACCGCCCTTACGGCTGTGTTTTTTCAACTGGCGGAACCGGACTTTTCCTGGCTTGACGGTTTGAAAAACAAAATGCTGCCACGGGAACAGGCTGTTGTAAGCATCCCACCGCTGGCGGGGCACTGGCTGCGCACTGCCGGGGACCCGGCGCCGGAAATACCGCGCCGGGAAGCGGCGGATTTGGCCGGCGGCAGGCCGTCGAAAGAATACGATGCGGCCACAATTCCGGAAGACCGGCCGCCGAATCGTTATATGAACCGGACCACCGATAACATCAACATTATGTATTTCTGGACCGACGGACCGCAGTTAAAGGTAATTTCGGTCACCAGCTTCAACAAAAAGACCCGGCAGGCGGCCATTATGGTTATCCCGCTCCATACGCGGGTCAGCAGCGACGGTTCAACCCTGGCGGACCTGTATCTGAAAGAGGGCCGGCCCGGGGTAAAAAAACTTCTGGAAGAACGGCTGGAAATCAGCATACCTAACTTTGTCCATGTCAATCAGGAAGCGCTGCGCAAACTCAGCGACCTGATCGGGAGCTTTACTATCAACGGTAATACGGTAACTATGGCTGACGCTTTTGAGCAGACCGCCGCCGGCAATCGCACCGATGACCGGGAAATCGTCAAAGCCGTGGGTTCCCGGGTGCTTACACCGGGCATTGTCCTGAAGGTGCCAAAATTGTTGTGGATTTTTACTAATGATATCAGAACCAATTTTTCCACCGACCAGATGATACAGCTGTTTAACTTAAGCCGGCAGATGAACCTCGGGGAAATGAGAAAAATTACCCTGCCGGGTACCGAATATCCGTATGGCGGCAAGCCTTACCTGTTTGTTGGCAGTGAAACCTGGAAGAACATCATTTATGATGTGACGAAATAAGCGTAAAAAGGGTTGCCGGCTGTAAGACCGACAACCCTTTAAAGTCTAAATTTTAATGGTCTACTCCTCTAGCTAAATGATAGATAATAAGCTGATTTAGGCTGATGTTTTCCTCTTTTGCCCTTTCTGATAAAACTTTATGAAGAGACTTGGGCATCCGGACCCTAAGCTGACCGGAAAAATCATCAGCCACAGGTTCCGGTATACTTCTCCCCAATTCTAGGCTTGCTTCTATCCAACATTTTTTTGCATCGTTAAGATTTTTGATAGCTTCTTCAACCGTTTCACCGTCAGACATACATCCGGAGAGAAGAAGGATTTCAGCCAACCAACCGCCGCCCTCTTCTTCTGAAAGCTGTCTGATTCTAATTTCGTAATTCAAATTAAGATAGTAATTTAAGTCTTTCATTTTATTCACTTCCCTCTTTAAGTTTCTCTATAGCCTTAATAGCCTGTTTTACATAAATAGCCTTAATAGGTCTGGCATATGGTATGGTGAGAATTTCTGACAGTTCCTGATGATAGTATATATAATGACTTGAACCTTTATTTGGCTGTCTGCATTCAAAACCATATTGTTTAAGGATATTATCCAGGTCGCTGAATTTAACATCTATCGGATTATTAGCTATTTTTGTATACAGCTTATCAAATCTGGTCACTTTGGCACCACCACTCTTAATAATACGGTATCATATATGGAACCACATTTCAAGGGCGAACAAATGCGAAAACTGGTAATCTTTTGTTGATGTGAAAATACTTGTATAGCAAAAAAGGCATACCGGGCGAGAAGCACCGGTATGCCTTTTACTTGCTCAACAATATCCGGCCGATATCACCCAGGGCGTCGGCCCGGCGCACCTCATTTTCAGATGCGTGGTTTACCGGCTCCTCCCGCAGTTCCCTCTCAAGCCGCCTGAACTCATCGTCATTCATTTTGGAGGATACTTCAAAAAGCAGCTGAGCCTTAACCTTTTCCAGTTCTTCGCAGCCGACGTTCCCGTCTGGCCGGAATTTTTTATCAAGGTGCTTAAAATAGCCCCGCCGGCCGGCGGCTTCGATTTCCCGGTAATAAACATGATGATTAGGCACATCGGCGTAGCTCGGCTTATCATAACTGTCCGCCAGGTCCTGCTGCCGGACAAGCATTACTGCCAACTCGCCCCGGGTCAGGACCCGGTCCGGCTGGAAGCTGTTATCCCTGTAGCCGACGCAGTAACCTGACTGATCCATCCGCCGGATAATTTCAAAATACGGGTGGGTGTCAGCCAGGTCGTTAAAAGGGCTCATGGCCATCAGTTCCCTGACCGTGACCACTTTATAACCGTGCTCCCGCAGCAGTTCCAGCTGCCGGGGCAGGCCGTCCACCACCGGAGTTTCTTTGGACATATTGTAGCCGTCTTTTTCAAAAATAATCTGACCGTTCAGGAAATCCGCGTCCTGGCCGAGCGCCTGCTCAAAAGGTTCAACCATCTCGCGGACGGTTTCTTCATAAGAAGCCTTGCCGGGCTGCCAGCCGCCCCCCTCAAAACTGGCGGCCAGGTAATGGACGCCCACCTGGCGGTAAGCATCATAAGAGCTGTAACCGTCTTTGGTTTTGTCAATAAAATGCGGCGGGCGGCTGAACATCATGCGGTAGCCGAATTCGGCTTCCACCAGGTCGTTCAGCTTCCGGACATCTTCCACCACCGCCGCCAGGTCAGGCAGGTAGGCGCGGCGCCCGTAAACAAACAGGCTAGGGCCGAAGGCCACGTGGCTGTAAGTATGATTGGTTAGCTCATGCCCCTCGTCCAGGATCCGGCGGACCAGGTCTTTATTGTGGACCACCCCGGCCAGGTGGTCCTGGCCAAAATCGGGGTAGTGGTCATGGCGGATGCCGCCCCACTGCGGTGTCCCCAGCTTCCCGGGTTCATCCGGGTAATTGTGTTCGGTGGTCCCCACCACATCGAAAGTGCCTTTAGCGCCGTACTTGGCCAGGATATCCAGCAAGGTCGGCGTAAGTTCCCCTTCCCCGGGATTAATCTGCCCCCGGGACGGCCCGTCGTCAAAGGTCATGGCACAGAACCGGCCATTGGATGGGGGGAAGAACCGCTCAATCCTCCGCACCGGGCTTAAATGCTTACGCATCTCTTCTTTTCTTTTTTGTTTTAGATAGCTGTTGACATACCTGGCAAGCTTCATCAGCGCCACCGGCTTCACCCCGCAAAAATGAAGTAATGGTTTATTTTTGTTTGAATATAAAAATCAATGTTGATATGACCAGTTTAGCCAGTACTTTCGGCAGCCGTACATAATCGCCGGTTTTATGAATTTGCACCATTTGGCTAAAACTCTGATACCAGGGCGGTGTGCCGGAACCGTGAAAAGCGGCCTTCTTTTGGAGGATAGCCGCTTTTACTTCATCTAAAGTCAGCTTTTCGACCGCAGCCTTGTCCAATGCAATTTCTAAATAAGCCCGGCCAATCTCCCCCAGCCAGTGCCCGTCGCTGCCGGCTGTAAAGGGCAGGTCATACTCTGCCGCCGCTTCCGCGGCCTGTTCATTGGCCCGGCTGTTCCGGCCGCTGTACACCGCCCTGCTGTTGTATACCTCCACGGCATCTATTTTGGACCAGACTTCGTCGGGGAGGGCGGACCTGTTTTTGAGGGGATGGGCCAGCACGGCAATGCCGCCCTGCCGGTGGATTTCCTCCACCACGGCGGCAAAAGGCCAAAAACCCCCGGCGTCCCGCAGGCTCTCATCAAGGGCTAATTCTTCCCTGATGAACAGCCCCTGGACATGGCCGTAATGAGTACGGTATTCGGTGCCCGGGATGATCAGGAAAGACGGGTATGGGTTAACTTCCAGCGCCTCCCTGCTGCCGGCAAAGGAATGGTGATCGGTAATGGCTATCCCGTCGAGGCCCTTTTCCACCGCTTTATTGATGATGTCGATCACCCTGCTCCTGGAGTCGTTGGAATGACAGGAATGAACATGCAGGTCCAGTTTCATTTTACGGCCCTTCCTTATTAACGGCCGGAAAAATCATCTTTTTACGGCCTTATTTAAAATGTTCCGCAGGTAATATAGACCGGGTTTCGGATCATCCCATGAAAAAAGCCCGTCTTTGATGCCGGGGTCGGTTAAATCCCGCAAAAAACCCCTGACAAAAGCGGTTTTATTGTCGGTTTGCCGCAGGTATCCCCTGACAGACATCAGGTCCTGCACCAGGAACCGCATTTTCCGGCCCGGCGGGGTCTCCAGTACCGGTTCCACCTTCTCGCCCATAATGGTCTTGTACATAATCAGCGGGAAATCAATCCCGGCTGCTAAGGTTAGCGGAAAACTCCCCCAGATCCGAGGGTTAATCTCCATCAGGCGGAAATTCCCGTCCGACGCCTGTTTGAACTCCACCATGGCCACCCCCTGCCAGCCCAGGCCCTGCAGGAGCTTGACGGCGTAGGTGTTTAATTCGGGTATATGGACACTCTCACATAAGCAGCTGGGCCCGCCGGATACCGGGTATTCCCGGATCCTTTTGTGGCCGAAGAGCACCACCGGGTCACCGGCCCGGTTAAAAAAGGCGGAAACGCCGAAACCTCCCCCGGGGAGGTATTCCTGCACCAGAGGGTAGGGCTGTTTTGCGTGCATTGATGAGAAAACCCTGATGAAATTCTCCTTATCCCCGACGATGGCATACCGGTCTTCGGCATGCAGGCCCAGTTTCTCGCCGGCCCGGTATTTTACCACTACGGGGTATTTCACCCTCTCCGCCAGGTCGCCGGCTGCTTCGCCTTTGTTCAGGGTTGTGGTAAAAGGTACCGGGACGCCCAGCTCGGCGGCTTTTTGCATGAGCCTGCCCTTGTCATCGGCCAGGTTTATAGCTGCTTCGTCCGGGACAATGAACTTAAGTTTATCTGCTAATTTATCCCGGTGTTTGGCGATAGCCAGGATGCTGTTGGTGGTGACGGGAATGACGGCGTCATGCCCCGGACTGAGCTGCAGCAGGTCTTCGATAAACCTGTCATGGCTGACGTGGGCAGAGGTCACATACCCGGTATCTGATACGTATTTAGAATGGAAGCCTAAAATCTCCCTTAGGGGAAGGCGGTCTTCCAGGGCGGTTACTCTGATTCCGGCTTTCCCCAGGGATCTGATTATAGAGACTGTCATTCTATATCTGGCGTCGGTTACAATGCTGTTCATGTTTATCACCGTTGATATAATATCATAATTTTTATAATAATAACAGCGATTATGGGGGATGGAAGACTATTCGGGCAAACTCAACATTCGTATACCCAAATCCCTTCATCGCATTTTAGTTGAAAAGGCTAAAGAAGAAAAAGTCAGTCTGAATCATACATTAATTATCAGCTTAGCCGTGGAGTAGGATATAAAAATAAGGTTTAAATCATACAAATACCCCCTAAAGCAGATCAGCATTATAACAGTGGCTGCTTTAGGGGGCACTGCATTTCATGGTTATACGTAAGCCGGCGCTAGCAGTCTCATTAAATTTGTCCGGTTTTGATCAACAATTTGTATAAGGCAACCGCTGCCTGGGCCCTTGTGGCATTGTCCAGCGGCGTCAGCTTACGGTTATACCGGTAAGATTCATAAGCAGATTCGTATACTGCATAGCTGACTTCCTGGATATAACCGAATTTGGCGGCATCCGCTACAGCCGGGACGGCCCACTCGGAAATCTGGTCACTGTCCTTATATTTACCCAGGAAACTGGTGGACCCGTCACCAGCATACCCGTATTTTTCACTGATACGCATGATGATAACGGCCATTTCCTGGCGGGTGATTTTATCGTTGGGCCGGTATTTGCCCTGGTGACCGGTGACATATCCGGCTTTACTTACAGTCTCGATAAAACCGTAAGCCCAGTGATTCTTCGGTACGTCGCTGAAAGTGGCTTTGGTACCTGTACTTACCGCCAGTTTCAGGCTCTTGACGGCCATGGCGGCAAACTCGGCCCGGGTAACCGGATTTTCCGGGTAAAAGTTGCCGTCAGGAGCGCCGGCCAGAAAACCCAATCTTGCCATCTCCTCAATATCGCTCTTTGCCCAGTAGCCGGCAGTCACATCCGGAAATTCTTTGGCGAAAGCAAGTACCGGTAAAATAAGGGACAGGATCAGTGCAGCCGCCACAATTACTTTGTTTTTGTTTAGCAAATTCCTTTGCCTCCCTTTCTTTGGACGTTTTTTTAATTATACCAAAAAAACCCTGTCATGTCAGGTCTTTCTTAACAAATCCAAGATAGGAAAAATATTATCTTTCAGAAGGTAATTTGGTGAAAGTTAGCGAAGTAAACATAAATTGCCTCACAGCCGGATATCACTTTACCTTACAAGGAGGTATCTTATGACAAAGCGGAAAATGTTTCTCCTGGGAACCGTTTTTGTACTTACCCTGACCGGGTTTGTTTTGGGTAAAGCTGTTAATGCGGCCCTATCCAACCCCGGTACTGCCGGTGATCCTTTGGTAACGAAGAGCTACGTAGACGGGGAAGTGGCCAAACTGCAGAAGCAGATAGACAACCTGAAAACCCAGGTAGATACCCTCAAAAAGTGTAGTCTCTCGGAAAAGCCTTGAAACAATATGAGGATTTTTGACCAAAAGGGGCAATATTGTTAGTTTTTAAGCAGAAATTTTTGTTGAACAGAAACTTAATCTAAATCCAGGCATGCCAAATAGGC
>JBMOPI010000279.1:0-2244 GCA_049324975.1 Bacillota bacterium
CAGGTCAGTGGTCGTATAATTCCTCTCAATATAGACAATTTCACCGGCCCGGTTCATTCCGGCAAGTTCTGTTGTCAGCTGCGGGCTGACGACATAAACTTCGGCGCCGCAGTCAAGCAGTGAACGCACTTTCCGTTCCGCTACCTTACCGCCGCCTACAACCAGGCATTTTTTCCGGCGCAGGTCAAGGTATACGGGATATAGATTACTCATAGGAAAATTTCATCCCTTTTGGCAATAAAGTTCCGTTAAAAGTTTTATTCGTTGAAATCCGGGTTTTTCCTGCCTCGAACCGGCGAGAAATACTTGTACTAATTATAACTTAAAAACCGCATGTAACCAAGAGGACAATCTTTCCCATGCACACCATTTCACAGGAAAAGTTAACCGAAAGGGCAATGGGTAGTGACCACTACTCACTACCCACTACTTTAGGCCTATGACTGTCTGGGTTTAACCCCCACCGTAAGAGTGGATGCCAGGCAGGAAGTAGTTTACTCCGAAGAAGGTGAACAGGACGAACAAAAAGCCTACTATAGACATGATGGCAGCCCGCGAGCCGCGCCAGCCGTAAGTGAAACGGGCATGCAGGTAAGCGGCGTAAACCAGCCAGGTAATCAGGGACCAGGTTTCCTTGGGGTCCCAGCTCCAGTAACGGCCCCAGGCATACTCCGCCCAAATGGCGCCGCTGATAATTACTACTGATAAAAGCGGGAAACCAAAGGCAATAAACTTGTAGCTTAAATCATCCAAAACCTCCAATGACGGCAGCCGATTGATCAGGTCCCCCCGGGAGCGTCCTTTTTCCAGTGATTCTTTGATCAGGTACATGATGCTGGTGCCCAGGGAAATAGCAAAAGCGCCATAAGAGAACATCGCCGTAATCACGTGGATATGCAGCCAGTTGCTCTGCAGTGCCGGCATCAGGTACTCCTGGGCAGCCCGCTGTTCCGGCGGCATAATCACAGCGATATAAGCCACCAGCAGCCAGGCTACCGGGAGGACAAAAGCGCCGATGACCTTCATCTTGTATTTCCACTCCGCAAACAGATAAGCTATGACAATACCCCAGGTAAAGCACATCAGGAACTCATAGCCGCTGGTAAAGGGGGGACGGCCGGCCACTAAGGTCCGGAAAATCAGCACCGCGGTGTTGGCCACAAACCCTATGCCGGTGATGGCAGTGGAAATATCGCCGAGTTTTTCGTTTTTCTGGACCAGGTAAACCAAGTACAGGAATGAAGCAGCCATATATGCAAGAAAAGTTATCGTAAAGGAAATCGATTCTAGACTAGCGTAATCCACGTTCCGCTCCCCCTTTCTCCCCTTTTAGTTCATTTACGATAGTTTCAAAATCTTTTTGGAAATCTGCCTTGTGCTTTTGACTGAGACCGCCCATCCGGATATCGGCATTGCCGTCCCGCTCCTCAACCACAGCCCATACCAGGCGGTGTTTTACCAGGAATGAGTAAGTTACGGCCACAATCAGCAAAATCGACGCAAATCCCATATAAGGAACGGTGGGATCCCGTTTTACGGAAAACAGGCTGTAATCCCTGGCGTCGGTAAATTCAATGGCAGCCGTTTCATAAGTAAGGGGTTTGCCTAATTCTGCTTGCTGGGTGGCAGCTTCCTGGTTGCCCTTATAAATGTGCACATCTATTTTTTTGGTATAGGGGTTTATGGCATCCGGGACAAAGTAGATATCCGTCCCCGGGGCCTGGGTATAGGAATTACCGGTATTGGTCATTAGTTCGAAATTATTGGACCCGCCGCTGGCGGAACTCACTTTGCCGGCAAAATAGAAACCGTAAGACATCTGGTAGAACTTGATGTTGTTATGGACCAGCGGACGGTTAACCTCGATGGTAAAAGGATAGGTTTGGTTCTTATTCTTGTCGATAACCGTTACATCGCTGTACCAGTCTTTAATCCCCTGGTTCGGATCATTATTGTTGTATACGGTCCGGAAATTGTCCAGCCTGATATCAAAATACTCATCCAGGGTAACGTTTTTAAGTTTACTTACTTCACCCAGGTTATGGGTTTTGCCCACTACGGTGATCAGGTCCCCTTCAAAGCCAACCAGGCCGCTGAACTTGAAGAGGATAGCCACAATCATAATAATGAAACTGATGTGCGACAGGTAGGGACCGAGGATACCCCAGCGCCCCCTGTCGGCGGCAATATACGTTGTGCCGTCCCGGCTTTCATTAAAAGTACGGTAACCTTTGCGCCGCAAGA
>JBMOPI010000280.1:0-2237 GCA_049324975.1 Bacillota bacterium
GTATAAGCTACGGGAATTAAAATCGGTGTCAGTATAGTCGATGTAATCAACCCACCCACCAGTACTATACCCATGCCTTTGCGAATTTCCGCACCGTCAGCAATAGCCAGGGCCGTAGGGAGCATGCCGAAAATCATGGTTACCGAAGTCATAAAGATAGGCCTGAGCCGCGTAATCCCGGCCTCCAGCAGCGCATCCCGGAGGGACATGCCCCTGTCCATCAGAGTGTTTGTATAGTCAATAAGGATGGTGCCGTTTTTAGCCGCCAAACCCTCAAGCATGATGATCCCTATGAGGGACATCATGTTCAGGCTGTTGCCGGTTAGGAACAAAGCCCCCATTGCGCCGATCAGGCCGCAGGGCAAAGCCAGCATGCGGATAAAGGGAGTCAGGAAGGATTCATAAAGAATAACCAGGATCATGTAGACCAGGATCAGGGCGAGGAACATTACATAAACCAGGTCAATGTTGGTTTCCTGCATCTGCTTGATATCCCCGTCGTAACCGATATTGTACTCCTGCGGCATATTTAGTTTATCAAAGCGCTCTTCAATAGACGTTACAATTTTACTGAGGGACGCCCCCTGTTCATAATTAGCGGTGATAGAAATCATCCGGTCCCGGTTCTTATGGCGGATTACCGTTGGCCCATCTGTAAGAACGATGTCAGCTACCTGCTTGATCAGAAAAGTCTGGCCAAACCGGTTGGTAATGGTCACATCGCCGATATCCTCCGCACTTTTGCGGTTTGCATCACTGAACCTGACCCTGATGTCAATTTCTTTATCCTTCTCTTTATACTTGGTGGCTTCCGTGCCGGCCATGGCGGTACGTAAGGCCTGGGCGATTTCCGCAGTGGTTAAACCAATTTCCGCGGCCCGGTCGCGGTTAATCCGTACCTGGTATTCCGGTTGGCCGCTTTTTTCGTAAGAAGTATTCACATCCTTGATACCTTCGGTTTCAGCCACGATCTGCCTGACCTTTTCGGCATAATAAGCCAATCCGTCATAATCCGGTCCGGTAACCTCGATAATAACCGGCGCCTCAAAATTGTCCATACCCGGCGTAGGTGTTTCCTGCACCTTTACATCTACCCCGGGGAACTGCCTCCGCCATTTTCTGACATCATCCGCTACTTCCCAGACGTTCCGTTCCCGTTCGTTTTTTGGTTTCAGCACCACATATATTTTTGCCAGATGGGATGACTTATTGTTAAAAATACCGTTGCCGCTGACACCGACGGTGGAAAAATAACTTTCAACTTCCGGTATCCGGGCCAGTATCTCTTCCATCCGGTTCACTTCCCGGTCAGTGACGTCAAGGGCGGTTCCTGGAGGCAGTTCCAGCTTAACGGTAAATTTACCTTCGTCGGTTTTGGACATAAACTCAAATCCGATGGCCGGCATGAGAGCTACACTGCCAATAATAGCCAGCAATACAACTGACAGAACTTTTAACCGGTGCTGCAGGGACCAGGTTAACAGGCCACGGTAAAAAACCACCACCAAATCGCCAAGCCGGCCGGTTAATTCCCCAATCCAGGCCCATGCCTTAATCTTGGTTTTACGCGGCTGTAATTTTTCACCTTCCACACTTTCCTTATAAAACCTGGATGCCATCATTGGTGTAAGCGTAAAAGATATAAAAAGAGAGAACAGGGTAGCCACCACAACGGTCAGGCCAAACTGGCGGAACATCTGACCGACCATGCCCTGCATGAATGCAATAGGGCCGAATACAACAACGTCGGACAAGGTAATGGCGATAGCCGCCATGCCGATTTCCCCCCGACCGTCAATAGCGGCCTGGACAGGCCCTTTGCCCATCTTCATATGGCGGTGGATGTTTTCCAGCACTACGATGGAATCATCCACCAGGATCCCCACACACAGCGACAAACCCATCAGTGACAGCAGGTTAAAGGTATATCCAAATAAGAACATCATCATAAAAGTGGCAATAATCGATGTTGGTATAGCCACCATAACGATAAACACCGAACGCCATTCCCGCAGGAAGAACAGCAGGACCACTCCGGTCATAATAACCCCTTCCAACAGGGTCCGTTTGGTGTCGTTGAGGGAATTATTAATGAATGTGGAACGGTCATCGGAAACGGCAATTTTAATGTCTTTGGGCAGGGCGGTTTTAATTTGTGCCAGTTCCTTGCGCACCTCTCGGGCGGTGTCAACTATACTGGCGTCACTTTGTTTCTGAATCATGATACCTACGGCTGT
>JBMOPI010000281.1:0-2223 GCA_049324975.1 Bacillota bacterium
GTGGTGGCGTGCAATACGGCGACCAGTGTGGCCATTAACGAAATCAGGACCCGGCTGGACATACCGGTGGTAGGTATGGAACCGGCCCTGAAACCGGCTGTGGAATGCGCCGGGCGCGGCCAGATTGCCGTTATGGCTACACCCATGACACTGCGGGAGAAGAAGTTTCATGACCTGCTCCAGCGTTACGATGAGCAGAAGGAAATTGTCCTCCTGCCCTGTCCCGGCCTCGTGGAACTGATTGAAAAGGGGTGTCGGTCCGGACCGGAAATCCGGGCTTACTTAACCGGTCTTTTTGCGCCGGTGGATAAGCAGGAGCTTACTGCCATCGTACTGGGCTGTACCCATTATATTTTTATCAAAGACGAAATCAGTCAAATGGTTGACGACTGTGTACAGGTAATTGACGGGAACTGCGGTACGGCCAAGCAGTTACAAAGAGTATTGACCCAGGAGGGTTTGCTTGGCAAAGGCCGGGCAGAAGCCGGGGAGAAGGTATGGTTCCTCACTTCCGGAGACGCCTCCCGGGTGATCCCGCTGTGCCGGGAATTACTGAATTCAGTTAAATATTAATCATATTTTGGACATCCCTCCAGTATACTTCATTAGAAGTTGTACATGGGGGGATTTTCGTTGCGCAGCGCGGTTTCCAAAGTCGGACTGCCTGGCGGCCGCAAGGCTTTGATTGCACTGCTTATAATAATGATTCCGGCGGTGGTACAGGTTATAAATTATTTTTACAGCTCCCGGGTAGACAGGATTACTATTTCCGCTACTGGTTTTCCGGCCGCAATTAATATCGAAAACCGGCGGGAAATTAAGGTTTTTTTACAGGGCCTGAATGATTCTGTAACCGGCGGGGACCCGGCAAAATCGTACCGTGAGGCCAGATATGAATTTTCACTTATCCGTGGCAGCAAAGAAGAAAAGTATCTGTTTGATGACCACCTTTCTTTTTACCAGCCGGGGAAGAATAAACAGTTCCTCGCTTCACCGCGGCTTAAGGACATTTTATTGCGGGTGATAAAAGAACTGGAACAGGCCAATCCGTATGGTGAATTCCTGGACTGGGAAGAGGTTAAGAAGATTTTTCCCCGGTATGCTTACGCCACTGTAATTGATGCCGGATCCGGTCTCAGATTCAAAGTACAGCGGCGGGCCGGCAGCCGTCATGCCGATGTACAGCCGCTTACGGCGGATGATACGGCAGTGATGAAACAGATTTTCGGCGGCAAATGGACCTGGCGCCGCCGCGCGATTATCGTTGAGGTCAACGGCCGCCGGATAGCGGCGTCAATGAACGGCAAGCCCCATGGCGCCGGCGCCATTACCGGCAACAACTTCCGGGGCCACTTTTGTATTCATTTCAGGGGCAGCACAACCCACAGCAGCCGGCAGACGGACCTCGCCCATCAGATGATGGTATGGAAAGCAGCCGGCAAGATGGAAGAGATGCTCCGCCAGGCAGGGCCGGAGCAGATCATGTGGGCTTTTTTTACGGCCATCGAACAGCGGGAATACCTGTTGGCAGCAAGGCTGCTTGACCGGCCGCTGACCGCGGAGAAACTTCAGATGGTTTTCGACGATGTTTCCTGGCTTAATATTGCCCTTTTAAAACCGGAAAAGGGAGAACCGGGACCGGGAGAAACCCGGGACAACTACAGTGATAGGGTTGAACTGCCGGTAAAAATCACCTGGCAGGACAAAAAAACAGGCCGGCACGACAATGTGCCGGCTGCCATAACCCTGGTCAGGTCAGGCAAGGTTTTTCCATGGTTAGTCTCCCGGGATTCCCTGGCGCCTTTTTTGCCTTAGCGCAGTGGCTCGCTGTGCTCAATAATCTCCCTCAGGTCACTGGCATAGATATTAGCAGGGCGCCCCTGCGCCACGTCGTCTGAAACTTTGCTGATAAGCCGT
Source organism: Bacillota bacterium (assembly GCA_049324975.1). GTDB lineage: Bacteria > Bacillota > Thermincolia > Thermincolales > CAZWUW01 > JBMOPI01. The sequence continues at coordinate 1,918 of JBMOPI010000281.1, forward strand.
TTCGTATCCGGCCGGAAGGTCAGCATTACCGTGTTTACCCGCGGTTCAAAGGATTTAACTGCCCGGGGGATATCCTCTTTTAAGTCCCGGACCTGCGCGGTGCCGATGTTAGCCGTTTTTTCAACACCGACGTAAGCTGTATTGCCTACTACAACCACACTTGAACTTTTTACCCCCGGCAGGCTGCTTACCCTCCGGATCAGCATCATATTGAGGCGGTCGCTGTCTTCCGGTGTGGGTGTCGGCCGCATATAAGGAGTTGCCGGCGGCGTATAGGCCGGGGGCCTTTTGGGCGGCGGGTTGGGC
>JBMOPI010000282.1:0-2215 GCA_049324975.1 Bacillota bacterium
AGGATATTGCCCGGACCCTGTCCCATGAGTACGGACATCATTTTACTTATTACTACTACTTGAAATATGAAAACAAAACCTGGGGAAAATGGGCGGAAAGCGGGTACGCCAAGGCCAGGCAGATCTCGGCAAACAAACAGATCTCCGCCAGCGGGACAAGCCATTACTGGCAGATTCAGGAGATAGCCGCCGAGGATTATGTGGAACTCTTCGGCTCGCCTACCGCCAAAAAAAGCGCTGTGTTCAGCGACATTCAGGAAAGGCTGGCCCAGGGCAGCCAGACTACAGCATATTCCACCCACACATATAATGTCCAGCCTCAGGAAAACTGGCACCTGCCGCCGGCAGCCAACCTGCCGCAGGTCCGGGAATACTGGTTAAAGGCATCGGGGCTTAAGGACAGCGGGAATAAGCCTCCCGCGCCAGTTACATTAAGGTTGTCAGATAATCAACCGGTTCACGCCGGTCACCGGCAATACGTTTTTACATGGACCCCCAGCATAGACGATCGTTCCGCCAAGCTGGAATATACTCTGGTCAGATTTCGGGAAAGCTATGGTAGTATCACAAGTGTTGAACCTGTCAGAACTGTCTATGACGGGATGGAATTGACCGCCCGGTACGGGGCTGCCAAAAACTCACAGATGTACCTTTGGTCGGAGGTGCCTACCGGGGTCAGTTATTTTGTAATATTGATAAAAGACCATGAGGGGTTAATAGTTTCATCAAACATCTTGGCTGTAGACTTTACGGATAAAGTGCAGCCTGAAACCATATCAATTGACGATGCCGGCAGGGTAACAGGCATCCTGCTGCGCCCATGGGTTAAGGTCGACGGGGAACAGCTTAACTTTGACGTGCCGCCGGTGAATCAAAACGGCCGTATACTGGTGCCGCTGCGGCTAATTTTTGAAAAACTGGGTGCGCAGGTGACCTGGGACGGTAGGTCTAGGACTGTTACTGCCACCAAACCCGGAACAGTCTTAAAACTACGCATAGGGGACAAGTTTGCCGAGGTTAACGGACGGTGGATAGAACTGGATGTGCCGGCCGGAATAATCGGCGGGCGGACTCTGGTCCCGGTCAGGTTTGTCAGTGAAGCAATGGGAGCGAAGGTCGACTGGAATGAACGGTTACAATTGGCAATTATTAAATCGGCGTGACAGGTTGTTTACATAAATCACCCTTTCCTTATTGCGGGAATACAATAAAAAAAGGCTTTAGTAGTTGCCGCAATGCATTGGGAAGGAGGCTTGACGACATGCTGTCAGGCGAAACCTGGGAAAAGGGTAATTTGCTCGTAAATGGAAATTTTAATCAGGGCCTGGAACTGTGGACTGTCCAGACAAGAGGGAAGGCCGGCGTTTCCCCGGGTAATTTCAGGACCATTACGGGCATTACGGAAAATATGGTGGCGGAATTTATCATTAACGGGCCGGGTATGGCAAAGATTTCTCAGGAAGTAACTGATATTTGTCCCGGGCGGTGTTATGAGCTGTCGTTTTTCATCCGGAATGCCGGCAAGACCTTTGGTGGACCGGGCATTTTTGGTGCTGATCTGTCCTATGCAAATGAAAATGGCGAGTTGCTGGACAGTCAGTCTTACGCGATTTCCAATCCGTCACAGCTTTTAGTCTGGACATATCACCACCTGATAACCAATGAGGCGCCACCGGGAACCAAAAAAATCAAAGTGGAACTGTATAGTAGAGTCAAAGATTCCGGGAACATTTTACACCTGCTGGCAGATGACGTGGGACTAAGGGTGATTTAAAACCCATTAAAAAGGCTACACATTCGTGTAGCCTTTATTATTAATAATTCTTTAGTTGTTTAATGATTAATCATCAGCGAAGAGGAGCAATATCAGAATCAAGAAGGCGGCGAAGGCTGCTCTTCCGCCAAAGAATCCAAAACCACCCATAATGATTCTCCTTTCCTGTGTATTTTTTGTTTTATGTGATTAACGATTAATCATCGGCAAAGAGGAGCAGGATCAGAATCAAGAAGACCGCAAAGGCTGCCCTACCGCCGCCAAAGAAACCACCGATACCGTCAGGCATAGTAGACTCTCCTTTCTTTTGGGGATTTTTTTTGTGAGCAATTAATTAATCATCAGCAAAGAGGAGCAGAATCAGGATCAGAAAAACCGCGAAGGCTGCCCTGCCGCCGCCAAAGAAACCACCGATACCGTCAGGCATAAGAGCATTCTCCT
>JBMOPI010000283.1:0-2207 GCA_049324975.1 Bacillota bacterium
AGATTGGTCTCAGGAGCTTTTGACTCGCCGGCCATGGAGGGTGACCATGAAAAGAGAGAGCAGAAGGTGATAAAAAAGGCCAGGAGCAAACGAAGCATATGATTCCTCCCGTTATAATTAATTTCAGTTAATCATATGCACCGCGAATGTGTATATTTACAGGAAGAATTTAACGTTGAGGTATAAAGTTTTTCAGTTCTACCGGCGATAATATATACACAAACCCTTTATAATCAGGGGGTGCAAGCCATGAAACCGGAACAGGCCAAACAAAACACGGTGTTTATTTTAATGGTAGGCGGGTTGATTGCGGCCCTGCTTTTCCCATTTAAACTGAGCTACCCGGAATTTGCCGTGGCGTACAGGACCATGGTGATTTCCATTATTTTAACCAGTGCGCTTTTCATGTGGGATTTCCGAGTGTTTCAGTCAATTGCTGAAAAATATAAAAAACGATCTGGCCGAAAGGATAAAAATTGTTATACTAAGTGAATTAAAGGAGGTCTGCCGTAAGTCCGGCAGACCTCCTTTTTTAAGGCAAACAGACACTGAATTGTGATTGACAGAACAATCACAAAGTAGAATAATGGTTATAGAATAAAGTTACAGTTTTTACATACAATTCAATAAGGGGAAATGAAGAGCAAAGGAGGAATAACTGTGTGTGAAGAGGCCTGCTTAATCTGTGAACAATGCGAGAAGTTCAAGAATGGCTGCCCGGGTCAAACAGGAACCTTCGACAGCGCCCGGTGCCCTAATGAAATTATTGTTGGTAAAGTAAGCTAACAGGGATTTTGTTTCCGGAAACTGACGTTTCCGGTTTTTTGCTTTCTTACGGTGACTGCAGAATAAACATTTTTAGATAAGGGTAACAATAGAACATCAGTTAATTAAGGTGTTGCTGCAATGTTACTGGAGTTAAGAAACCTCAACAAATTATATGGTTACGGTGAATCGCGGGTAACCGCCCTGGATGACATTAACCTTGACATAGAAGCAGGTGAATTTGTGGCCATTATGGGTCCGTCCGGTTCCGGCAAATCTACCCTGATGAATATCCTTGGCTGCCTGGACCGTCCCACCGCCGGCAGCTACCGGCTTGAAGGCCGGAATGTCAGCAAACTGAAGGATAACAGCCTGGCTGATATCCGTAACCGTAAAATCGGTTTTGTTTTTCAGACTTTTAACCTGCTGCCCAGGGTCACAGCTGTAGGCAATGTAGAACTCCCCATGATTTACAGCGGGGTGCCGGCCCGCCGGCGCCGGGACATGGCCAGAATGCTGCTGACAGAAGTCGGTCTCGGTAACCGGCTGCTGCACCGGCCTAACCAGATGTCGGGCGGTCAGCGCCAGCGAGTGGCCATAGCTAGGGCCCTCTCCAATAACCCGGCGGTCATCCTGGCCGATGAGCCCACCGGCAATCTGGACAGCCAGTCCGGCAATGAAATCATGGGGATTTTTAAAAGACTGAATAACGAGGGTGCCACTGTTATACTGGTAACCCATGATGCGGAGGTGGCCGGTTACACCCGGCGCATCATCCGTTTAAAAGACGGAAAAATAGTTGCGGATGAACAGGTGAGGGCATGAATCTGCTGGAAGCATTCAGAATAGCCATTAAAGAACTTTTTGCCAATAAAATGAGGTCTCTTTTAACTATGCTGGGGGTGATTATCGGCGTTGCCTCGGTAATCACGCTGGTCTCCATCGGCGAGGGCGTCCGCTGGCAGATTTCCCGGCAGATTGAGGCCCTAGGGTCAAATCTGGTTATCGTTACCCCCGGCAAGGGCACCGGCGGTATATCCGGACCGACCTTTACGGGTGCGGTGAGCAAACTGCGGTATGATGATGCCCTGGCTATAGAAAAACGGGCAGGTTCCGTGAAAAACACCGCCCCGCTGATTGAGGGCGGGGGTGTTGTGTCATTGAGTCAGAAGGCCCAGGCCAAGAAGGTATCAACTTTGGTCAGCGGCACAAGTGAGAGTTACCCTGAAGTCCGGAACCAGCCTCTAAAAGCCGGTGATTTTATTTCCCGCACCGACATCCGTGGATACCGGCACGTGGCGGTGCTTGGAGATACGGTGCGCCGGAAGATGTTCGGCGACGGGACCGGCATCGGACAAGAAATCCATATAGGTGAAGAGCATTTTAAGGTTATCGGCGTAATGCGGAAAAAAGGTCGTACGCTGACTATCGACAACGATGAC
>JBMOPI010000284.1:0-2206 GCA_049324975.1 Bacillota bacterium
CGATAATACAGTCGCCGGGCCTGGTCCCGTATGTTTCAGACATCCTGATAACGGTTTTTTGCGCTATCTTCCGCACGGTGCCTTTCCATCCCGCATGAACCAGGCCAATGGCTTTACGAACGGGGTCCAGAACGAAAACCGGCACACAGTCTGCGTAAAATGTGGCTATGGGGATACCCGGGACATTCGTAATGAGGGCATCTGTAGCCGCAATCGCCGATGCATAATCCATGGCGCCCATTCCGGCATGTTCCGCAGTTACCGTTACAATCCGGTCACCGTGAACCTGGTCCGCGGTCACCAGTTTTTCCGGCGAAAACCCAAGTGCAGTGGCAACAGCTTCCCTGTTGGCCCGGACCTTGTCCGGGTCATCGCCGACATGGAAGGCCAGGTTAAGACCCTGGTACGGCACACCGCTAATACCGCCGTGCCTGGCGGTAAAACCGTGAACAACCGTTCCGTCTGCGTCAAAAGAAGGTATCGTATAATATTGCAAACTGCCGTGCTGCTGCAGTCTGAATTCCGTTTTCATGAGCAAACTCCTCCCAAGGGTTTTGGTTATGTGTAGTAATTCACAGTCAATACCAGGAAGTCCTGCAATGGTTTTACCAAATATTTAGTTTCAGAATGGTAAAGGTTAATTAACTGGGCTGTGAAATGGTATTAAATCCGAATGACATTGCGAAGTGAGTTAGTCCTGCTTCATGAAGCGAGCGGAAAAAGAGTCTGGCTGGTTCCCGAAACCGCAACTTTATTTACAGAACAGACCTTTTTCCGTGAGCGAAATGTTAGCAGGACTACGAAACGGAGAACAGTCATGAGGATTTAATACCATTTCACTACCAACAGTGCCTGAATAACCTTTACAAATTTGAACGCCCCACAAATGTGAGGCGTTCCGCAATATCACTAAATACCGAATAAATGGTTGCCGATCCGTTTGATAATCTCTCTTGTCCAAATCCACCTGCTGGTAGAAATATCAGGGTTCCAATAGTAAAGGGACCCTTCTGACGGATCGCTGCCTTCCAGCGCTTTCTGGGCGGCCTCGTAAGCAGTACGGTCAGGTTCCAGGTTTATCTGCCCGTCATCCACGGCTGTGAAAGCCCCCGGTTGGTAGATAATATCCCTGATTGTTTTGGGGAATCCGGCGGCTTCCAGACGGTTAACGATAACCGCTGCAACAGCTACCTGGCCCTCGAAGCTTTCTCCCCTGGCCTCGGCAAAAACCGCTCTGGCCAGCAGTTCCAGGTCACCTGCCAGGTCCGAGACCGGCGCGAGCCGCAAAGCCGCGCTTTGCCACTGCCCATTATTCTCAGCCATGACACCGGTTGCCTGGTCAATATCGGGTATAATCAGTTTCTGTCCGGGGAAAATCAAACTGTCGGTCAGCCCGTTAGCAACCATAATATCCGTAAAATCCAGGCCCAGGGCTTTACCTATAAAATACAGGGTATCTCTGGGTTTGATAATATAATCAAAGGTTCCGTCAACCATCTTGATACCCGGCACGACCAGTGCCTGGTAAGGATAGATGATAAAATCGGCAAGGCCGTTGGCGGCCATGATATCCTCGTATTTAATACCCAACGTCTTCCCGATCAGGTACAGGGATTCTCCTCCCCTAACCCTGTAGGTAATCATGTTAGCAGGTTTGGATTGCGGCTTATAGTTGCCGTTATTCCGGGTGTCGCCTGCAGGTGTTTTGTCTGAAGCCTGTTTGTTGCTGATACCGTTAGCGGCTTTGATTGCTTCCACCGGCACGCCGGTTTTTTGGCTGATTGTTTCCAGGGTATCACCCGGCTGGACTACATAAACCTTACTATTCCGGACAGGAGCCTGGCTGCCGGTAAGCTTATCGGCCCAAGTTGGAATTAGTACCGGTTTTACAACCGGAGTCATTGCCGGCTTATTGTCAACCGATTCAGTGACCGGCTGCGAAACCGCCGCTGCAGGTTGTACCGGTAGAGGTAATATTTTTGCAATTACTGTAACTACCGGATTTACAGGAGCAGTTACCACCGGGGCTGATACCGGTTTCTTCTCAACCGGTGCGGTTACCGGCTTCTCTTCCGCCGGTGCCGGGGCCGGCTGCTCTTCTACCGGCTCAGCTGCCGGCTTGTCTTCCGCAGGGGCCGGGGCCGGCTGCTCTTTAACCGGCTCAGGCGCCGGCTTCTCTTCTTCCACCGGGGCCGGGGCCGGCTGC
>JBMOPI010000285.1:0-2186 GCA_049324975.1 Bacillota bacterium
ATCATTTTTTATTAAAATCAATGGAAATAGAGAACCTACTGGAAGGTTACTAGTACCGGGATTAACTCCTCCTTTTATAATGGATTCAATTTTCTGTTTATCTTGGATTGGACCGGCACCTTTTTTAAAAGCTTCTTTTTGAGACAAGTCTAATTGAAAATACTCTTTTTCATCAATGTTAAAACTTTTTTTAATATCGGACCAACCGTCATTAAGCTTTATTTCCATCTTTTGCTTAAGTAATTTTTGTTCTTCGGTAAGTTCCTGTTGTGGCCAATTATGTTTTTCAAGATTGACAGAACCTGTTGCATTACTAATTTGAAAAACAACGAATACTCCAATCGCTAACAATATTAAAATTGAAAATCTTTTTTTCAAAATAATCTCCCCCTTTCTATCTCCAGTAACTGGCGCTTGATTCAGTGTATTCATCCCCTGTCCAATCGTATGCAGTATGGCGCGACTCAGCGTAATAATAGCCAGAGTATCCTAAGTCCTTAGATCCCGAAATAAAGTCACTGTCATATGCTTTATATGCGTACCATCCAAGATAATCACCATAGAGCCAAATATCAGTTCCTACTAAAATTTCATCAACAACATCAGTTGTACTGGAATACGAGATAACACGTACACCTACTGGTCTACTTGAAATCGAAGTAACTCCACTTAAATCATAAAACAGAGAAGCAAATGCGGCTGTAGGCATTAAAAAAATACTGAACACCACTAAAAACGTAACTATTTTTCGTTTTATTTTTAGCATAACTAAACCTCCCTCGTATTAATTTAATAATTATTGAAAAATGCCCTCCTTCCATTTCTTGTTGCTTTTCTTTAACTTTTTCTACTTATTTTGGTATTTTCCTCCCTTTTTTCCTCCCTTTTTTCCTCCCTTTTTTCCTCCCTTTTTTCCTCCCTTTTTTCCTCCCTTTTTTCCTCCCTTTTTTCCGACATCGACCGACAAAATCCGCAAATAACAAGGCTACTGTCCGTCGTGTGATTAAAAGCGGACCCCATAACCTTGTATGAGGTCCGCTTCATTTACAGCCATATCATTTTAAGAAACCCTGGTAACCCGCAGAGTATCACCAATCTCCCTTTCTGCATCACTAATTGCAGCTGCAATATCATCCTCGGTAAACCGTTCCCCGGTTTCCAGTGCCTTTAGGCGATCGTCAAATATGCTTACCAGCAGCCGGTTGACTTTGGCGTACTTCTCCCGGGCATTTTCCGGCGCCGGGGCCTTGCCGCCCCAGATGCCGGCCATGCGGTTGAACAGGTAGTTGGTGACGCCCCGCATGATGCCGGCCAGGGATTCTACCTGGGGATTGGCGAAGGTGGTGATGCCTTCGTAGTTTGTGGCCTGCACCAGGCGGCCGGCCTGCTGCAGGTGTTGATAGGCGGGGGTGCCTTTTAAGATGATCTGGTGGTGGTAGAGCACATTGGCGGTAATGGCTAAGTTATTCAGCAGCTCGTTGCGCCGCAGGAATTCGAAATTCTCCCGTATATCATCCAGTGACGCGTCAGGCTCAAACATGATGAACCCGATATTGGGCTCAATTCCATGCTTCCTTAAGGTTTTGATGGCGGCCTCGTTCTGGGCCACGGTGGTCATTTTGTTCATCCGCTGCAAAGAACTGTCCCGGCCGCTCTCCAGACCTATCAGGATATGGCGCAGGCCGGCCTCAGCCAGGAGGCCGATGGTTTCGTCATGTATATCGTTGACCCGGCCTTCGATGCCGAAGCGGATATTGCGCTGTTTCAGCATCCCGGCTATCCGGCGGGCACGCTCCTGGCCGAACTGGCCGGGGCCGAAGAAATTGGGGTCCGTGAAATAAAAGTCGTGCACATCCCGGGTGGACATGACTTGGTCGATTTCTGCCATGATGTTTTCCGGGGTGCGGCCCCGCCAGCGGGACTTTTCCCCGTAGAAGGGGTTAATGTAGCAGAAGGTGCAGCGGCCGTAGCAGCCCCGGCTGCCCTGCAGGTTCACCTCAGGCAGGCGGTACATGGCCTCTGTGCGCACGGGAAAGGGCAGCCCGTCCAGGTCTTCCACCAGCGGCCGCCGTTTAAGACTGATACCGCCTGAACCGTCCCGCTCCGCCAGGCCCGGCAGACCGGTAGGAGTGGACGGTTCAGCTTCCGCCAGTTCGGCGAAGGTCAGCTCATGCTCGCCCACAATT
>JBMOPI010000286.1:0-2115 GCA_049324975.1 Bacillota bacterium
GCGGGAAGTCGCCCTGACCACGAAATTTGATGCCAGCGCGGCGACTGATGCTTACATAGCGGCATTTACGATTCCTGACTTGCTCTATAACCTGTTGGTGGGCGGAGCCTTAAGTGCGGCTTTTATTCCGGTGTTCTCCGGTTACCTGGCCCAGAACCGGGAGAAGGAAGCCTGGCATGTGGCCAGTACTGTGATAAATCTGGTGTTGGTGATAATGGCTGTCGGCATTACATTGGGGATGATTTTCACTAAAGAGTTGATTCCCCTGGTGGCTTATAAGTTCCAGGGCGCTAACCTGGAACTGACGGTGAAACTTACCCGGATTATGTTCCCGGCTTTTATTGTTTTAAGCCTGAACGGCCTGATGATGGGGATATTAAACTCCTATGAGAATTTCCGGGCGCCGGCCATCGGAGCCATCGTATATAACCTTGGCATCATTGTCTTCGGCCTCTGGTTGGCCCCCAGGTTTCATATTGCGGCTTTTGCCATCGGCGTGGTGGCCGGCCATATCGGCAACTTCCTTGTCCAGATGCCGGCTTTGTGGAAAAAGGGGCTGGGTTACCGCCCGGTGATTGACCTTTCCCACCCCGGGGTGCGGAAAATTTTTATTTTGATGCTGCCGGCTGTTATATCTTTGTCGGCCAACCAGATCAACCTCATTATCAACCAAAACCTGGCTTCAGGGCTGGCAGAAGGGAGCATTACCGCCCTGCGCATGGCCAACCGGCTGATGTGGCTGCCGCTGGGGGTTTTTGCCGGTTCTATTGCGGTGGCGATTTTTCCCACTATGACCACACAGGTTGCCAGGGGTGAAATGAGGGAATTCAAAAAGACCTTTTCTATGGGCCTGAGGTCCATTTTCCTGATTACCATTCCGGCCGGCGCCGGCCTGATATTCCTCAGCGTGCCCATTGTCCGGCTGCTGTTTGAACACGGTGAGTTTGGTCCCGACGCCACGGCAAAGACGGCTTATGCGTTGGTTTTCTATGGTATCGGGCTTTTTGCCCAGTCAGCCATCTGGGTCATTGCCCGGGCTTTTTACTCCCTGCATGACACATTACAGCCGGTCCTTGTCGCGGTGCTTGCCATCGCCATAAACTACGTGCTGAACCTTGCGCTGATCGGGCCGATGCAGGAGGGCGGCCTGGCTTTGGCCTATTCTGTTTCCGGCATCCTGAACATGTTGATCCTGCTGTATTTACTGCGCAGGAAAATCGGCCTTATCGGGGCCAGGAGCCTGATTAAGTCTTTTGCTTTGATTACTGTCGCCGCCTGTATCATGGGGGCGGCTAGTTACGGGGTTGCTGCCTACGTTGAATCTTATCTGGACATTGCCCATAATCTGAACCGGGTAATTCAGGTTGGCCTTGCCGTAATCGTGGGGCTGCTGGTATATGTGGGAATGATTTTTATCTTCCGGTTGGAGGAAGCGCAAATGGTGCTGGGTATGCTCAGAAAGAAACTCGGCAGGGCAGGGTAGCCGCTGGGAGGCATTGGGTTGTTTTATTCGACGCACTTGATAACAGGAGCTGCCGTCGGCATGGTCACCGGCAGCCCGGTGAGGGCGTTTTTGTTCGGCCTGCTTAGTCACGTACTGCTTGACGCCATTCCGCACCATGACCACAGGAAGGTGCGCCACTGTGTATTGGACATTGCCGGCGGAACACTGATTTTTGCCCTGGTGTTTATTTTCTGGAAGCCTGATCCGGCTATGTTATGGGGGGCCATCGGCGGGGTCATCCCCGACATTGAAGTGCCTCTATATTATTTTGGCCTAATCAGGCGCCGGGTTTTCCCGTCCCACAACGGATGGGCGCCGCACGCCGGCGCCGCGCCGGTGCGGGGTGTGTTGATCCAACTGCTGGTCATTTTCATTGGGGTATGGGTTTTGAGTTAAAGTTAATTTAAGTTGAACAGGGTTCTTCGAGGTGCTATAATTAAGGGGTTAAGTAATTTGCCAAAGCCTTAATCAGCACCTTTTGCTTTTGATAGACAGGAGGATTTTAATAATGGGAGAGGCCAAGCATAAGAGGACCAGGAACTTTTGCATCATTGCCCATATAGACCATGGCAAATCCACACTGGCGGACCGCCTGATCGAATTCACCGGCG
>JBMOPI010000287.1:0-30290 GCA_049324975.1 Bacillota bacterium
AATCCGGCCGTACGCTCCCGGGTCTGCCAGTTCCGCCGTAAGCACGGTGGCGGCGCTGCCCTGGTCCCGGTGATAAGCCACCAGCCGGCACAGCGTCCCGGATGTTACCAGCGGGGTGTCTCCACAGAGTACCAGGATATCACCGGAAAATTCCAGCAGCTTTTCCTCCGCCTGCATGACGGCATGTCCGGTGCCAAGCTGTTCGGCCTGGACCACAAAATCGGCCTGGCCGGCTAAAGCCTCTTTAACTGCTTCCGCGCCGTGGCCGATGACTACTATGTTATATTCGACACCCGCATCCCGGGCTGCATCTGTCACGTGCCGGACCATCGGCTGCCCGCAAACCTTATGCAGAACCTTCGGATACCGGGATTTCATGCGGGTCCCCTTGCCCGCCGCCAAAATGATTGAAGCCAGCCGGTTCAAGTCATTTCCTCCTAATAACGATATTGTCCAAATAGCAGTATTTGTCAGGAATCCTGTTTCTAGTCCTAAATATTATTTTATTCAACATAAATTTTTCTTTTCCTGCGATGTTCCAAATTTCATTTTCATAAAAGACCGCAAAAATTAACGGGAGCTTATCGCTCCCGTTCTTTTTGGTTTAAGCCAACGCTTCATGATATGCTTGCAGTACTGCGCTTTGAATAATTTCCCGGGCATCTGTGGTAATAGGATGGGCGATGTCCCTGAATTCCCCTTCCGGGGTCTTGCGGCTTGGCATGGCAACAAACAATCCGTTCTGTCCTTCAACAACTTTGACATCATGGATGACAAAAGCGTTGTCAATAGTCACCGATACTATCGCCTTCATTTTCCCGTCCACATTGATTTTTCTCACCCGTACATCCGTAACGTTCACAGCGCCAGTTTCCCCCTTTCCGTCCAGTGCAAAAAACCTCATTAAACTTCGATATTCTTCATTTAGAATTGAATTCCTTCCTATTAGTGAAAAAAATCGCAAAAATTTTAAGAAAATTTTCAATCATTACTTTTTACGGCATGAAGGGGTAAACAAAACGCCCCGAGAGAATCTGGGGGCGCCTGTCTACACACATTCGGCTATTGCTTCAATTTCAATATCAACATCTTTAGGCAGCCTGGCTACTTCTACAGTGGACCTGGCTGGCGGCCGTTCCGGGAAAAATTCCCCGTACACCTCGTTAATTTCAGCAAAACTGTTCATGTCCCGGATAAATAAAGTGGTTTTAATGACCTTGTCCATTGAACTTCCGCCGGCTTTCAAAACCGCCTTTATGTTTTCCAGCACTTGTCTGGTCTGGGTTCTGATATCCCCGGTAATAACCTCGCCGCTGGCGGGGTTAATCGGGATTTGACCGGAAGTGTAAATGAAATTGCCGACCTTCACCGCCTGGGAATAAGGACCGATTGCCGCGGGGGCATCAGGGGTGTTAACAATTACTTTGGTCATATGCTTCCCCTCTCATGCAGTTTTTCCCAAAAATGCCGATACCACTGCTAAATCGCTGGGTTTGTCAACATCCACACCGATTTCGGGATACCGGGAAATCACCGCCACTGCGGTTATATCCAGTATGTCTGATACCTTCTCTTCTATTTCTGGCAATGACAGTTTCTTCAGCAAAAACTTGAAGATGAACTTCAACCCCAGTAACTGGCACAGGCGAAAGGGGCTTTTCCGCAGGTCGACGATTTCCTGGGCAAACCCGGCACATTTATCCACCACGGCAGGATTGACCAGGAACAGGTTGCCCCCGGTGAACACCCCTTCCTGCAACGACACATAGGTCCTTTCCACCTCCGGATATGTTTCTTCTATGATTTCCTGGGCAACAATAGGATAGTGCACATCTGCCTGCCTACCCCGGCAAAGGTTTAAAAAATCTTCCACCGCTTCCACAGAAAGCAAAGGAATATCGGAAGTGGCAATTAACACAGGGTTGTCGGCCTGAATACGGCGCAATCCAACCTGCAGGCTTTCCACGACTGTATTGCCACCTTCCGCAACAATAATACGGGGGTGTTTAAATAGCCTGCCGAGTTCTTTTTGGGGTCCCACAACTACAATATTGCCAGTCATGCTGCTTTGCAAAAGGGTTTCCACCACATACTCAACCATGTACCTGGAACCTATTTTGATCAGGGCCTCGCTCCGGGCCCTGCTGCAGTCTTTTAATGGTCCGGTGTTGGGACTGCCGGCCAATACCACTGTGTTAAACATAGTATAATCCCCTTTGATCAAATGGGTTTCTGGTTTTCCCCGAAAACTTCGAGCATACTGTTTTCGGCGTTTTCTATATGCTCCCGGGCCAACTGCTGGGCCTTTTCCACATCCCGCTCCGAAAGCGCTTCCACGATTTGTTTATGTTCCTCCAGGGCCAGTTTCATTCTCCCCGGAGATGACAGGGATGCCGTCCGGTAACGCTGAATCTGTTCCCTCAGGTTGCTGACTATCTGCACTAACCGTTCGTTCCGGGTAGCCCTGAACAGCACGTCATGAAACTCGGTGTCCTGTTCAATCACCGCATTTAAATCATTGGACTGGATGCACTCGCCTATTTTTACCAGGAGCCGTTCAAGTTCCTCAAGTTCCTCTTCAGTAATGCGCTCGGCCGCCAGGCCTGCGGCCAAACCTTCCAAAGCGGCCCTGATTTCAAAGACGTCGGCGATGTCTTTCATGGAAAGACCGGCCACATAAGCCCCTTTACGGGGGATCATGACCACAAAGCCTTCCAGTTCCAGCTTCCGGATGGCTTCACGGACCGGCGTCCGGCTGACGCCCATCTCCTCGGCAAGTTGGATTTCCATCAGCCGTTCGCCCGGCTTTAAGGTGCCGTTGATTATGGCTTCCCGGATGGCTTCGAAGACAATTTCCCGTAAAGGCTTGTAATTGTCAAGAGTTACCGGTATTAATCTCCTTTCCATATTATCCACCCTTCCCCACAATTATGTATGCAAATATTATTCGCCTTCAGCACCCGTTTTCCTGCCGCTGCCGGCCCAGGTACGGACAACCCGGACAAATCCTTCCGGATGCTCCCGCTGTACCTGTTCTGCTATCTGCCCGGCTGCAGATTGGTCGGGCGCCAGGCCGAAAACCGCAGGTCCGCTGCCCGACATCAGCACAGCCTCTGCCCCGGCCTTGTGCAGCAGGGCCTTAAGGGCCGATACTTCCGGGTGAAGCCGTAGGGTTACGGATTCCAGTACATTAACTAAATTGTCCTTGATTTTACCGGTGTCTCCCGCCGCCAGGGCCTCAATCATAGCCGCATTGTCCGGACGCCGCCCGACCCTGCCGGAATCAAACCGGCTGTACACCTCTTTTGTCGAAACACCTACAGGCGGCTTTGCCAGCACCAGCCATAATTCCGGGGCAGCGGCCAGCGGGGTTAGTTTTTCTCCCCTGCCTGTAGCCAGCGCAGTTCCTTCCAGGATACAGAACGGCACGTCGGAACCGATCCGGCTGCCCAGCTCAAGCAGTTCCTCCGGTGAAAGATTGAGCCGCCATAAACTGTTAAGGCCTTTCAGTACCGCGGCGGCGTCCGTAGAACCACCGGCCAGGCCCGCCGCCATGGGAATGTTTTTTTCAATATGAATATGTATCCCGCCGGAGAACCCGGCGGGCTTAATAATCTCTACAGCCTTGTAAACCAGGTTCTCCGGGCCCAGAGGGATCTCCGGGTTATTGGCGCTTATTTCGATGCCCTCCGCAATGGCGGTTAGCGTAATCAGGTCATGCAGGTCAATGGTCTGCATAACCATAGCCACTTCGTGGTAGCCGTCGGGCCGTTTACCGATAACGTCAAGGGTCAGGTTGATTTTGGCCCGGGCTTTGATTTCTATCTGTCTCATCAGCATTTTCCCCCAGCACAAGAAAATATGGTCATTACTATTTTCGCAGCAGCGGGGGAAAATCCTTCCTGCCCCAACCTGTTAACCGGCGCTCCCGCCTGTAATTTTTTCTTCTTTTTGCCCGGCCAGCCGGCAGTATTCGTCAATAATCTTAGTTACAGGCCCGATTTTTTCATAAAAAACTACCACCACGTCACCGGCAACGGCCTCTCCAACAGCTTCCCTTACAGCTTCCGGCTCACTGGGAATAACTTTAATCTGCCCTTCCTGTATACCGGATGCCAGGGCACCCTGTTTGAGAAGCCCGGCTGTTTCTCCGGGTGCACGGCCCCGTAAGTCAGCGTCTTCTTTGATAAAAATCCGGTCAAAACCGGCGCCGGCTATTCTGCCCACCTCAAGAATATGTTCATCAAGCCTGTCTCCGGGCACTCCGATGACCCCAATCAAACGCTTATGCCTGAACTTTTGTACTGTATTAAGGACAGACCGGTAGCCTGCCGGGTTATGGCCATAGTCCACCACAACCCTTACCCCGCCTGCATCCCATACGTTCATGCGGCCGGGATTATGGCTTAAATCTGCCGAAAACCCGAGTAGGCCGTCCCTGATGATGTCCGGTGATACCCCCAGCGCCCAGCAGGCAGCCACCGCTGCCAGCACATTCTCCACATTATGCCGGGCAGCCCCCTGAAGGGTGCAGGGAATGCTCTTGACCGGCAGGATTTTGGATAATTTATTGCCGCAGGCGGTAACAACGGTCTTGTTTTTGACGAAAACCGCAGTCCCGCCGGCGCCCAGGTGCCTTCTGACCATTATGTTGTCCCCGGCGGCGCTGAAAAGGATAATCCGGCTGCGCATCCTTGAAACCAGCCCGGCTACATGCCGGTCATCGGCATTGAGTACTGTGAAACCATCGCGGTGAACGGCCTCTCCGACAAGGGACTTAACTTTTGCCAGGTCCTCCAGGGTTTCAATCCCGTCTATACCCAAATGGTCCGGGCTGATATTGGTGATGACCCCCACGTCACTATAATCGTAACCCAAACCTGCCCGGATAAGACCTCCGCGGGCAGTCTCCAAAACCGCCACGTCTACAGAAGCGTCCCGTAATACTACCCTGGCGCTGGCCGGCCCTGTGGTGTCCCCCGGCAGGATCATCTTCCCCCGCAGATATATCCCGTCAGTGGTGGTCATTCCAACGTTCATGCCGGCCCCTTTCAGGATATGTCCGATAATCCGGGTGGTGGTAGTTTTGCCGTTAGTTCCGGTTACCGAGATAATCGGGATGCGTGACGGCGCCCCCGACGGGAAAAGTTTTTCCACAATGGCCCGGGCCACATTTCTCGGTTTGCCTTTAGAAGGATAATGATGCATCCTGATACCGGGAGCCGCGTTTATCTCAATTACAGCGCCTTCATCGGCACGGACTGGTTTCCCGATATCCCGGGCCACCAGGTCCACGCCGGCCACATCCAGCCCTATCAGCTTAACGGCCCTCATACACATTTCAGCATTGTCAGGATGGACCCGGTCTGTTACATCAACAGCAATGCCGCCCGTACTCAGGTTGGCATTATCCCGCAGATAAACGATTTCATCCGGGGCCGGAACGTCACCCAGGTTTCTGTGCTGCCTGGCCAGGACCATTAAGACTACCTGGTCAATTCTGATCCTGGTCAGCGGCTTTTCATGTCCGTCCCCCCGCAGCGGGTCACTGTTCACTATTTCCACCAGTTCTTCAATGCTGTGTTTTCCGTCGCCAACCACAAAAGCGGGGATTCTTTCCGCCGCCGCCACCATCCGGTCACCCACAACCAAAAGCCGGTAGTGCCGTCCCAGGATATATTTTTCCACAATCACCCGGTCACCGTACTGTTGACTCACAGCAAAAGCCCGCCCGATTTCCCCCGCGGTCTTTAAATTCAGGGCCACACCCTTGCCCTGGTTGCCGTCGAAAGGTTTGACCACCACGGCTGCGCCGATTTCCCGGGCTATATTCAAAGCTTCCTGCTCTGTCCGGGCAACGCCGCCCGTCGGCACAGGTATGCCTGATTCGGCCAGCAGTTGTTTGGTCAGTACCTTGTCACCGGCAATATCAACACCGATGCACCTGGTGTTTTCGGTAATGGTGGCAGCCACTTTTTTCTGGTGTTTCCCATACCCCAGCTGCAAAATGCTCCCCTCACCCAGGCGCATGACAGGAATCCCTTTTTTCAAAGCCTCCATGGCAATAACCTTGGTACTGGGGCCAAGGTCGGTCTTTACCGCCGTTTCTCTGATAGCGCGAACGGCTTCGTCTATATCGGGCCGCCCGCCGGCCAGCAGTTGGCCGGTGATTTGCACAGCCGACCTGGCGGCGCAGATGGCCCCTTCTTTTGATACATATTCAAAAATTATATAATATGTGCCCGGTTCTTCCGCCCTGTGAGTCTTGCCGTAGATTACATCCATGCCGGCCAGGTGCTGTAATTCGAGGGCCACGTGTTCCACTACGTGACCGAGCATCGTGCCTTCTATCAGGCGTTCCACAAATCCGCCCGGCTTGCCGAGGGAACAGTGATGGTCCCGGAGGGAAGGCAGGCTGGAAATCAGCCGGTGGTTGAAATCGCCCAGTTCGTCGGTTAACACCCCGGCCATTTCACCCAAAGCCAGTTTCATCTTGATCACCGGCCGGAAACAGTAGATATTAATTCCTTCGTAAGGTCTAATCTCCAGAATCTGCATCTTGGTCTCCTTCTTTATTGTTTTCAGCTTTTTTCGGCAAAGGCAACCTGGTTTTCAGGTCAAATCCGTAGCCTGCCGGGATTACATGCAGTTTAATGCCCAACACTGCCAGCGGCTGCCCGGTCTGCAGTTCCGAGACATTGGTGTGGCTGATGTTCCTGCCGTCAATGATTGTTACCGTCTGTGACCCGACCACTTCCAGCCGCGCCTCAGGGTCTACGATAACTGCCGTATCTTCGTCAATGCCTATCCCCAGGATGTAAGGATTGTGCGCCACCGCCGCCAAAAGCCGGCCCAGCCTGCCCCGCTGCGCAAAGTGCTGGTCAATGACTACTTCTTCCAGGAGTCCCATGCCGGGTGCCATATTGAGTGTATTCATTTTCGGTGCATCGTCACTGCTGCCTCCTACTATCATGGTCCCGCTCATAACCGAGGCCCCGGCACTGGTCCCGGCTATTACCACACCGCTGCGGTAGGCCCTGCTTAAAGCCTCATTGACTTTGGTGCCGCCGATAGTGCTGGTGATCCGCAGCTGATCGCCACCGGTAAAGAAGATTCCGGTAGCCTCTTCAATGACTTGGGTTGATTCAGGATTGTTTGCCTGGTCCCGCGTGACAATATCCAGTACCCGCACCTCACCGGCGCCCAGCCGGCTGAGAATCTGCCGGTATTGAGACCCCACCGCTTCAGGTTCCTGCGTGGCGGTAGTAATTACTGCCACTATAGACTTAGGTCCGCCGGCCAGGGCAACAAAATTTTTCAATATCCGGCATTCATTTTTTTTGTCTTCGGCCCCGCCAATGATCAACAGGTTTCCGGATACTTTATGCCCCATAGAAACCTCCCAATAACAATTACAAATATTTTACCCTTTTTTACCAGCAGTTATTCCGAGCCTTACTGCAACAGCTTACAACTGTTTAGCATATGATTTAGTATAGAAATTTTTAGGAACCTTTTTCTACGAGCGGAGCGTTAGCAGGACTGCGAAACAGAGCACCGTTATGAGGATTTTATACCATTCCCCACATAAAAATATTAAATTTACCGGAGGTTTTCATCATGAAAGAAGTAAAAATTTTCTCCAACACGGGAATTCAAATTGACCTGACAGTAAAAAGACTTTATTACAACTCATTGCAGGCAGAAAAGAAAAATTATCCGGTGGCCGTTGGAAAACCTAGTACGCCTACACCTACTGGGGTATATAAAATTATCACGAAAATAGTTAAGCCCGGCGGCATCCTGGGTACCCGCTGGATGGGCCTGGACATCCCTGACGGGCCTTACGGCATTCACGGCACCAATAATCCGGCATCCATCGGTAAGGAAATATCAAACGGCTGTATCAGGATGTACAACCAAGACGTGGAAGAGTTATTTAATATGGTCAAAATCGGCACTGTCGTTACCATTGTAAAATCAGGCCAATCATCCGGTGATGGCCCGACGCAAATGTAATTTACCCCGGGCAGGAGCTTAAAATTCCAAGAAAATAATTAATAGGACTATTGACACGATACTGTTATTTACAGTATAGTGTTTTATATATATGTGAGGAGGCTTCCCATGGCGCCGAAAAAAAGGCAGAAATTCCGTTACCTGCCCGCCTTTGTCTTACTAGTCCTGGCGGAAGGACAAGCACACGGCGGGGCAGTCCATACAGCTCTCAAAAAGGCTTTGCCCGTTTTTGACGCTGACACCGGCGCCGTCTACCGGACTTTACAGCAGCTTGAACAGGAAGGGGAGGTAGAGGCGACCTGGGTTACCACCGGCCCCGGGCCGGCCCGTAAAATTTACCGGCTGACCCCGGCCGGCTGGCGCAAACTGGATTATTGGAGGCAGGACATTGAACTGAGGCTGGCCAATCTGAATTATTTTTTACAGACTTACGGGCGGCTTAAAAAGCCGTCCCCCAAACACAAGAAAACATAGGAGGTTAGACCGGATGTCATCACCGCAATTTAACGGCAGGTCCTTCGGCGTGCTCTCCCTGGCCCACCTTGTCAACGATATGTATACCAATTTCCTTCCCCAACTGATACCCTTCTTGATCGCCGCGCGGGGCTATACTGTTTTCGCCGGAGCCACCCTCGTAACCGCCTTTACTCTAAGTTCCTCCCTTTTACAACCGTTCTTTGGCTATTTGGTGGACCAAAAAGGCCAGCGCTGGCTGGTATATGTAGGCACCCTGTGGATGGCCCTGCTGCTGGGCGTCACCGGCCTTATTCCAGGCTATCCCCTGTTGCTGGTTATTTCCATTATGGCCGGGCTGGGCACTTCCGCCTTCCATCCCCAGGCTATGGCCATGGTGGGTCAGGTTGCGGGGGACCGCAAGGGGTTTTTGCTGGGAGCGTTTATTGCTGCGGGTAACCTGGGACTGGCGGTAAGCCCGCTGGTTCTGCTGCCCCTGTTTGATTATTACGGTTACAGTTCCACTTGGGTAGTTATCATTCCCGGCCTGCTGGTAACTCTGATGTTATATCGCTACGCACCGGAATCGGAGCCGCATATAAAACCGGCCCAGGGACTGAAACAAGCCCTGGGCGCCCTCAAAAATGTTTCAGCAGACTTATATAAACTGATGACGGTGGTGGCACTACGCTCCCTGGTCCACAGCGGGCTGATGATGCTGCTGCCTCTGTACCTGATGCTGAACCGGAAGTTTTCAGCGGAAAATACCGGTTACCTCGTGTTTGCCACCCTTGCCACAGGCGCGCTGGGCGGTCTCATCGGGGGCTATATTTCGGACAGGTATGGCAGAAAACCGCTTATTGTAGTCTCTCTGGCCCTGTCTGCACTATTGTTTTATGGCTTTTTATATACCGGCGGCGCTTTATCCTTTATCCTGCTCTCTTTGGGCGGCATGACCCTACTTTCCTCATTTTCGGTAACCGTTGCCGCCGCCCAGGAAGTGATCCCCGAAAATAAGGCGCTGGCCTCGGGCTTAAGCCTCGGTTTCGCTATCGGCATGGGCGGCCTGGCTGTTACCCCGGTGGGAAAGTTTGCCGACATTTTCGGGGTGGACGCGGCAGTAAAACTGGTGTTTTCCCTGCCGCTGGCGGCCGCCCTGATTGGTCTCTATATAAGAGAGGCCGGGCAAAAACAGTCTCTGGTTAATGCGGTCCCCGGGGAGGTGAAAAGATGAAGTGTGCAAGGTGCCAGGATCCGGTTCCGGACGGCGAAAGTTATGATTTTTACGGCCAGACCCTGTGCGAAGATTGTTATATTGGGGCAATTGAGCCTCCCCGGACCTGTGATGTGGCAGCTGTCCATTCGGCCAAAAAGCATCGTGCCATGGCCGGTCAGACAGGTACCGAAGGTTTGACAGAACTGCAGAAAGATATTTACGACTATATAAAAAAGCAGGGTAAGGTAACAAAGCCTGAACTGGCAGCAAAATTTAAACTGCCTGAATGGGAGTTGGACAAACAGTTTGCCGTTTTAAGGCATTGTGAACTTATCAAGGGAAGAAAAGAGGAAAACAAAATTTACTTAGTGCCTTTTGATGCATAGTAAATAAAAAGGCCGGTGGATTGAAATATTTCAATCCACCGGCCTTTTTTAACCCTTTTTAAATTTTGAACCCCTCCACAAGCTGTTTAAGCTGATGCGACATTTTGTTCAGTGATTCTGCCGCAGCGGCAATATCCTCGGTGGAAGCCGCCATTTCTTCCACGGCGACGGACATCGACTGGGCCGCTTCGGAGTTTTTCTTGGTCAGGTCGGCAATAGTGCCGATAGCCGAAGTTGCCTTGTCACTGCCCATGGCCATTTCCTGAGTGGAAGCAGTGTTTTGCTGAGTAATGGCGGCAACGTTGTCGATAGCCATTACCACGGAAGAACTGCTGTCAGCCATCTCGCTGGCCGCGGCGGAAATGGACTGGATCTGTTCATAAGTCTTGCCCACTACATGCATGATTTCCGCCAGGGCGGCACCGGCGTCATGGGCCAGTTCCACCCCTTCCTCAACTTCTTTGGTCCCGTGTTCCATAGCTTTAACTGCAATTTCCGTATCTTTCCGGATATTATTGATCAGGTCCGCTATTTCCTTGGTGGCCTTGCTCGACCTTTCCGCCAGTTTACGTACTTCATCGGCCACCACAGCGAAGCCTTTGCCGTGTTCCCCCGCCCTGGCCGCTTCAATGGCCGCATTAAGGGCCAACAGGTTGGTCTGCTCGGCAATGTCGTCAATCACCTGAATAATCTCGCCAATTTTCTGCGACTGCTCGCCCAGTTCACGGATCTTAACGGCCGATTCAAAAACCGAGGTTTTTATCTTTTCCATCCCCGAAACGGTCCGGTCTACTGCGTTTTCTCCCTTTTTGGCCACTTCAGAGGCTTGCTGGGCTGCTTCCGATACCCCCTGGGCATTGGCTGCCACACTGTTGATGGATTCCG
Organism: Bacillota bacterium; assembly: GCA_049324975.1. Taxonomy (GTDB): domain Bacteria; phylum Bacillota; class Thermincolia; order Thermincolales; family CAZWUW01; genus JBMOPI01. The sequence goes on from JBMOPI010000287.1 coordinate 10,960, forward strand.
CCATCTGACCGATATACAGGGATGTCTGGTTGACGTTTTCCACCTGTTCACTGGCGCCGTTAGCGATCTGTGTGATGGCGTCACTGAACTGATTAATTATTTCCCCGGTTTTAATGACCTCATTCTGCTGGACATTGTTCCCTTCCACCACCATGGAGATGGAATCGGCCACATGCTGGCCCGCCTTGGCCACTTCGTTGGCGTTTTCGGACAGCTGGTCGCTGGTGGAGGTAACCTGGTTGATGGACTGGACCACATTCTGGACCATGTCATGAATTTGGGACATAAACCTGTTAAAATACCTGGCCAGCATGCCCAGTTCATCTTCCGTGGTCTCAGGCAAGCGCTGGGTCAAATCCCCCTGGCCGGACGCCAGGTTTTCCGTGGCCAGCAGCACCCGCTTCAGCGGATTGCCGATTACAATCCGGGAAATCAGATACAAAAGGCCCATCATGACAATAACAATGCCGGTCATAATCATAATGATGTTCTGCCGGGACTCGGCAATTTTCGCCTCGGCCCTGACTATTGAGATTGCCACCCGGTAACCGCCCCAGTGCTTACCGTTAACAAAGATGGGGTATGACATGTCCCACATGGTTTCACCCGTATCCCGCTTATATACATGTTTTCGTTCATTTTCAGTACGGGCGGCGCCGGCGCCGGTTTCGTCATTAAAAATCCGCTTGGACCTGTCCTTATATTTAGTATTATGGGTAGGCAGGTAACCTTCTGTGGCATCATTACCGGAGTAAGCTACGGGAATAGCAAAAACAACATCTTCATCCACCAGAAAAGAATCCACATATTTTTGCCAGTGCTTGTCCGTGTACGTGTCAAAAGCAGAATGGTATTTCTTTTTCTTGGGGTCGGGATCATCCTGGAACATCGTGTAGTTCCGGTCAAATAACGCCGCCTCGGTAATCACACCGTTCCTGATATCATTTTCCATCATCGCCCCCAGGCCCCGGGCTGCCGACTTGGCCAGGGCAAAACCCTTGGCGGTAAGGTCTGCCTCAACCTGGGTCCTGACTTTTTGGACCTGATAAAACGTATATAAAGTCATCAATAACCCGAGAACTATGGCCAGACTTACACTCAGTTTAAAATTCAGGCTTTTTGTCATCTTAATCATCTAATTAGCCCCCTCACAAAATAAAAACCTGCTGTCGCAGGCTGTTTTAACCTGTGGCAACCCGGCTGTCGTAGCTTACGCCTTAGACCCGCGGCTTTGCGCCCCTGCCTTTCGACAGGTTAACCTTTATCACGACATATTATGATAATTACAAATTTAGAATACCAGATTTTACTGCGTCGTACCAGTTCCAAAGGCTTAACAGTAATTTTTTGTCGGTAAACGGTTGTTTTGTAATGCTCAGATGAAATTATCGTTTCTACATTTTTCTAATGTTTCCTTCAATGAAATGATGTCTTTATAAAATTTTCCATAACAATTTGACTATTTGTAACATATTACCGAGAAAAATGTCGTAATTTATCAAAAACATTGCTAAAATCCGCAGGATTTTAGCAAAACGCCTCGAATATTACTCATGGATAATCTTGCCAAAAAATTAAGAAAGGGGAGAAAACACTTGAAAATTGGCCTGTTTTTTTCTGAAGCCGACGGCACTATCAGTAAGGTCCTCAACTTGCAGGAATTGCAAAAGTCTTATCAAGGCGAGTATGAAGCATTGATCGTAAAAGATTTCTTCCGAGCCAGGGAACTCGGTCAAATTTTAAAAACCATCGCTGCGCATAATTTTGATGCTGTCGTACTGGCAGGCGATTCACCGGTCAATTTTCAGGTCAACAAGAACGCCGACTTCCTTGTAAATGAAATTGAAAAACTTGGCATCAATTCAAACCGCATCGGCATTGTTAACCTGAAAGAACAGCTGGCCATGGCCCACCCCGAAGACCTGGCGGGGGCGATGAAAAAAGCCAGACTCCTGATTGATGTGGCTATTACCAAGGTGACACCGCATACATCCCCGGCGCTTGGCCCTGGCGTCCCCCTGCTGCACACCCCCGCACCAGGTACCTTCGATTAACCAGCACCGTTCCTCCTCGCTCCGGTATGCCGGGCATCTGGCGCGGATTTCAGCGGCGCAGCCTTTCCTTTCCCAGCAGCGGCGGGTGATTTTGGCTAGTTTAAACTTACTCACGGTGGCATTCAGGTCATCGATGGTCTCCTTTAATCGTTCCGCGGAATCAGCAACTTCTTCACTGGAAGTAGTCAGTTCCTCCATTGTCGCTGACACTTCTTCCGCGGCCGAGGCAATCTCCTGGGAAGACCTGGCCACGTCTTTTACAGATACCTTGACCTGGCTGCTGCCCGCTGACATCTGCTCAGTAGCGGCAATATTTTGCTCGGTAATGGCCGCTACTGTATCCATAGCCCGCACCATCTCCGCACTGCTGGCCGAAAAGGTTCTCAAAGGAATAGAGTGCGGTCCGGCCCTTCTCTTGCAAGCTTTTTTCGATATAAGCCCCTTCTCTGACTATCGCTACTAAACTGGTAATAAAAGCAGCCAACATAATTAGTGCAACAACCAGCGAACATATTTTCCAATGCAGGCTCCCCTTAAATTTGTTGGAAATCATCATTTGATTACTCCTTTTCATTTCTGTCAGGGTCCTGTTTTTGGCTAAATTTTTATCCTCCCTTCGATGGTGTAAAAAACAAAGACCTCCCGGGCGGAAGGTCAAATCATGGCGTAATTGAAGAAAAACCGTACAATAATAAATCCGCGACACCGTCGTCACTACAGGTGTAGTTTTGTCTATTGTACTTTTTCGACAGATTACGAAATATTCCTTTAAAATTGTAAAAATTTTATTTCCTTCCCCGCAAAGCCACACTTAGTTCAAACATCCCCAGATCTGTTTCCAGGGGGATTTGCAACCTCTTCAGGCTAAGGGTGGAAACTCTGCAGGCATCCCCGTAAAGCAGTGTTGGGGGACTGATGTCGGCGTTATATCCGATGGTTTCCAGTTTGGCCATAGCCCGGCCGGACACGACGTTCCCGAACTCCGCCACCGCGCTTAAAACTATGTTGTTAAATTCCGCTATTTCTTCCCCCAGCATGGCAGACGTAAAGTTAACAGCTGTCTGTTCCGATATGCCTATTAATACCGTGCCCTCGACCTCACCGATGACGCTGACCATGACGGTTACCTTGTGCCCTGTCCACGGGGAGGCGGTGAGGCTCAATTGGCCCCGTTGAACCTTTAGACCGGCCTCCATGGATAAAATTTCAGCTGCTGAGATAAAAAAAGGATTGATTAATTCCGCCCGCAAATTCTTTCCCCCCGTTGCATTTAAACTTTGTCCCTTTCCCGGAGGGCGACACTCAGGTCAATCTGCCCCAGATCAGTAAGCAGCGGAATTTGCAGTCTTTTGATACTGAGCGTGGAAATCACCACGCCCCGGCCGGATACAACCGTTGGCGGCGCCAAGGTACAGGGATATCCCGCTTTTTCCAGTTCCCGGCTGGCGATACCGGTTATCACGTTGCCCATTTCGGCGATGGCCGACTCGACCATCCGGTCAAACACCGGCACCGGCTGGCCAAGCATGGCAGAAACAATATTTTTGGCGGTCCGCTCCGCCAGCCCATACATAACTATGCCCTGCACAGCGCCGATTACACCAATGATAACGGTGATGTCCTGGGTAGTATAGGATGTCTGTTCAAGGTTCATTTCACCTTTTTCCATAGAGACAGTCCGGTTCAATTCAGTATTCAGCACTTCCTGTGTTGTCACTATAAACGGTCTGATAAACTCTATCTTCAAATACTTTACACCCTTCCTCAGGATTTAATTATCACAGCATGTCCATGATCCCTTCAGCTATTTCGCCGATAGGTAAAACTCTGTCGGCTTTACCCATTTCCACTACCACCCTGGGCATGCCGTAAACCACACATGTTGCCTCGTCCTGGGCGATGGTCTTACCCCCCACCCTTTTTATGGCAGCCATGCCCTTGGCCCCGTCATAGCCCATACCTGTAAGAATAACGCCCACCAACGACCCCTTAAAATTATTCACCACCGATTCCACGGTCACATCCACAGCCGGGCGCACGCTGTGTACCGGCGGGTCGCTGTTAAGACGGATGGCCAGTCTGCCGTCCAGGACCATATGCTGCCCCCCGGGGGCTAAATAAACCTGACCGGACTGGAGTTGATCCCCTTCCGCGGCTTCCTTTACGGCTAAACCGGAGATTTCATTGAGCCTGGCCGCAAGGGAAGCGGTAAAACCCGGCGGCATGTGCTGCACGATTAATACCCCGGCCGGAAGGTTGGCCGGCAGCCTGGGAATCACCTGCTGCAAAGCGTTGGGGCCTCCGGTGGAACTACCGATGACGACCAGTTTATCCGGCACCCCGCCGACAGGCGCGCCTGCCGGCACCCGGGCAACCCTTTGCTCCACCACAGGCGTAAGGCTCCGCACATTCTTTAGTGAGGCCCGGGTACAAATTTTAATTTTGGCAATCAGGTCTTCTTTTACCTTGGCAATGTCCAGCGAGATGGCCCCCGACGGTTTGGGCACAAAATCAACGGCCCCTAACGTCAGGGCCTTAATGGTGGTTTCGCTCCCCTCCTGGGTCAGGGAGCTCAACATAATAACAGCAGTAGGGCACTCCTGCATAATCCTTTGTAAAGCAGTTAAGCCGTCCATGCGCGGCATTTCCACGTCAAGGGTAATCACCTGCGGTTTCAACTGCTTGACCTTTTCCAAAGCGTCCAGGCCGTCCCGGGCGGTATCTACGACAAAAATTTCTTCATCCGACTGCAGCATGGTGGTAATTACTTTACGCATATAAGCAGAGTCGTCTACTACCAGTACGTCAATTTTTTTAGACATACAAGTTCCTCCTGCTGTCCACTTTTAGTTAAGCTTAACCGACGAAACGTTTGATAGTGGCCAGGATCTTTTCCGGTTGATAGGGTTTGACAATAAAATCTTTGGCACCGGCTTTGATTGCTGACATGACCGTATTCTGCTGGCCCAGGGCGCTGCACATTACAATTTTGGCCTCCGGGTCTACCTTTTTTATTTCCGCAACCGCTGTCAGTCCGTCCATAATGGGCATCGTGATGTCCATCAAAACCAGGTCCGGTTTTATTTTCTGGTATTTTTCCAGGGCCTCCTGGCCGTTTTCGGCCTCATCCACTTCATAGCCGTTCTCTGTAAGCAGTTTTGCACACCTCATGCGCATAAAGGCAGCATCGTCAACAAGCAAAACCTTTGCCATCCTTCTTCCCCTTTCAATTTTTAAAATTTTATGTTAAGACGCGGCTTTTTTCACCAGGTTGGACACGTCAACAATCAGGGCAACATTTCCGTCACCAAGGATGGTTGCGCCGGAAATACCCTGTACATCGCCGATATATTTACCCAGGCTTTTGATAACAATTTCCTGTTCACCTACCAGTGAATCAACAACAATGCCTATCTGTTGACCGGCCAGGTTGACCACTACCACAAACAACTTTTCTCTCGTTTCCGATTCCCGCCTGTTCAGACCGAAAATATTATCCAGCCGGGCCAGCGGCAGTACCTTACCCCTGACTACAATAACCTCCCGGTTATTGACATATTCGATTTGCGACCTGCGCATCCGGATAGTTTCAGTAACCGAAGACAGAGGGATGGCATACACATAATTGTCAATTGAAACCAGCAGGGCCCGGATAATGGCCAGGGTAAGGGGCAGCTTGATTTTAAATTCCGAACCCCTGCCGACTACGGTGTTAATTTCCACCGTTCCGTTGATTTTTTCAATATTGGTGCGCACAACGTCCATACCAACGCCCCGGCCGGAGACGTCCGTGACCTTTTTTGCGGTGCTGAGGCCGGAAGCGAAGATCAGGTTGACCGCTTCTTTATCGCTGAGCCGCCTGACCTGGTCTTCCGTCAAGATGCCCTTTTTGACCGCACTCTGTTTTACAGTTTCGGCGTTAATGCCTCGGCCGTCATCAGTAATAGTGATAATGATATGGTTCTCTTCATGAGAAGCGGCGAGTTTGAGCTGCCCTACCGGGTCTTTGCCGGCGGCGGTCCGCTCCTCCGGCGACTCTATGCCGTGGTCCAGGGCATTGCGCAGGATATGTATCAAAGGGTCGCCTATCTCTTCGATAATTGAACGGTCCAGTTCGGTTTCCTGACCGGTCATGATAAAATTCACCTGCTTGCCGGCTTTTTGGGATAAATCCCTCACCAGCCGCGGGAATTTATTGAACAGGCTTTCCACCGGCAGCATTCGGGCCTTCATGATCTGTTCCTGCAGCTGGGTGGTTACCCTGCCAATATGAATGGATGTCCTGCCGAGTTCCTGGGAAATCTCGTCCAGCTCGTCCATTAATTCGACATGGCCGAGGATCTGGAACAGCCGGGTCCGGTCAATTACGAGTTCACCCACAAGGTTCATCAGGCTGTCCAGGAGGTCTACATCCACCCGAACGGTACGATTGTTTTTCTTTACGGCGGCATTTGAGCCGCCGGAAGCGGGTTTTTCCTTTTTTACCGGCTTGGAAGTATTCTCGGGAGTGGAAGTTTCCACAGCCTGCTCTTGCTGAGCCGCCGGTAAGGCCGGTTTCGGAGAAACCCCACCACTCTTGCCGCCGGTCAAATCATCTGAATATGGGGCCACTTCCACTGTCGAAATGTTCGGCAGCGCGCCCACCAGTTCTTTCAGCCGGGCTGCATCCTCAGCAGTCAAAACAACCACATCCAGGTCGGATGTCACATGTTCTTTTTCAATCTCTTCCTGGCTGGGTCTTGAGGCAATTACTTCGCACCATTCATTCAGCGACATCAGGGTAACAAAAGAACGCACCGCCAGCATTTCCTGCTCAACATCCAGATGCAAGTGTATGGTGTAAGCGCGCCGGCCTTCTTCTATTCCCTTGTGGAGAATGTCCTGCTCTTCAAAAGACAGCTTGACTTCCGCCTTGTTCGTTCCGGCCGGCGCCGTCTCCGCGCCTGCCCCTGCCGCCATTTCCCCCTGCGCGGCATTGGCCAGTTTCTGAAGGATGTCATCCAGGTCTATATCACTTTCTTCATCGTTGACAATTTCATCTTTTAGCACCCGCAGGTGATCAAGGGCTTCAAACAGCACATCAATCAGCCCGCTGGACACCGTAAGCTGATTTTTTCGGAGCTTATCGAGGACATTTTCCATGGCATGGGTCAGGTTAGCCATCCGGTGATGGCCGATGGTTGCCGAAGAACCTTTGAGCGTATGGGAAGCCCGGAAGATTTCCTGGAGCAGGTCCGGGTTGTCTCCTTCCTTCTCCAGTTTTACGAGGTCCTCTTCAAGCGTCTGCAGATGCTCTTCAACTTCTTCGAGAAATATTTTCAGTTCTTCCGGAGAAGCATCGAGGTTCAACCCCATTTTCATCACTCCCGCCTTAAATATTGTCAGCTGATATTCTCAAGTACGGAATGGTCTTCCTTACTCAGTACTTTTTCCAGGTTCAACAGGATAACCAGGCGGTCATCAAGCTTGGCCACCCCCGCCAGGTATTCGGCGTCAACATCGGAGATAATGGAATTGGGCCGTTCCACGATATCATTGGAAATCCGCAGCACCTCAGATACACCGTCCACGATCATGCCGATGGTGTTACTTTCCACTTCGACAACTACGATCCTGGTGGAACGGGAAGCCTCTTTGGCCGCAAGGCCAAACTTTTTATGCAGGTTAAAAACCGGAATTACCCGGCCCCGTAAATTTATTACCCCTTCTACATACTCCAGGGTGCGGGGCACCTTGGTAATGGTTTGCATGGTGATAATCTCCCGGACGGTAGCGATATCAAGACCGTAGGTTTCCCTGCCCAGTTCAAAAACCACAAACTGTTTTTCATCAATCATAATCTGGTCGCCCATGTTTACAACCCCCTGCCTGTTATTGATTATAATTTATACTTGGCATTCATTTCCCGCAGCCGTACCGCCATATCCGCCAGGTTGTGAGCAGAAGCGGCAATTTCCTGAGCCGAAGCGGTCATCTCCTCGGTAGTGGCCGATACCTCCTCTGCCGATGCCGCACTCTCCTGGGCGATGGCGGCAATGTGATTCACAGATTCGATTACCCGCCCGCTGTTGGCAGTCATAGTCCCGGCCAGTGTCATATTTGTTTCCGCGACGGCGGCCACTTCGTCAATGGCCTGGACCACTTCACCGCTCTGGTTCGAAATACTGTTCACGTGACCGGAAATCATTTCGAGCTGCTCATTGGTTTTCTCCACCGTTCTGATGATTCTTTCCAGGGCAGCACCTGCATCAACGGCCAGCCCGGCGCCTTTCTCCACTTCGCGGGTGCCTGCTTCCATGGCCTCCACAGCGCCTGCCGTGCCCCTTTGGATAGTGTTGATGAGTTCGGCGATTTCCTTCGTGGCCTTTCCCGAACGTTCAGCCAGTTTCCTTACTTCATCGGCCACCACGGCAAAACCCTTGCCGTGCTCCCCGGCCCGGGCAGCTTCGATGGCTGCGTTCAAAGCCAGGAGATTGGTCTGTTCGGCAATGTCGTCAATCACCTGGATAATTTCCCCGATTTGCTGTGAATGATCTCCCAGTTCCTGGACCTTGCCGGCCGTTTGGTAAACGGTGGCTTTAACCTGCTCCATGCCTGCCACCACCATTTCCACCGCTTTTGCCCCCTGACCGGCTGCCGTTGACATTTCGTCCGCTGATGCTACCACCGCCACGGTCCCCTCGGCCACTTCGTTTAAGGCGTTAGCCATCAGGCCGATTATGTTGGCTGTTTGGTTTACACTGCCGGCCTGTCTTTCGGCGCCCTGCGTAATCTCTCTGATCGAATCACTCAGCTGATTTACTGCCTGCACTGTATCATTGATGCTGTGGGTCTGTTCCGAGTTTCCCCGTGCCACTTCTTCGATAGCCCGGGCCACTTCCTGGGTGGCCTTGGACACCTCGGCGGCATTGCCGGAAAACTGGTCGCTGGTAGCAGCTACCCGGCCGCTGGCGTCAAAAATTTCATTTAACAGTTCCCGGACCGTCTGTATCATCTGGTTAAAGGCCCCCGCCACAGCGCCAATTTCATCCCGTGCTGCAATATTAGCCTGTACGGTCAGATTACCGGCTGTGACCTGAGCCATCACTTCCTGCAATTCAATCATAGGCCGGGTAATCGTCTTAGCCATCAGCCAGGCGGCAAGGCCGGCGATGCCAAGAATTAATACAGCCACTAAAGCAATCCGGATATTGTAAGCCCGCTCCAAGTTAGTCACAAATTCTTTGGATACCCCGACATAAAACATGCCCACGATTTTATTGTTCGCGTCATATATCGGCATGTACCCGGTCTGCACCTTTTTGCCCAAAACATCGGCCTCACCGAAGTAAGGTTTGCCTTCCCCCAGCACCACCTGCTCCACTTCCGGGGAAACTTTTGTCCCTATAGCCCGCTTCCCGTCTTTCACCAGGGTAGTGGCCACTCTTGTATTCCCCCGGAAGATGGTGGATGAATCGCCGGTCAGTTTATTAATCCGGTCAACAATCTCGTAATTTTCATTCATCAGCTTGGCGCCCTTGTAAAGCTTGTCCCCGTCTACCCGCCAGGGTCCCGGATAAATGCTGCCGATCAATGCCTCACCGGCAGCCAGGTCTCCCCTGGCCTTGGCTAAAACAGCCTGCTGCGTAGTCTCTTTGGTTGAAATCACGGAAACGATGCTTACAACAGCAATAGAGAAAATTGTCAATAGCAGAAACATAAGCAGGATTTTGGACCTGACTTTCATTTTCATTAAACTCCCCTCAAAACATAAATTCCTTCCCAAGGTTACGTTCGGGAAGGAATGCCCTGCTGCTTAAAAAGTCTGTCCATCCGCCCTCCGGTAACCTGGCAGTCATAGCGAAACCGCTTTAGACCCATAGCTTTGCGCCCTTATCTTTCGATAAGTTAGCCCTTACAGAGTTATACACCGTTTTTCTAAAATTAGCCAGTTGATTTTCCTAATTCGACAAAATGCTTCAAAATCCTTCATATAATTAATTTGATGGGAATTTTTTTCAGAAAAAAATATAACTGCTGCCCCTGCCGCGCAGGGCAAAAACGGTTAACCCGGCCAACAGCGCAAAGATGTAAAAGATAAATGATTTTTTTAGGAATTTTTTATTCAGAATCCCTATAATCATAATCGAGCCTCCGGTTCAGACTTTGTAAATTCATATGCCCGGGGACCGGTCAATATGTAATAATTGCCCTTTGACAGCATAAATTTTATTATGCATTCCCGTAAGCAGTAAAGGTGGTGTAATGTTGTCAGATATATTTGTATTTAGTATCGTGGCGGGGTTAGCTACCTGTCTGGGCGCTGTGCTGGTCATACTTCTCGGCAAACCCGGCGAACGGACGCTGTCTGTACTGTTTGGCATGGCCGCCGGCATTATGCTGGCCGTTGTCCTGTTGGACCTTATACCTGCCGCCATGGAATTCGGCACTCTGCGTCAGACTTTGACAGGCTTTTGTCTGGGCGTAATTTTAATGCTTATCCTGGAAGTGGTGCTCTCTCAGTTTTTCCGGGTTAATACGAATGTGACCAACTCTAGTGCCCGCTGGTTAAAGATGGGTTACCTGATTGCCATCGGCATTGCGCTGCACGACCTGCCGGAAGGCTTTGCCATTGCCGCCGGCTATTCTGCAAAACAACATCTGGGCCTGATTATCGCCCTGGCCATCGGACTCCATAATATCCCCGAAGGCATGGCCACCACAACACCGTTAAGAATGGGGGGCGTTTCAGTTCCGCGGATAATAGCCACTAATACGGCAGTAAGCTTATTTACGCCGCTGGGTACATTTATCGGCCTGCTGCTGGTCGACCTGTCTGCTGCCTTTATTGCTGTTTTACTGGCAGCCGCCGCAGGGGCCATGACATTTATAGTTTATAATGAACTCCTGCCAGAGTCCCGGCGCCGGCATCCCAATTACTCCACTGTAGGCGGTGTGTTTGGATTTTTCCTGATATTGTTGCTGGGATTGTTATAAAAGAAAGGGGCAGGCCTAACGCCCGCCCCTTTCTTTTTTGGGGGAGAAGAGTAATCAATAAACCCTGACTATATTATTGCCACCCTTCCCCTGTTTTTATTCCTTCATTTAACAAACTTCAACAGGATGTCAATCAGTTCATCGACCGAATCGTCACCTTTCCCCTCCTGAATTGCCCTGGAAACACATCCCCTGGTATGGCCCTCCAGTACGGCGATACCAATTTTTGTTATACCTGCCCTGATAGCGGCTATTTGCATCAAAATGTCTACGCAGTACCGGTCTTCCTCAATCATCCGCTGGATGCCGCGCACCTGGCCTTCGATTTTCTTGAGCCGGGGAAGCAGATCCTTTTTATCTTTTACTGTCACCCAAACCACCTCCGCCCCTTACCCTCCCGGGGTATGGTATGTTCTAATGTCTCTATTTTATTCCAGGGGCCGGGTTTTGTCAAGATATGCTACAGAATCCCATGACCCAGGGATGCCAGTGTTCCCTTGAGATGGGTTTCCGTTACCTTTTCCGGGTCAAAGCTGACAGTTACCTCCTGCCTGGCCCTGTCTACCGTTACCTTTTTTACCCCATCAACGTGAGAAAGGGTAAAGTCAATTTCATCAGCGCTGCCCGGATCATTCATACCGCCCAGTTTATAGGTTTTTTCAGCCATGCCGGATACCTCCTCATAAATTACTTATCCCTCGATAGTTTTCCCCCGGTCCCGGCAACTTTATTAATTTGCGGCGGCTTTGCAGCATATCGGTAAAAGCCTCTATCCTGCTTAGAACCCCGGCAGGAGAGGAGTGTTCGTCGAGGACCAGGCTCAGCACCGGGATATTGTAATCCTTTGCGACTTTTGGCAAAATGCTTTGCGCAACAACCTCCGGCGTACAGGTAAGGGGCAGGATTTGTATTACCCCGTCGTACCCTGATCGCGCGTAGCGGATGGTATTGGCCACCGTGTCAAGCCCGTGCCCGCCAACCATGCTGCTCAGGTAAGGCCTGGCCAAAGCCAGCAATTCATTAGAGTGCTGCCTGTTTTTGTGTGGCCACAGATGCTGAATCACCCAGTCACTTATATAAATTGACCGGTGGGTGGCAACACCCATATCTTCCAGCCGCTCCTCCAGCCCGTGATTGACAGATGGTTCCAACAACATGTAAATATCACCCACCAGTCCAACCCTAATCCCCGTGTGAACCAACCGTTTGGTGTTGAGATACCATTGTCCGGCAGAATCTGTCAACCGCCGGATTTCTCCCGGTGTCCGGGCGGCCTTTAACTTTTCAATCCCCTGCCGGTATACCGCTGATGCTTCACCCGGTAACTGTTCCACCGGACGGACCAGGTGCACAAGCCTTTCGATTTCATCAAGGGCCTTAAGCTTCAGCCATCCCAGCCAAAGGGCCCTGATCACACCGCAGCGGGCAGCGCTGATCTCCCGGCGCAGCGCGAAAACCTGCCGGAAAATGTTCTCACCCTCCAGTATGACAGTGGAAAAAACATATCCCCGGTCCCGGAGAATAGCTGCCGCCAGGTGGCCAAAATAACCAAACCGGCAGGGACCATTCCCGCCCGGCATGATAATGGTGTCAGCACCGGAATCCAAAGCTTCGGCCAGGGTCCCTACCACCACCTTAAATGGCAGGCAGCACCCCTCCGGCGCAAAACCGGTGCCGATTCTTAGAGTAACTTCGGAAATGGGCGGCGGCACTATCACCTGCGCCTCTAATTCCCTGAATACGGTTTCCAGGGCAATCCCCAGGTTGCCCATATGTGGAAAGGAAATGCGCATGAAAAAAAACCCTCCGGCAACAATTTTTACTAATTGTTTCCGATTAGGGTTTTAGTTATACTACCTACCCTGCTAAAGACTCCCATTTGCCGCAGCGGTCGCCCCAGCGGGCAATAATCTGTCCGTCATGGGCAATCTCAATAACTTCACAGAGATTGGAACATCCTTTGCACTCAAAGCTACCGGCTTTATAATCAAAACCGCTGGCATCAAACCCTTTAAAGTTGGTCCGGCCGGTCTTTTTAACGGCTTCCCGGGCCAGGATAGCCGCACCTATGGCCCCCATAACATTAAAGTACCGGGGGACAATGACTTCCATCCCGAGGGCTTTTTCAAAAGCCGCTTTAATCCCCACATTGGCCGCAACGCCGCCCTGGAACACCACTGGTGCAAGGATTTCTTTGCCTTTGCCGACATTATTTAGATAGTTCCGGACCAGTGCCTCACACAATCCGGCGATAATGTCCCCGAGATTGTGGCCCAACTGCTGTTTATGGATCATGTCCGACTCGGCAAAAACCGAACACCGTCCCGCAATACGTACCGGGGCTGTGGCCTTTAAGGCCAGGCCGCCAAATTCTTCAATAGGGATGTTTAAACGGTCAGCCTGGTGGTCGAGAAAAGAACCGGTACCGGCCGCGCATACCGTATTCATGGCAAAATCTGTGACTACGCCATTACGCAGCAGGATAATCTTGGAATCCTGGCCACCGATTTCGAAAATAGTCTGGGCATTGGGAACCATGTGAGATGCAGCCACCGCATGGGCGGTAATTTCGTTTTTTACGGTGTCGGCACCAACCAACACGCTTGTCAGGTGCCGGGCGCTGCCGGTGGTCCCCACCCCGGCAATATCTATATTCCCCAAATGTCCGGCTACTTCCTTCAAGCCCTGCTGCACGGCTTTGATAGGCTGGCCCATGGTACGGATGTACAGGTTAACCAACACCTCGTTATCGGGGCTGATAACTACCAAATTGGTGCTGACTGACCCGACATCGACCCCCAGATAACCAGTCATACAGCTACCTCCACTCCGTTCCGTTTTTGACCCAACAGGTCCACAAAGGCTTCCAGCCGGGTCTGCAGGCCTGCCTTGCCCGTCTGTTCATCCAGAAAAACCGTCAGCACCGGAATGTCGTAATCCCTGGTTACTCTACCCAGGATAGTTTTGGCCACAATTTCCGGGATGCAGGTGAAGGGGGCCAGCTGGACCACCCCGTCGAAACCGTTTTTGGCATATAATACGGTATTGCCGACACTTTGAATCCCGTGGCCGCCAATCATCTCCGGCAAATAAGGCCCGGCTGCCCGGAGCGCATCATGCTCCCCTTCAAAGGAAGTATTTTCCCTCGTCCAGTCAGTCAGGTAAATAGAACGGTGGGTCTCCACCCCCATTTCACCCAGGGTGATTTCCAGGTCTAAATTAGCAAAAGGCTCCAGTACCACATATATTTCCCCGATAATGCCGACCTTCAGCGGTTTCCGGCCTCTGTCCCCGGGTACGGCCTTTAACATGCGGCGGGTCTCCTCCCTTGCGGCGAGGATCTCCGGCAGGCTATGGGCAGCATCAATAATTTGCAGGCATTTATTAAATACCTTGGTGGTTTCACCTCTGTTAATTTCAAAAGGCCTGACCTGATGGGAAAGAATCTCTGTTTCATCAAGTACCTTAAGCTTTTCCCAGGCTTTTTTGAATAACTTCCAGAACTTCCACCAGGAAACACCGGCCGGCGAAATTACGGAATGGATTTTTTTGAAAAAATCCCATGGATTACGGTACGGGGATTCCATCACAATAATTTTTGTGTCATAACCCAGCTCCTGCAGTATTTTCCGGTGCAGGTACCCGTACCAGCCGGCCCGGCAGGGCCCGGAACCGCCGGAAGTTATAATCGTATCTGCTCCCTGTTCGATAGCCTCAAGGTAACTGCCCAGGAGAATTTTAAAAGGCAGGCAGGCAAATTCCGGGGAGTACTGGGTGCCTAAAGTCAGGGTGCGTTTACTGGGCCTTGGCGGTACAATAGCCTCGTGTCCCAGGTCGTTAATCAGCATCTTGAAGGTAATATGGGAAGTGCCCATATACGGAAAAGTAATTTTCATGTCAGTTCTCTCCTGAACCGGAGCATATCCACAAATGCTTCCAGGCGCGTAATCAGCCCGGCTTCTCCTGTATGCTCATCGATAGTTATGCTCAAAAAAGGCACCTTGCCGCGCTGCCGCGCTTCCAATTCTATAATCTTGTCGGCCATGGCGTCCGGCCCGCAGCCAAAAGCAGTAATATGGATGATGCCGTCCACCGGTTTATGATCAAGGTAGTATAGTGCGGCCCGGATAACCTGATTGCTGAAATTCCAAAACAGGTTTTTCGGCATTTTTTTTGCCTGCTGCAGCAGCTCCCGGGACGGCACCATTTCGGTGGTAAACACTTGTACGCCAAGCCGCCGGAGTCTTTCCAGCAGGTCGACATTGACAAACCGGTCGTAAATAGTGTAGGGAAATCCAAGAATGGCAAACTTAAGGTCAGTGTTGCCCTCGGGTTTAACCGGGGAGGTTACCCCTTCCAATAGTGCGAGGGCCTCTTCAGGTGTTTTTTGCCGGGTCAATAAATCCAGGTATCGGCGGTGCACCTGCCACGCCTTGCGGTAAGCGCGGGAAACCGCCCAGAAACCTTTATCAAGACTTTTGCCGATTTCCCGGCAAACCTTAAATAGTGCGCAGTTACCCTTTTTAAGGTCAACCCTTACATCAATAATAGGGGGCAACCCTGATAACGACGCTTTTATCATATCGGGTAACCCCAAAAATTTCGGGCAAAATGTCACCATTGCCTCTTTATTTACACTGACCAACCGCGGGATAAACAGGTAATCAACCCGGTCCCTGAGGTCAAGGACATGCCCGTGAAAAAGCTTAATCGGCACACAGGCATCGGTTACCGCCTCCCTGATTCCACTATCCAGAATCCCTTTGGTGGTTATCCGGGATGTCACTACCTCAAAGCCTAATTCTTCAAAAAATTTTTTCCAAAGAGGGTAGTATGCGTAATAGGCCAGCGCCCTCGGTATCCCTATTTTCGCAGTCACCCGGCGTCGCCTCCCAATAGGCAGATAATAACTGAATATTTTTCCTGATATTTTAAAATTATCATATTTCCCAATAGCCGTCAACCGGCGAATAAATCTCCTTTAATTAACTTGTATACGTCCACCGGCCTTTTTATGCTATAATTTTAGCGCTCTCCGGAGAGACATTAAAAAGGCTTCGCTGGCGCGAAGCGCCGAGTTAGCCTTTTTTATACCGCAGGCGCGTTATACTTTCCTATGGTGTAAAGTAAAATAGCCAATGGCTTGAAAAAGTCGCATAATTACGACGTTTTTAAGCCATTGGCTATCATCTTTAACCAGGGCATCATTAATCACATTTTACTGCCGCCCCCACCGGACAAATATCGGCACACGCACCGCACTTGGCACATTTTGCGGCATCAATGCAATAGCCCTTGGCACTGCTTTTAATGGCTCCGTTCTTGCATCCCCTGGCGCAAATGCCACAGGAGTTACAAAGATCGTTAATCCTGTATGCCATTCCTTCACCCCCTCTGCGTTTATGTTATAACAATAATATTGTGACCTGCAGAGGGGATTTTCATTCAGTCTTTCTTAACCCTTGGCCCCCGGTACACCCACAGGGATGCACAGGGTGTCGCCAATCTGGAGATTTAAGGGGTCGACATCCGGGTTTGCTTCCTCAATAGCTTCGACAGTAGTGTCATACTTCCTGGCCAATTTCCAGAAGGTGTCGCCTGGTTTGATCACATGCATGACTGCATTAGGCGGGCAGGGCTCTTCCGGGCATTCCGGTTCTTCCGGGTATTCCGGTTCTTCCGGGTATTCCGGTTCTTCCGGGCACTCGGGCTCTTCCGGGAATTCCGGTTCTTCCGGATACACGGGTTCTTCCGGGCATTCGGGCTCATGCAGGCATTCAGGCTCATGCAGGCATTCAGGCTCATGCAGGCATTCAGGCTCTTCCGGGTATTCAGGCTCATGCAGGCATTCAGGCTCTTCCGGGTATTCAGGCACCTCCGGATAACTGGGCTCTTCCGAATGTCCCGGGTGTTCCGGACATACCGGCCAGTCAGAATCCTCCGGGTATTCCGGATAAGGCGGGTATTCCGGTTCTTTTAACTCTTTATGCTTGACAGGTTGGGGTCTGGCTTTGGCGGGTCGGTAAGTAAAAAAAACAAATCGCTCTTTCTCTCTCGCGGACATACGTCTCCTCCTTCCAAGATATTTTATTATAATATATGAGCCTGAATGAAAATTGTGTCATAAATTTTCATGGCAGTGCAAAAAGAAGGCCCTGCTAAGGCCTTGAAATAAGCTGCTTATACCAGTTGAAAGTTCTGGTCAACCCCTGTTGCAGAGTAAATTCCGGCGCCCATCCTGATGCGGCAAGCTCCGGTGTGTCCAGGGCAAAACCAGGGATGGTGCTCTTCTCACATGGGAGGTGAATAATATCCACCTCACTGCGGGTAACCGACTTTACCAGGTGGGCGAGCTCCTTAATGGTGACCAGCTGCCTGCTTGCCAAATGTACAGTCTTGCCAAGGTATGTTTCTTTTTGCGTCATAATCAGATAAATTGCCCGGACAGCATCTTTTACGTAAAGAAAATCCCGGGATTGACCACCGGTACCGTAAATTATTACCGGCTCTCCTTTACAAGCCCGTTTTATGAATGCCGCCACAACCGACAAATAACCGCACAGGTTTTGGTTTTCCCCGTATGTACTGCTGCTTCTGATTACGGTCGTCGGATATTGATACCGGCGGGCCAGGGCCAGGCAATGATTTTCACCGTTTAATTTAGTGACTGCATAGATGCTTTTCGGTCTGACGGGATGATCGATGTCAACCGGGCTATATAAGTGGTCACCGTAGACTTCGACAGTCGAAAGATAAATCAGGTAAGGCCTGTTTTTGGTCCGGAGAAGTTTTTGTAATAACCGGAAGGTACCGAACTCATTGTTTTGAAAATATTCGTTGGGTGTTTTCATGGATTCTTCAGCTGAATTATAGCCCGCTAAATGTACTACGACATCAACATTTAAGGAGTTGATCTTTTTCACTGTTAATTCCTGAAATTTGCCTTTAATTAGTTGAAACCGCGGCCCCCATGCAGTGGGATGCAAAAAATCCGCCTCGCCGGGAAACCCCCTGGAAAAATCGTCGACACCGAATACCATGGTCACTTCCCCATGAGCCAAAAGTTCCTCAACCAGATTTACCCCGTACAAGCCGGCTACCCCGGTAATCAGCACGCGCATCGATCCCGCCACCTCCATGGCCTAACCTCATAGTCATTATATTGAAGTTGGGGGCCGGGGGTGACAAAACCCCGGCCAAAAAATCACCTGCCGGGGTAAATCTGCCCTTATTTCTTTAAGGCGTTGGTAAGGGAGGCGAATTCCTCCATGGATAAAGTTTCCCCCCTGCGGCCGGGGTTAAGGCCAATTTCGCTAATAACAGCACTAAGGTAGTTTTTGGATGGGCCTATCCCTGCATTAGCCAGGGCATTAAGGAGGGTTTTGCGCCGCTGACCGAAGGCTGCTTTAATAATCCGGAACAGCATTTTTTCGTCCGCCACACTGACCGGCGGCAGTTTCCGCCTGGTAAGTTTTAACACGGCCGAGTCAACCTCGGGTTTGGGCATGAAAACAGCCCGGGGTACTTTCAGTGCCATTTCCGGCACCGTATAATACTGCACGGCCAGTGACAGGACACCGTAATCCTTAGTCCCCGGCGCCGCAACTATGCGCTGGGCTACTTCCTTCTGTACCATGAGGACAAAAACAGAAAAATTAAACCCCTGTTCCAAAACATGCATGATGAGCGGCGTGGTAATATAGTACGGGAGGTTGCCAACTATTTTATATTCTGCCAAAGTTCCTTCCGAATTTGTTACCAGGTCATTAAAATTCAGCTGCATGGCATCTCCCGGGACCACCTGTACATTAGGATAAGCCCCTAAATTTTCTTCCAGAACAGGCAGCAGGTTCCGGTCCAGTTCAATGGCAATAACTTTTTTCGCCCGCGCCGCCAGTTCCTGAGTAAGGGTCCCTATACCGGGGCCAATCTCCACTACTGTATCATTGCCATTCAGTTCTGCTGTTTCCGCAATGTTACGGACCACATTGCCGTCAATCAGAAAATTCTGGCCTAATCTCTTTTGAAAAGAAATCTTATGGTGTTCCATAACTTTCTTGATTATTGCCGGAGAATAAAGTTTTTTCAATAATGTCACCGCCTTTTTTATGCCGCGGGAGCGCTATACTTCTTGGGGTGAAATAAAAAGGAGGGTTTCCCCTCCCCTTAAATTTAAGTAGCCTCTCGAAAACTCGAATTCCTTTATGTTCAAGGCTTAGCGCCTTGGACTTTTTTTGTTTTTTCCTCCACTAATTGCTTTGTCGAAAATTAGAACAATTGTTCTCTTGACAAATCGAAATC
>JBMOPI010000288.1:0-2107 GCA_049324975.1 Bacillota bacterium
CAGCATCTTCCAGGTTTGACCTGAGCTTGCGATTGGCCGCCACCCCGCCGGCCAGGAGGACATTTTTCACCCCGAAGCGCCGGACGGCAGCCATGGTTTTATCCACCAGCACATCCACCACTGCCTGCTGAAAACTGGCCGCCAGGTCCGGCTTGTTGACTTCTTCGTTTTTCTGGACCATCCTGTTTAAATAATTCAGCACAGCGGACTTAAGGCCGCTGAAACTGAAATCGAGGCTGTTCTCCTCCAGGTAAGCCCTGGGCAGGTCTATGGCCTGCGGATCACCCGACACAGCGAGCCGGTC
Organism: Bacillota bacterium; assembly: GCA_049324975.1. Lineage (GTDB taxonomy): Bacteria > Bacillota > Thermincolia > Thermincolales > CAZWUW01 > JBMOPI01. The sequence continues at coordinate 305 of JBMOPI010000288.1, forward strand.
GATCAGGGGCCCGCCGGGATAACCCAGCCCCATAGCCCGCGCCACTTTGTCAAAGGCCTCCCCGGCCGCGTCATCCCTGGTCCGGCCGACAATCTCATACCGGTCGTGTCCTTCAACATAAACCAAATCGGTATGGCCGCCAGAAACAACCAGGCAGAGCACAGGGAACTCAATTTCCGGATGGGCGAGAAAATTGGCATAGATATGCCCTTCCATGTGGTTAACGCCGATAAGGGGCACACCCAGGGTATAGGCATAGGCCTTGGCAGCGGACACGCCCACCAGCAATGCGCCGACCAGGCCTGGCCCGTAGGTCACGGCCACGGCGGTCAGATCACTGAAACCAATGCCCGCCTCTGTCAATGCTTCCTGTACCACGGCGTTCAGCAGTTCCACGTGCTTGCGGGAAGCGATCTCCGGCACCACGCCGCCAAATTTCTGATGTACCGGCACCTGGGAAGATATGATATTGGACAGGATTTCCCGGCCGTCGGCAATCACTGCCGCTGAGGTTTCGTCACAGGAAGTCTCTACGGCGAGGATAAGGACCCGGTCGGATTGATTCCGCCGATTATAAGTATCGTTCTGCATTTATTTCACCTTTCAACTATTGTAGACAATAACAGTGTGAACCTCTCCCGCCTACACATACGTTAAGAGGCGGGAGCTTCAAGGAAGATATCTTCAAACCAATCAGGACGGATGCTCGTTTAAGCTTCCCCATGCACCAGACATGCCTGCCGGCTGATTGACGCTCCCGACAACACCGGAGTTCTGTTCTCCGGTGGCCCGGTTCAGGGCTTCTACTACTTTCCACCTTGTTTAAGCGGCGGGCCGTAGATACGTGATCTTCTCAATCTTGAAATCCAGTGCCCGGATTTCTCCATTCTTGTGTTTCGCCAGGATATTCCTTGCCCCGTGGATGTCCCGGTGCATTGCATATCCGCAATGGCACTTGTATATTCTGCCGGATACCTTTTTCCTCCGGCCCCAGACAGGACATGTCTGCGTGGTATAAGTCTCGTCTATTTTGACCAGTTTTATCCCCAAGGCGCTTAATTTATATGACAACATCATTAGCAGCAAACCAAAGGGCCACTGGCTTAAGCGTTAGTTCTGGCGGCGGGTGCTTCTCCCGTTTTCCCTGGTATATTCCCATTTTGAGCTCGATTTTTCCGTTGGGGCAGATGACAAAACCGTCTTTCTTCCACCGGGTTGGGTAATTACCTTTCGTCTTATATGGATACCTGATATGCTTATACCCTGCCTGTTTGGCTTTCCAGGCATTTTTCCTGGCCTCAAGATAGCGTTCCTGCACCGATTGTATAACTCTGGCTATGCAGGTGGTAACAGCCTTTGGTCAACGCCTGTAGTTCCCTTCTGTCAATCCACTTGCCCTTTTGTTTATGATAAACGGTCAAGGTCAGTCTTAGATGTTCTAAAAGCGGTCTTTATCACACGGATCATTTTTTCACCACCGTATCACATGTTTGACCACTTCTATTTTACCATTGACCGCTTGACAGAACAAGTGTTTGTTGTCGATTTGCAGGAATTTTTTGTTAGCAGGAAGCAGCATTCATCCCCCACTTTAGAAGTGGGAGTCTTCTGCTGAGAAGCGATAGATATGCCAAAAGAAGAAATCAAGTTGCTCTCAAAAGCAGTGTTAGAATAATAAGAACAAATTCGCCCTTCGGGCGACTTCTCCTAAAAATTAAGAATAGCAATGCTAAACTAGGGTTGGCTTTATGCCAACTCTAGCTTTCGTTAAAATACGTTTTCCCAGTCCATTTCATCATTCCA
>JBMOPI010000289.1:0-2026 GCA_049324975.1 Bacillota bacterium
CCTGGAATTCGCCGATGATTTTCTGGGCTTCAGGGTCCTGTCCCATAGCGATTTCAGTTTCCCTGACCTTGGCCAGTTCGGGAGAATTAGCGATGGCGTCAGCAAGCTCATGGGCTTTATCCATGATTGACAATAGATTCACCTCCAGTCTTTATAACGGTTCGACACCGGATAAACAAGTCCTTTTTTTAATTGGGATTTTTCCATCTTTAAACCAATTCCCCGTCCAGGTGCCAGGTGCCGGCTTCGGTAATCCTGACTCTGACAATCTGCCCTTTCAGTTCCCTACCGCCTTTTAACAACACCAGTTTACCGGTCCGGGTACGGGCTTCCAGCTTTTCCGGGTCATTTTTGTTGACCCCCTCGACCAGCACATCATGGATTTTGCCGGTTTCCAGCAGGTTCTTTTCCCGGCTGATTCTATTCTGTACTGATATTAACTGCTGGATACGGGCTTTTTTTACTTCATCCGGTACCTGGTCCGGCATATAGGCAGCCGGCGTGCCGGAGCGTTTATTATAAACAAAAGTAAAAGCGGAGTCAAACCGCACCCGCTCTAAGAGGTCCATGGTATCGGCAAAATCCTGATCCGTCTCTCCCGGAAAACCCACAATAAGGTCGGTTGTAATACTGGCGTGAGGGATACGCTGCCGGATTTTCTCCACCAATTCCATGTAACCTTCCCTTGTATAGCCGCGGTTCATCCTTTTAAGCACGCTGTTGCTGCCGGCCTGTACCGGCAGGTGGAAATGTTCGCAAACTTTCTCTGAGCCGGCAATCACTTCAATCAGTTTATCAGTAAAATCCCTGGGATGTGAGGTCATATACCGTATCCGCTCTATCCCGTCTGCTTTGTACAGTTCAAGCAGTAAATCGGCAAAATCTTTCTTCGGATCCAGATCTTTGCCGTAAGAATTCACGTTCTGCCCCAGCAGCATTACTTCTTTAAACCCTTCACGGCCCAGCCCGGCAACCTCATCAATGATATCCCGCATCTCCCGGCTGCGCTCCCGGCCACGGACATAAGGCACAATGCAGTACGTGCAAAAGTTGTTGCAGCCGTAAGTAATGGTAACGTATGCCATGACCCCTTCGATTCTTTTTGAAGGGAGATTTTCTATAATATCTCCTTCGGTTTCCCATACATCAATGACTGTCCGCCGTTCCTCCTTAACCCGCGCAACTAACTCCGGCAGCTTGTGCAGGTTATAGGTGCCAAAGATAAGGTCCACATGGGGCGCCCGGCGGCGGATTTTCTCACCAACCTCCGGCTGCTGGGTCATACACCCGCAGATGCCGATAATCAGATCCGGGTTTTGACTCTTTAGCGCCTTTAGGTCACCGATCCGCCCAAGTATCTTATTCTCGGCAGTTTCCCGGACACAACAGGTGTTAAGCAAGATAAGGTCGGCAGAATTAATATCATCTGTTGGTTCATACTTCATTTCATGCAGTTGTCCGGCCAGAATCTCAGAATCCCGTTCATTCATCTGACATCCAAACGTGAGCAAAGTGTAGTGAAGTCGCTTCATCTCGGTTCCTCCGTAAAAATCTTTTTTTATTATATCACATAAAAAGAATTTATAGCAAAAATGAGCCATTTATCAACTTTTTTGGGTGGCTGATGCATTTTGTAACCTTATTATTTTGACCTTCATATTTTACATTAAGAACCCCGTAACATCTTTTGCAGTGCCAAAAACAGGGGGCTTAATCTTCTTCCCGACAGTAACAACTCAGACCGGATCTGCATAATTTACATTAGCTAATGCAACAGCATTAACGGGGGTAATCCCCAATAATCAAAAAAAGGGGGATTTATAATGCCTGACGGTCTTGGTGGTTTCTTTGGCGGCGGCAGGGTAGCCTTCGCAGTCTTCCTGATTCTAATCCTGCTCCTCTTTGCCGATGACTAATTAATTGCTCGCAAAAAAACAATTCCCAAAAGAAAGGAGAGTCTACTATGCCTGACGGTCTTGGTGGTCTCTTTGGCGGTGGCAGGGTAGCCTTCGCGGTTTTCCTGATC
>JBMOPI010000290.1:0-2020 GCA_049324975.1 Bacillota bacterium
AGGCTGCCGTTAACGTCACCCTTTATTACCAGGTCGGTCAGTCTCTTTTCTATGTCATAGGGATAATCCGGTATGTCAGCATAATAATTAATACATTCATTTATATGCAGCACCGGGTTTTTCCCCTGCAGCAAATCTGCAAGGTTAACCGCATTGCTGGCTTCACTGTACGACCGGCCAATATCGCACAGCTTATATTTTCTTCCGATACCGATATTGACCTCCGACCAGCTTTTTGCTGACAATTCTTTATTGATTTGTTCAGCCATATTTTTTGTACCGGCAAAGGATAAATCCGGTTGTTCTTCCGTTTCACCGATTACAAGGGCAACCTTACCCTGATGCATTGGAATTACGATGGCATAGGACTTATCTTCAAACAACTCATTGATAACTCTGTTCACTCCTGAAAGCCCAGACTGGTCTTCTTTTTTCGCAGAAATGACCAATACAACTGCATTGTTAAAGTTGAAATTCAGGGAACTTATTTTATCCTTATATTTTTCATAATTATAAAAGTTGCCGCAAAGCAAATTATAGACAAGAGCATTTTGTATAATCGGCTGGGAATTCTCAAGTTCTTTCTGCAGCCGTTTCTGTTCTTCTATTTGCTGCCGGTTGCAGATCATGTCTTCCAGTATTTTGCTGCATGTCTCCTCCAGGATATCCGGGCGAACAGGTTTCAGGAGATAATCTGAGGCGCCCATTTGCAGGCCCTTCCGGGCATATTCGAACTGGTCATAAGCCGTGAGAAACACAAGGCGGCACTGCGGCTGACTGCGTAAAATTTCACGGGCCGCTTCAATACCGTTCATTCCCGGCATCTTAATGTCCATAAATACCAAATCAGGGTTGGATTCAGCGGCTTTCTGCACTGCTTCGCTGCCGTGGCTCGCCTCAGCGACACAGACTAAAGGCAATTCCCTTTTCTTTATTATTATCTGTATTGCCTTGCGCTCCAGTTCTTCATCGTCTACTACCATGTATTTGTACATATTTTTCAACCTCTTCCTTAAATGGGCAGTTTAATAAAATTCTTGTGCCTTTAGAAACCCGGCTGGTAATATCATAAGAAAATTCCGGGCCAAAATAATGCTGCAGCCGTTTTATCACATTAATAAACCCGATTCCCGTAGTATGCCCCAGGCCTGTCTTGGGGGCCTGGAGTTTGCGTATCTCCAGCATCCGGTCTTCAGTTAAACCAACGCCGTCATCCTCGACCAGTATTTTAATTCCTGATTGAACCTTTTCAGCCTTTATAATGATTGTCCCGCCCTCAATTTTGGGTTCAAGGCCATGGACAATGGCATTTTCAACCAAAGGCTGCAGAGTCATGATAGGCAGCCTCAGCCCGGTGGTATTCTCCGGCAGTTCCACAGAAAAACTCAACCGGTCCCCGTATCTATACTGTTGAATTATTAGATACTCCTTTACATGCTCTATCTCGTCCTGAAGTGTTACTTCCTGTTCAATAAGCCTTAATGTATAACGGAGCAAATGAGACAAGGCATAGGCCACCTTTTCCGTTTCTTCGGCGCCTTCGATCATGGCCAGGCGGACTATGGTATTTAGTGTATTAAACAGAAAGTGAGGGTTTACCTGGGCTTGCAGGGCCTTTAACTCCATGGTTTTCAAGTCATTTTCCAGCCTGGCCCTGGATGCCTCTTCTTTCATTAATGCGATATTTTTTTGATTGATTAGCTTTTCATTAAGCGAAGAAATACCTATGCTGACAATGTATCTGGCCATAATTTGCAGCAAATCCGCTGCAGCCTGAAACTTTTCTTTCGGCATTATGGAGATTTCCTCAACCATCTCGTCAACATTATAGCTGTCCAGGTTAAGTTTTTTAAGATACGAGGATATTTCCTCCTTTTGGGCTTCTGTACTTTCTTCCATAAATATTTGTCCGCAAAGGACGGAACCCAGGTATCTCCCGTTTACAACAATTGGTGCAGCCAGATCAACCAGACCGGCATGGCAGTGGGACATAACCGGTTCCTGGGTTTGACTGGCTTCC
>JBMOPI010000291.1:0-27122 GCA_049324975.1 Bacillota bacterium
TTTACTAACCTGCATCGCTCCGGATTTTATACGGTTAACCAGCCCCCTAGGTTCTTTTGTAAGAGTTTCAATCTTTTTCGGGACTGAATGCCCGATAGAAGAGTGTGCCGACCAGATAATAATTAAGAAATGCAAGATAGTTTCTGTTGAGGCTTGTCCGGCCTTTGGCACATGTCCCCCCATCCTGACTACATGCCTGCCTACAACAATTATTTAGAAAAACAACCAGCCACCAAATTTTAAAAAAACGCGCATGAGTCTGCGCTCAGAATTGCATGAAACCTGCATTCGGTATGCAGGTTTTCTTTTGCCAAATACATTTTAAAGCGGGGGGAAAAATGAGAGAACCTTTGTTTTCAATTATTATCTATTGTAAGAATGAGGGCGAGCATATCCGCCATACCTTAAATTCTATTAAGGAAAACTCCGGTAATGTCTCTTATGAGTTGATTGTCGTTGATGATGCTTCTGACGATGGTTGCTGTGACTTTCTGAGAAACGGTGAAGATGAGGAAGTGCTCCTTGTTACCCTTCAGGGAGACCATGCCGGTCGGGCTAGAAATACAGGCGCTGAACATGCCGGCGGGGATATTTTCGTTTTCTGTGATGCGCATATTTTTGCAGCAAAGGATTGGCTGGAAAAACTGGCCGGGACACTGGAGGTGCCGGGGATTGATGCTGTTTCACCCTGTTTGATGCCTCATGATGACAGGGGTCCTGCGTGGGGCGGGTTTTCCTGGGAAGCAAATATGACCTTGAGATGGTTATCCGTTCCTGAAGGGCTGACGCCGGTGCCGGTGCTTCCCAGGGGCTGCCTTGCTGTTACCGGGGAAGCCTTTAATGCCGTGGGCGGGTTTGAAGAAGGTTTGCGGAAATCCGCGTATGAAAATGTTGAATTTACCATGAAACTTTGGCTTTTGGGCTTTGGCGCGTATATTAACCCCGACGTAACTGTCCGGCATATTTTCCGCAGCGCCGGCCCTTTGCCGGACAGACCCGCCGATATTCATTATAACCTGCTGCGAATGGCCTTGCTTCATTTCAATCAAAACCGGTTGGGTAAAATTATTGGTCTGATTAAAAATAATTCATATTTCCCGGAAATTTTCACAGATGTTATTTTAAGTGATGCTCTGGGACAAAGGAAAGCATATTTCGGACGGCGGGTGTACGATGATGACTGGTTTGTACAAAAATTTAACATCTCTTTATGATTTTTTTATGAAACGGAGTGATGTAATGGAAAGGGCAAAAATAGAGCAGGTTTCTATTATTATACCGGCAAAAAACGAAGGCGCCAACGTAAAAATGACTGTTGATTCCATTGTTAACACATCAAGCACAATACCTTATGAGGTGATTGTGGTAGATGATGCCTCTCAAGATGACTGCTGCCGGTTTTTGGCGGAAAATGAAGGTTACTGGCAGGGGAAAGGTGTCAAACTGATCAGGACCGGGGGGCTGGGCAGCGCTAATGCCAGAAACATGGGCGCCGGCCATGCTGCCGGAGATATGCTGGTATTTAGCGATGCCCATGTTGTGGTGGAAAAAGACTGGCTGGAGAAAATGGCGGCAGCCATGTCCCAACCGGGGGTGGACGTATTGGCGCCCGGTATTGCAGATTTCAATAATCCCCACATTGTGGGGTTTGGCCAGACCTGGAATGAAAAATTGGAAATTCAGTGGCTGCGGGCTCCCCGGGATGTAAGCCCTATTCCCCTGGCGCCCGGCGGACTGGAGGCTGTTAAAAAGGAAACCTTCCACCGTGTGGGTGGTTTCGAAAAGGGGTTTAAGATATGGGGTTACGAAGATGTGGAATTTTCTTTTAAATGCTGGCTTTTTGGTTTTGGTGTCTATGTTACCCCCGATGTGACTGTAAAACACGTGTTTCGCAGCCGGCATACCTATTACGTTTCATATAAAGAGGTTTATTATAATTTGATGAGAATGGCTATCAGCCACTTTGGCCGGGAGCGGCTTGCCAAAACAGTCAATTTGATCATGTCTGCGCCTGAAGTTGAAAATATATTGGCTGAAATCACTTTAAGTGATGTCTGGGAACAGCGCAAGGATTACTTTAATCAACGCAAATATGATGATGATTGGTTTATGAATAAGTTTCAAATCCCTTTCTGATTAAGTGTTATGTTAACGTATCTTCCCTGGTTTGCATAATATAGTAATGGCGGGGGAACCGCCAAAGAAATTATCTGTATTTTGAGGAGGACAGCTGATGTCCGGTTATTACGAATTTGCCCGCCCGGAAATTCAAAAACTTGTCCCGCTTAACGCTAAAAGGATACTTGACGTGGGTTGTGCCAAGGGATTTCTGGGGAAAGCCGTTAAACAAAGACAGGCATGCCATATTACAGGCGTTGAATATGTACCTGAAATTGCCGGGGCGGCCAGGAAAAATCTGGACCATGTAATTTGCGGCGATATTGAAATACTGGCCAAGGCGTTACCCCGACATTACTATGATTGTATAATTCTAGCCGATGTACTGGAACATTTAAAGTATCCGGGCCAGGTGCTGCTGCAATTAAAAGAGTGTCTGACTGCTGACGGCATATTTATTATCAGCTTACCCAATGTAAGGCACTGGTCGGTCCTGGGTGATTTGCTGGAAGGTAAATGGAATTATGTAGATGCGGGAATTCTTGATAAAACCCATTTGCGGTTTTTTACCAGAGCATCAATGCTCGATCTGTTTAACAGTACGGGTTTGGTTGTTTGCCATACTGAGGAGATCATCGATCATGGCTTTCCGGTTCCGGAAAATATCATAAGCCGGCTTAATGCCCTGGGTTTGCATACCGGCACCCTGGCTGCAGAGGTAAAAGTTGTGCAGTATTTATTTATTGCCGCCCCCGATGAAAATTTTGTGCAACGGAGTGGCAATGATGGCTAAACAACGGCTTACAAGCATCGTGATCCTTACATTTAATCAACTTGGATATACCAAACTGTGTTTGGAAAGCATTCGCCGGTATACGCCTGAACCCCATGAACTGATTGTCGTGGATAACGCTTCAACTGACGGTACGGTTGAGTACCTGCAGGGTCAGACAGACGTCAAACTTGTTCTCAACAGGGAAAATAAGGGTTTCGCCAAAGGTTGTAACCAGGGGATCGCAGCTGCTGCCGGGGACTACGTGCTACTCCTGAATAATGATACCATTGCCGCCCCCCGGTGGTTAAATAACCTGATTACCTGTATGGAAAGCGACCAATCAACAGGTATTGTCGGGCCCCGTTCCAATTATGCCAAAGAGCCGCAGTACTTAAGGGTAAACTATACAACTATCGAGGAAATGCTTGAGTTTTCCAAAGCATTTAATAAATCTTCCGACCCGGCCAAATGGTTCGAACTTGACATGGTGGTGGGATTTTGTATGTTAATCAGGAGACAGGTAATAGATGATATCGGTTTACTTGATGAACAGTTTGGCATAGGTTTCTATGAGGATGATGACTATTGCCGCCGGGCCAAAGAAAAAGGATTTAAGATTATGTGCGCCGGAGATACTTTTGTGCACCATTTCGGCAGCCGGTCCTTTATTGGTAACTATATAGATTACAACCGGCTGGCCCAGGAAAACTGGATAAAGTTTCAGGATAAATGGCACAAAGGCTAGAGGTTGCTGATATTTCTCCAAAACCCGATAATGTCCCCGGCTTCCCTTTCCAAGGAATAATTTTCTCTGATAAAATTTGCTGCTTTTAAGCCTTTTTCTCTGAGCAGCTCCGGATTGTTTTTATATATATCCATCACTTCTTCAACAGCTTTCGCGAAAGCGATTATATCCGCCTGGGGGATCGGGTAAGAAAATTCCGGTTTGAAAAATTCCTTCCCCCCGTTACCGTGATAACCGATCACTATGCAGCCGCAGGCCATTGCTTCCGCCGGGGGCAATAAGAAGCCTTCCTGATAACCAAAACTGAGAAAAATCAAAGACTCCTGCATTATATTGGCCACCTCGGTTTCGCTTTTATTAGCGATAGGAACCAAATCATAATCTTTAAGAACTCCCCTGAATTTGAGGATGTTTATTAACTGTATCACGTCTTGCGCGCATTTTGATACCATGAAGGCTATTTGCCGTTTTTTTTCGGCTTTGTAGCTAAATAAAGACGGGTCAATCCCATTATGGATTTTGAAAATTTTCAGTTTGGGAAACACATACTGCAAATATTGCCTGCTGTCATCTGAAACGACCAGGGTAGCAACTACCTCCGGATCTGAATAAGGAGATGTAAAATTATTTTTATCAATCGAATAACCGTTAAAAGTACTATAGCATCCCTGGTTGGAGATAACCTTCTTGATCCCCCTGCCGATTTCGGCTAGCTGCGGGCCATAAATTACAGGCACCAGCAAATAGTCTATCAGCTCTCTATTGATACCTGATGCATAAGCAACCTTAGTATTGTTGTTAAACCAGGTGCACCTGAAGCCATATTGGCTATGAAGAATGGAGGCTGAGAACCCGTTATTATTAAGAACATCAACATGACGGTATAACTGCTTGATTCCGCCATATGGGACGTTGGCGTCAGGGCATAAAACACAGATATTCATATTGTTTCTCCTCCCCCGTAATCGGATTTCTTTACGATATTCATAATATGTTTATGTGATGAAAGTGTGTGGTGGATGGATTAAAGCTGGCTTATAAACCTAAAGAAAGGTTGTCATTATGCGTGATTCGATTAAACATTTTGTAAAAATATGTGCCGAAACCCTGCCTGTTGCTGAGCCTATCTATGAATTTGGCGCTCTTCAGGTGCCGGGGCAGGAAGGTTATGCCGACCTGCGGCCATTTTTCCCGGGGAAAAAATACGTTGGCGCTGATATGCGTGAAGGCCCGGGAGTAGACGTAATTCTGGATCTTCATAAAATAGAGCTTGCTTCGGAATCAGTGGGAACCGTGCTCACCCTTGATACCCTTGAGCATGTAGAATATGTAAGGGAAGCTGTTGAAGAGATGCACAGAATCCTTAAACCAAAGGGCATTGTGATCATGAGTTCGGTTATGTTTTTTCCCATCCATGGTTATCCATATGATTACTGGCGGTTTACACCTGAAGCTTTTAAAAGTCTGCTGAAACCTTTTGACTCTTCCTTTGTTGATTTTGCCGGCAGCAGCAACTTCCCCCATACTGTTGTGGGGGTGGGCTGTAAAGGCTCAATATCAGAAAATGCCATGGGTGAATTTACAAAAAAAATAGGATCATGGAAAAAGTTTTGGGGTGCTTCTGTTACCGGTTAAATGACAGGCACTATTGTAACCCGCCGGGTTGTATAGGCATATAATAGGATGATAGCATCCCTGTTGCGTATCAAAATTATATTGAGGGGGTTTTTTTGTATGGCGTTTATTTGTGTTGATTTTTTAAAATTCCTGGAGAAAAAATTTCAGGATAAACCCGTAGCTGTTGAATTTGAATGTGGAGGCTGCTGCAAAAAGGCGGTCGGGATACTTACCTGTATTGCGCCAAATTTTATACTGTTAGAGAGTAACGAGGATTTTCCCTTTGTCAGAATTACGGTCTTATGCGGGAACAATCCCCCTCAAGAAGAGTGTGCCAAAGAAATAGTTATCAAGGAACACAGTATAATCGCTGTAGAACGTCAATCATTTTTTGATGAGTGCCCCGACGAACACGATGACGACAATGACTGTGATAGTGACAATGACTGTGATAGTGACAATGACTGTGATAGTGACAATGACTGTGATAGTGACAATGACTGTGATAGTGACAATGACTGTGAAAGTGACGATGACTGTGAAAGTGACGATGACAGCGATAGTGACGATGACTGAGAGGTGAAGCGAGTTGGGAAAAAATTATCACGCATTTCCCGGTTACCGCATAATAGATGAAGACATTGAGGAAGTGGAAGATGACTTTGATATTGATGAAGAAAAAGGATTATGTCCTATTGAGGAGTTTCGCGATATTGTAAACCGGTTCAGGCATCAGTTGGTAACTGTTGAATTTGAATGTGCCGGCTGCTGCAAAAAGGCCACCGGGATCTTGCGGTGTATCGGTAGAGATTTTATTTTATTGACTCGACCGGACGGGAAATTTGTTCTGGTCAAAATTTTTTGTCAGGGATTGAAAGAGCCTGTTATAGAGTGTGCCCGCAAAGCGGTAATCCGCTTAGAAAAAATTATCAGTGTGGAACTGGCCACGGATAGGGACCCTTTGAAAGAGTTGTGAGGTATTGTGAAAACCTGGCTGGTTACCGGGGGCGCCGGTTTCATCGGCTGCAATTTTATAAAGCTTACCATTGACCGGGGCGGCGTCAGGATTATAAATCTGGATAAGCTTACTTATGCGGGCAACCTGAAGTCTCTGGCCACTGTACTGGGCAAGCCTGATCATGTGTTTATAAAAGGTAGCATCGGTGACCGGGCTTTGATAACTGAATTATTAAACAGGTACCGGCCCTGCGCGGTGGTGAATTTAGCGGCGGAATCCCATGTGGACCGTTCCATTGACGGCCCCGCTGACTTTATACAGACCAATATTGTGGAGACGTTTGAGCTGCTTGAGGCCGTGCGGTCCTACTGGAAAAGGCTTAATGGCGATGAACGCGAAAACTTTCGCTATCTGCAAGTTTCCACAGACGAAGTATATGGTTCACTTGGTAAGGAAGGGTTCTTTACCGAAAAAAACCGTTACGCCCCACGGTCCCCTTACGCTGCTTCGAAGGCGGCAGCGGATCACCTGGTCAGCGCATATTACCACACCTACGGCCTGCCGGTGTTAATAACCAACTGTTCAAATAATTATGGTCCCTGTCAGTTTCCGGAGAAGCTAATTCCTATGATGATCCTGAATGCTGTTGAGGCCAAATTGCTCCCGGTTTACGGAGACGGACAAAACATCCGTGACTGGCTTTACGTGGAAGACCACTGCCGGGCCCTCCGGCTCGTGTTGGAGCATGGCCGCCCCGGTGAGGCTTACAATATCGGCGGAAATAACGAGAAGACCAATCTTCAGGTGGTCCATGCCCTTTGTGACCTGTGTGATGAACTGCGCCCGCGCAGGGACGGTAAAAGCTACCGTGAGCAAATTGTTTTTGTAGAGGACCGCCCCGGTCATGACCGGCGTTATGCCATGGACCCTGCCAAGATTAAAAACGAACTTGGTTGGACGCCTGTTGAAACGTTTGCATCCGGCCTAAGCAAGACTGTGCAGTGGTACCTGAACAACCCTGATTGGTACCAAAGCGTGCGCGACGTAAGTTATCGCGGTGAGCGTCTCGGACTTGGCATCCCCTCCTTACAGAGGAAAAACAGGATTAAGAAAGGAATCATTCTCGCCGGCGGTTCCGGTACCAGGCTTTATCCGTTAACCCGGGTTGTAAGTAAGCAGCTTATGTTGATTTACGATAAACCCCTGATTTACTATCCTCTGTGCACCCTCATGCTGGCGGGAATCGATGAGATCTTAATTATTACCACTCCTCAGGACCGGCCCCTATTCCGGGAACTGCTTAAAGACGGCAGTCAGTGGGGTATCAGCATCAGTTATGCCGTACAGCCCAGCCCGGAGGGCCTGGCCCAGGCCTTTATCATCGGCCGGGAGTTCATCGGTAATGACAGCTGCGCGCTGATCCTGGGGGACAATATTTTTTACGGCCACGACCTTGCCTTTAAATTACGGCAGGCCGCGGCCCGGGAAGCGGGCGCCACTGTATTTGCCTACCGGGTCAGGGATCCCGAACGCTACGGGGTGGCTGAATTTAGTGCAGACGGCCGGGTGTTGGGCATTGAGGAAAAGCCCGCTTATCCTAAGTCAAATTATGCCGTTACCGGGCTTTACTTTTACGACAACCAGGTTATTGACATGGCCGCCGGCCTTAAACCATCTGCCCGGGGTGAACTGGAAATTACCGATATTAACAGGCTTTACCTGCAGCAGGGCCAACTGCGCGTGGAAAGGCTCGGTCGCGGCTTTGCCTGGCTGGATACAGGCACTCCGGAAACCCTGTTAGAGGCGGCCGGCTTTATAGAAACAGTTGAAAAGCGCCAGGGACTCAAGATTGCCTGTCCGGAAGAGATTGCCTACCGCCTGGGGCTAATCGGTGCCGGGCAGGTGGTAAAAATGGCCGAACCATTGAAGAATAACGACTACGGAAAATATCTCCTGGATCTGGTACGGGGTGATTAGTCGCATGAGAGTGATTGAAACCAAATTACCTGGCGTGATAATTATCGAACCAATGGTATTTGACGATGCCCGGGGGTTCTTCCTGGAGACCTGGAACAAGGCTCGCTATGTGGAAGCCGGGCTGCCCGATGCCTTTGTCCAGGATAACCTATCTTTTTCAACCAGGGGCGTTCTGCGCGGTCTGCATTTTCAGAACCCTACCCCGCAGGGGAAACTGGTATTCGTTTTACATGGTGAGGTTTTTGATGTGGCGGTGGATATCCGTGCCAACTCACCTACCTTTGGGCAGTGGGTTGGAGTAATACTCTCCGGTAACAACAAGCGCCAGTTTTATATTCCCGGGGGTTTTGCCCACGGTTTTGCCGTCACCGGCGAAAACGCCCTGTTTACTTATAAATGCACCGATTACTATAATCCTCATACCGAAGGCGGAATCCGGTGGGATGATCCGGATATCGGCATTGAATGGCCTGTTGACGTGCCTTTATTATCCGAAAAGGATAGGATTTATCCTGTTCTCAAAGATATTCCGTCAGACCGGCTGCCTCAATACAGGGGTGCATGCCGATGAATAATAGATTTCAGCCCAGAATCATGCTTACCGGCAAGAACGGCCAGATTGGCTGGGAATTACAGCGCACCCTGGCATCTCTGGGTGAAGTTATTGCACTCAACCGGCAGCAGCTTGACCTGGCCAACCCCGACCGGATTCGTGAACTGGTAAGGGAAATCAAGCCAAATCTTATTGTCAATGCCGCTGCCTATACTGCCGTGGATAAGGCTGAGGAGGAGACGGAATTGGCCATGGCCGTTAACGGCATAGCGCCGGGGATCTTAGCGGCGGAGGCAAAACGTTTGAATGCCGCCATCATTCATTATTCCACGGATTACGTTTTTGACGGTACAAAGGCGAACCCTTATAACGAAACCGATGTACCCCATCCGCCTAATGTATATGGCAGGACAAAACTGGCCGGGGAATATGCTGTTCAGGCATCGGGAGCCCCATATCTGATTCTGCGGGTCAGTTGGGTCTATGGGATAATGGGGAATAATTTTATGTTAACCATTTTAAGATTAGCGAGAGAACGGGGGGAACTTCGCATAGTTGATGACCAGGTTGGCAGTCCAACCTGGAGCCGCATGCTTGCTGAGGTAACGGCCCAGATATTGGCGCAGGGTTACCCGACTCTTGAGGATAAAAAAGGAATTTACCATTTGAGCGCCGGTGGGGAGACCACCTGGTATGGTTTTGCCAAGGCTATCCTGGCTCAGAATATTTTACCCTTATCCGGTCTTCATTCCGTAAAACTTATTCCGGTTTCTACCCTGGAGTATCCTACAGCTGCCCGGCGTCCTGCTTATTCACTGCTCTCCAATACCCGGCTGAACCAAACCTTCGGCCTTACTATGCCGGCCTGGGATCTTGCTTTAAAACTGGCTGTGGACAGCTTTTTGACAGTAAAAAAAATAATTTAAATTTTTTACAAAATTTTTAAAGACTATCACAGCTCTTTTCAGCCAGACATATGGTATTATGTAAACACACCCAAAAAATATTTCTTTGAAGGGAGCTTTAAAATTGGCACATGTTAATTTTGTGGAAGGCTTTAAAGCGGTTGCTGTTGATCAACCGTTTTTCAGTCCGCTTGCGTTAATAAATTTAATACCGGGAGAACAGGTGTTAGCTTCCGTTACCATAAATGTTGATAACAAGGATATTAATGCTGTATGGTTGACAGGAGAAATAGGTTGGCGGATCACCCCTATTGCTCCTGTTGACGCCAGGGGAAGAATCAGAATCCGGATTGTCCGAAATAGTGTTGAAATCTATAGAAGGGAAGAGGATACCTTTATTCCGCCCGGTTTTCCCTGTGCGCGTTCAACTGCGATTATAACAGGCTTAGACGATAATCCGGGGACCGGTCCTGTAACATATGCCCTGGCTGCCTCATTAGCTTCAGCGGAATATCTTAATAATTTTATGGTTGTCGGCCCGGTGAATTTATTTGCCGGCGGCATGAAAAAACTGCTGGCTGCGGATGAAACTTCCTGTTAACTAAAACCCGCCGGGTTTTTGCCCCGGCGGGTTTTTCTAATCTGATTTGGCGGCTTTTTCATATACATCCAGCAGGTCTTGGGCCACCCGCTGAAAGCCGAACTTTGCCTCGGCCACCTGGCGGGCGCAGCGCCCGAGGGTGGCGGCCATCATCGGGTTGGCCAGCAGCATATCCAGAGCTTTGTAAAAAGCCTGCGGCGAAGTATAGTCATTGATCACCAGTCCGTTATGGTAATTTTTAATTACTTCCGCGTTGCCCCCGCGGTTTGTGGTGACGATGGGCAGGCCGGCGGCCATAGCTTCGTAGTGCACCCGGGCCAGCGGTTCCTGCCACTGGGAACTGCAGACGAAAACATCTGCCATGGCGAAATAATTTTGTATTTCCATAGGTGAGATATGCCCGGTAAAAACTATCCGGTCCTGAACTGGCGTGCTTAACCGGTACAGTTCGCGGATATAGTCAGTAACGGTATTGTCACTGAACCACCGGCCGCCAACGATTACCAGGGCCAGGTCAGGATATTTGTCGGCCAGCTGTTTGAAGGCTTTAATCAGAACATGGGGTCCTTTTTTATCACTCAGGCGGCCAACGTAAAGGATTACTTTTTTGCCGGCCACACCGTGTTTTAGCCGCAGTTTCTTCCTGATTTCCTGTATAGCCGGCGACCAGACCGGTTGAAAGCGTTCCAGGTCCACACCGGAGTAAAGGGTGCGTACTTTGCCGGCGGCGGCGGGAAAGCGGCCGGTAACTGTACGGGCGATGAAGTCGCTTACGGTCATGATGGTTTCGGCGTTGTTAATACAGGCTAATCCCTCTTCCGTGGAGAGTTTGCTGGCTTTAAACATTTCATTGTGCAGGCTTAAGACAAACCGTGTGGACGGGGAAGCCTGTTTATAAAGCCGGACGTTCCTCGGGCGGTTGAAAACGTGCGCCACATCATAGGGTTCGGTCTGTTTTTCCAGGCTCCCGGCAACGGCTTTGGAATAGTAGTTCCTGTTAAACCGTCTATATTCTATCAGGCCCCTGTGTTCGTAGTAAGGAAGTTCATGGTCACTGACTGAGTATATAGTCAGCCTGTGTTTGGCGGCGACAATAGGGGCCACCCCGTCAATGAGCACCTGGATGGCGCCTCCCCGGATAGCCGGGGAGGGCAGCATTTCGGTACAGATGAAAGCAAGGCGCATAAAGTCTCCTCTTTTCAAATTTTAAGATGATTACTGAGCTAACAGCTTCAGGACCAGCTCGGTTTTTTGTTTTTCAAGTTTTACGGCTTCCGCTATTTTACTGGCTTTAGTGGGTTTTTGTTTCAGGAAGGGGTTTTTGGCGGTATCATGAAACTGGTGGGGAAAGAGGATATCGATATACAGTACCTTTAACTGTTCCGGGGTAAGGGGGTTAACTGCCGTGTACCAGCCGGTGATATCATGGAGCAGGTCCAGGTTCCAGGAACCCTGTTTGGCCATCCGCTTGGTAATAATTTTTCTTAAGTCCCGGGCCGGCAGGTCGTAGGTCACCCCGTCGAGGTCCAGTACATATATGCCTTCCTCTGTCCATAGGGCGTTGCCGTCCCCGTAGTCCTGGTGGCAGAGATTGCCCTTCTGCTCAACTTCTTTAACCCATTCGTTATATGCGGACACCGCTAACAGCGATTGGGCCTGTTCAGCCAGTTCAACAAAAAAGTCAACATGCTCTGCAAATATCTTGGCCGTTGGGTCGGCGGGGCTGGCCGCGGCCATGGTTTTCCAGTTCAGCAGCCTTTTTTTTACCGACTCATAATAATGCGGCCACCGGCCAAGCTTTGAGGATACCCTGCAATCATCCGGCGGCACGTAGCCGGCGGACTCCCGGTGGAACCCGGCGATACCGGCGACCGCCCGGGCCAGGTCCTCCCTTCGGTCCATATGAATGGCCTGGCCTTCCACCCACTCGTACAGGACAAAAATTTCCCCGCCGCGGTTCACATAAAGTTTACCGTTTCTGGCAGGGATGATGGCCGGTACTTTGGCCCCTTTTTCTGCCATATAATTCTGGGCGCTAATGGAGAAGACCGCTTCCTCTTCAGTCTTGCGGAGCCTTTTAAGGCAGGCGGGACCGGCAGGGGTTGCCAGCTGCCAGACGGTTTTAATACCGCCGCTCTGGATCACTTTTTTATTTTCAGTTGTTACGTCATAGTGGCTTAACACTTCATCGGCCAGCAGGGCCAGGTTTTCCAACATTTTCATCCCTCCGGTTGATTTTTCGGATTTAGCCATTAAAGGGGCCAGGCTGCATCCAGGACAGCAATTTTGGATTTTTCGGTCTTAACCATGGCGGCAAGCCTCTGCATGAATTTCGGTTCCGGCCATTCCTTTTCGCGGCTCATGAAATATTTGCTGGCAATGCCGTAAAACAGGTGGGGGTACCGCAAATCGATGAACAGGACTTCATAGTCTTCGGAGGACAGGGGGTTGACTCCATTATAAGTCCGGAGCATTTCCTTAAACATGTCAAGGTCCCATAACCCTCTTTTTTTCATTACCTTGTTGCAGATTTTGCGGATATCACGGGCCGGCAGGTCGTAAGTGATCCCGTCGGTGTCAAAAACATAAAACCGGCCTTGGGCAGTAATTCCGAGGTTGCCGGCGGCAAAGTCCTGGTGGCATAAGTTAACGGTGTGGGCTGCCGCTTCCACCAATTTACTATAAGGGGATGCGACCAGCGCAGCCAGGCAGCTTTCGGCCAGGCTGATAAAGTAGTCGCATTCCTCGAGGTAAGCTGCTGCAAATTTACTGTCTTTGTTTTCCAGGGCCTGCTCCCGGAAATTTTTCAGGTCATTGATTTGCTCCAGGTAAGTTTTGGGCCAGGTTCCCAGATGGGAACGTATTTTAGCTGCCTCCGGGGGGTTAAAACCCCGTGAGGCGGCGTGAAAGCCGGCCATACCCCGCATGATTACGGCCAGCTCAGCCGGTACGCCGTAGCTGGGAGGCCTGGAGGCGACAGCTTCGCTCAGGACAAAATTGGCACCTTCTATATCAACAAAGGGCGCCTCTGTTTTGGTTTTGATGACCTTCGGCAGATTAACCCCGTTGGCGTCAAGATGTTCCATTGCAGAAAGAATAAAGAGCAGCCGCTCCCTGCCCATGGGCATTTTTTTGAGGATTTTTTTCCCCAGGTCGGTGTCTATCCACCAGACTCCTTTTTTTTCTTTATAAGTTTCCAGTGTGATTTTGTTAACTTTAACTTCGTATTCCGCCAGCACCTGTTCCAAAGGTTCGTTGACGGCTGTAATCATCGGGAATCCCTCCTTTAAATAGTAAACGTAATGTACTAAGTCTTATGTATTTTATGTAAACAGTTAAGTTTTTGTTAAAAAAACTTAACATCCATTCACCACCGTTTACATAATTTCATATGCTGAAATTAGAATTACATCTGTTTTAACAGAAAATTATTCTTAGGAGGGATTTATTTTGAAGTGGGGAGAAAAACTTGTCGGTTCAAAAGAGGAGTGCCTGCAGTACCTGTATCAGATGGTAAACCAACTGGCCGGCGGGACACTGGTCCTTGAAGGCAAAGACGTTGTGGTGCCCGCTGACGCTCAGATGGAATACAAGGTCAAGTATTCGGAGGATCCGGGCGAATCCAAATTTTCGCTCAAAGTAGTATGGACCAACGATATTGTGGCAGAAGAAGCAGAGGAAGACGAAGCGGATGATGAATCGCCGGCGGAAGCACCGGTTGAAGTGCCGGGAGAGTAATTGGAACGATTAAAGCGTGACAGCTGTCACGCTTAATTTTTTGCCAAAAAATTTTTTACACCATAGGAAAGTATAACGACGCCTGCGGTATAAAGATATTATGTAAACTTCAAGCCGCGCTTGAAGAATATATGGCAATAATAAAAGGAGTGATTTTGGTGGGCAAACACAAATCGCATAATCAACGTGCATAATATCTCCGAGGAAACACTTACCTTTACCAAAAAGGTATCTGTTGCCCAGGCTCAGGGAGAGCAACGGGGACCTGTTACAGCAAGGGTGACGGAAACCCTGGGACCCAACCAGTCTCTGGAAATCGACTGCCAGAATATCCGTGACCTCCAGGTTAACACCGGTTTCCAGAACGCCCAGTTCCTAAAAGGTTTTGTCGTTATCGAGACAGAAAGCGAAAACCTCCAGGTAGTAGCTGTTTATACCGCTCTGCATAAGCAGGTTCACGGTAATGACGAGGATGATGATGATTAAGGTTCCGGTTGAAAAGCGTGGCCTAACAGTCACGCTTTTCTTTTTCCGTAAGTAACACTTTAAGGGCCGGTTAAATAAATTAGAACATAAACAGGTGGTTGGGAGGGAGTCAAGTTGAGCCACGGGAAAAAAGGGGTTGTGAAAAAAGCGGTTATCCCGGCGGCCGGAATGGGCACCCGGTTTTTGCCGGCCACCAAGGCATTACCTAAAGAGATGCTGCCGATAATTGACCGGCCGATAATCCAGTATGTTATTGAGGAAGCCATCGCCGCCGGCATTGAAGACATAATTATCGTCACCGGCCGTGGCAAGAGGGCCATGGAAGACTATTTTGACCGCTCTCTGGAGCTGGAGTATTTTTTGCAGCAAAAAGGCCAGTTGGAGCCCCTGGACATGGTCAGGAAAATTTCCAATCTGGCTGATATCCATTATGTCAGGCAAAAGGAGCCTTTAGGTCTCGGCCATGCTATCTACCAGGCTAAACGGCATGTGAATGACAAGCCTTTTGCCGTTCTGTTGGGTGATGAAATATTTAAGGGACCGGAGCCTGCCATCAAGCAGCTGATAGAGTGCTACAGGAATACAGTCGCAAGCATTTTAGCAGTTCGTCCGGTGGAAGATAAACAGGTCAGTAAATACGGTATAATCAGGCCGCAGAAAGAAGGGAGAGGGCTGATTAAAGTATTGGAGCTTATCGAAAAGCCTCCCGTGGACAAAGCCCCCTCCAATTTGGCCATTGTAGGCAGATACATTATTGAGCCGCAGATTTTTGACATTTTGGAAACCCTTCCTCCCGGACACAACGGAGAAATTCAGTTAACCGACGCTTTACAGGTCATGAGCGGAACCCGGGATATATTTGCTGCAGAGATACGGGGCAGCCGGTACGATGTGGGAGACGTGACCGGTTATTTGCAGGCTACGGTGAAATTTGCCCTGGAGAGGAATGATCTCAGTGAAACGTTCCGGAAATTTTTGCTGGATTTAAAACTTCCCGGAGGGAAAAAGTTTTGCTGAGGAAAACCGTGATAATATCGTCAAACGGGGCGCCCCGCCGGGTGTAAAATAATTAGGGACAGGAGGGGTTAACTGTGGGTGAATATCTTGTTACCGGCTGTGCCGGCTTTATCGGTTTCCACCTGGCCCGTAGGCTATTAGCCGGGGGTTATCCGGTGGTTGGGCTGGACAATTTGAATGATTATTACGAGGTTTCGTTGAAAGAAGACCGTTTAAAGCAGCTAACCGATTATAAGAACTTTTCTTTTAAGCGGGCATCTCTTGAAGATACCCGGGCGGTGGAAAATTTGTTTGCCAAACACTCTGTATCCATTGTCATTAACCTGGCGGCCCAGGCCGGGGTCCGTTACAGCCTGGAAAATCCCAGGGCTTACATTGATTCCAATATCGTCGGTTTCTTCAATATCCTGGAAGCCTGCCGGCGCCACCGGGTAGAGCATTTAATTTATGCTTCTTCCAGTTCCGTATATGGTGCCAACACAAAAATGCCTTTCTCCGTGCGCCATAATGTCGATCATCCGGTGAGCTTATATGCGGCCACCAAAAAAGCCAACGAACTAATGGCCCATACATACAGTCAACTCTATGGGCTGCCGACTACCGGATTAAGGTTCTTTACCGTTTATGGTCCGTGGGGACGTCCGGACATGGCCCTGTTCCTCTTCACCAGGGCAATTCTGGCCGGCGAACCCATCAAGGTTTTTAATAAAGGCAAAATGAAGCGGGATTTTACATATATAGACGATGTCGTAGAGGGCATTATCCGCCTGCTGGATAAAAAGCCGGCGCCCAACCCGGCTTGGGACGGGGACCGGCCGGACCCCGGCTCAAGTTATACCCCATACCGGGTATACAATATCGGTAACAACCGGCCTGTGGAACTGCTTAAATTTATTTCCGTCCTGGAAGAAAAACTGGGCCGCCGGGCCAGGAAAGAATTTTTGCCCATGCAGGCGGGGGATGTGCCGGTCACATATGCGGACGTGGACGACCTGATGCGGGAGATAGGGTTCCGCCCACAAACAACGATTGAAGAAGGGATCGGCAAATTTGTGGACTGGTACATGGAATATTATAAAATACAGACCCCGCATCACTAAGCGGGGTCTATTATTGCTATTCCTCCGCGTATTTCAATATTCTCTCCAGAATCTCATCCCGCTTGCGGTTGATGGCCGCAAAATCCATGGCCGGGATGTAGAAGGTCTCCATCCGGTCATGTTCCGCCTTGGCCTTATTTACATACTCACTGCCGCGGTTGAAGGCGGCCCGGAAGCGGGTGGCGGCGGCTTCAATTTCTGAGCTGTAGGCCTGCATGATGTCCTGGCGCAGGAAGCTGCTCAGGTCAAAGGATACAATATCGCTCAGGCCCTGGATATCATGGGGGTTAAAGGTGAAAGGCAGGCCGGTATTCACTACGGCGGTCTTCAGGGCCGGGATAACGACACCGTCCAGTTCATCAGGGGTGAGGGGCCGGTGGTAAACTTCAGTGTCCAGCCCGCGGTCCTGAGCCCATTGGGCCACTTTGGCAATCAGCGCTGACTTGCCTGAGCCCGGCAGGCCCTGGATAGAGTAAAGTTTCGTGACCCCCTGCAGGATGGAGGGGAAGTGAGTCGCCGGTCCCAGCGGTGTGATGGCTGAGACAAAGAGATGCCGGCTTTTGGGCGCTTTTTGGAACTGGGGGGTGCAGTGGTATTCCAGGTCGCTGAGGATGTCATAGGTTACCTGGTTTACCTTGGCCCAATCCTGGGCTTCGCTGATATAGGATTCCCACTCCTCCATGATACAGCCGGCTTCTTTGAGCGAAGCGTAAGCAATTTGGAAAAGGCGGCCCACCCGGGCATTAGACGAGAGGATATCTTCCTTTGACGCACGTAATGCGTCTTCATTCCAGAAGTCACCAAGATGGATTATTTCATCCACTGCGCCGGGGTTTTTGGGGTCCACCACATGGGGGGCGGTGCCGTCCAGCAGGGCCACCCGGATCTCCGGAATATGCACTCCGTCAAGGGAACCATTATCTGACGAACAGCAGTGGTACTCCACATCATAGCCGCGGTCCAGCATAGTTTCGCCGATTTTGCGCATCAGTGTGGACTTGCCTACCCCCGGCCCGCCTTTGATGACAAAGATCCTGGTGGCGTCCGGTTCAATCATGTGGTGATAGAAGGAATAAAATCCTCTGGAGGTGTTCCCGCCCGGGAAAAAGCTCTTCAGTGTGCCTTTGGCCATTTAGTCCCTGACCTCCTTTTTGGGAATAAAAAACGCCCCAAATACAGAGTCTCACTGCATTGAGGCGTTGCTGTCAGTAGGGGCGAAAGCACGCCATTGTGCCTTCGAGATCTGTTTACTTTAACACTATATGCGCCGGGGCGCAAAAAGTTGCTACAAGATTTTCACCTTGTATTCCCTGAGCCATGCATCTGCCTGAATCAGGTAAGCAAAAAGCTGGGGTCCCGTCATCAGCTGGCCATACCAGGGCCGGTCAAAGGCATCCCCTTCGGCCCGGGCCATGGCGCGGATAGCTGTGGTGTTGATCAAAGGGCGCAGGGGTGAGGATGAGTCGTCAAGGATCTCCAGGACCCGGTCCCGGACCGCTGCCAGGTAAGCTGGATGGTGTGTCTTGGGGTAGGGGCTTTTCCGCCGGGTGAGGATTGCTTCCGGCAGGACGCCGCTGAGTGCCCTGCGCAGCAGGCCCTTCTCTATGCCGTCACAGTATTTCATCTCCCAGGGCACGTTCCAGACGTATTCCACTATCCGGTGGTCGCAGAAAGGCACCCGTACCTCCAGGCCGGTGGCCATGCTCATGCGGTCCTTGCGGTCGAGGAGGGTCTGCATGAACCAGTTAAAGTTCAGGTAAAACATCTCCCGGCGGCGGGCTTCCAGAGGGTCTTCCCCCGGCAGCCGGGGCACTTCCGCCAGGGATTCGCGGTACCTTTGGACCAAATACTCTTCTGGTTTAATGTGCGCAACCAGTCCAGGGGAAAGTACCTGCATTTTGGTCTGCACCTCCCGGGACCAGGGGAAGTTATTGTAGTACAGCGCTTTTTCACTGCGGAACCAGGGGTAACCCCCGAATATTTCGTCAGCACATTCACCGGACAAGACTACGGTGGCGTGGTTTTTGATCTCCCGGCAGAAGAGCAGCAGGGAGGAGTCGACGTCGGCCATACCGGGCAGGTCACGGGCAAATACGGCCGGGATAAGGGCCTCAATGAGCTGCGGGGTATCGATAACCACATTATGGTGGACCGTGTTGAAGGATTCAGACACGAGCTTTATCCAGGGCGCATCAGAAGTCGGTTGAAAATGACTGGGCCGGAAATGACGGTCATTGTCGATATAATCCACGGAGAAGGTATGGAGCGGACCTTTTTCTTCCTGCACATAGGAGTTGGCGGCGTAAGCGGTTATGGCGCTTGAGTCCAGCCCCCCTGACAACAGGGTGCAGATCGGCACATCGGCCACCAGCTGCCTTTTGATGGCGTCACCGACAAGTTCCCGGACCGTGGCGACGGTTGTTTCCAGATTATCGGTATGGGGTTTACTTTCCAGCGTCCAGTAAGGCCATACCTTAAGGCCCTGCCGGTTGTAAACCAAGCAGTGCCCCGGCCTTAATTCCGCCACGCCGCGAAAGACCCCATGACCCGGCGTGCGGCCCGGACCCAGCACAAAAATCTCCGCCAACCCTTCAGTATCTAATACCGGTTCTACTGCCGGATGGGCGAGCAGGGTTTTAAGCTCCGAGCCGAAAACCAATGAGCTGCCCCGCTGTGCATAAAACAGGGGTTTGACCCCCATCCTGTCCCGCGCCATGAACAGGCTTTGTTCCGCTTCATCCCATACGGCAAAGGCATAAATACCGTTAAAGCGGTCGACGCACGCCGGGCCCCATTCCATAAAGGACAGCAGCAGCACTTCGGTATCAGAGTGACCTTCAAAGGTATAACCCTTTACGGCTAATTCCTGCCGCAGCTCAGGGGTGTTGTACAGTTCACCGTTATAAACCAGCACATAGGTATTGTCTCCCCGTCGGCGGACCATGGGCTGGCCGCCGCCTGCCGGGTCAACGACCACCAGGCGGCGGTGGCCCAGGGCGGCGGTGGTTGACAGCCACCGGCCGGCGGCATCCGGGCCGCGGGGGGACAGGGTTTCAATCATGGCATCCAGAATCGGTTGTTGTCGGGTGAGGTCCTGCTGCCAGTCTATCCAGCCGGTTAATCCACACATGTTTTTCAGCCTCCTTTAAAATTACCAACAGTCCATCCGCCCGGATGCCTTACTTAACTTGTCTCTGAAAGCAACAGCCCCAAATACAACAAGGTATTTGAGGCTTCATTGCCAGGCCAGGTACGCCGTTGTACCTGTTCATTCAGTTATCAGTATATGCGGGCAACCGGTAAAAGGTTATTGGTGAGCTGGTGATTTTTGTCACATTCTTTTATTGGCTGGTTCTGATATAATAATATAAAAACGGTGGTGTTTTAATGACCAATAATGACAAAGTAGGCGCCAAACTAGTGCGCAGCACCAGCCTGGTGCTGGCCCTGGTCATGACCGCGGGCATCGGTTGGAACGTGTACAGTCAAAAAAAACAGGCCCGGTTGGAAATGCTTGAACAGAGCCGGGCGCTGGCCGCCCAGGTATTGGCATTGAGAAAAGTGACCGCCGAAAACCAGCACAAAATCAATTACGATTCCAAAGGGAATTTTGAATTCAAACATCTTAACCCGGCGGCCCTGACCCAGCAGGTCAGCGGCGTCTTTAACGCCGGAACCCAATATAAGATCAGACAGGTAAGTCCCAGGCCCAGGTTGCCGGCAAACGAACCCGATGATTACGAGAAGGAGAAACTCCTCCTGTTTACCAAAAACAATGAATTAAAAGAATCCTGGGGGGAGGACTTTGTTAACGGTGACCGGTATTTCCGCTATATGATACCGCTTTATGTCACTCCCGCCTGTCTTGCCTGTCACGGGGAACCCAAAGGGGAAACCGATATCAGCGGTCATCCCAGGGAAGGTTATAAAGTGGGTGACCTTGCCGGCGCGTTAAGCATTTCCATCCCGATGAAAATAAAAGAAGCCGGTCTTAAGAAATCCATGAGCCAAAATATTTTCCTGACTATGTTGGCTATTATTTTTACAGCCGGGGTGATTATTTTCCATACCAACCGGTTTGTGGCCCGGCCTATTGCCGGTTTGACCCGTTTCAGCCAGGAACTGGGCAGGGGCAACCTGGCCGCACGGCCTGACGGTTTTAAAGCTTACGGCGAAATCCGGGAGTTAACGGTACGTTTTACCGATATGGCCCACCAACTCCAGGAAATGTATGACCACCTGGAACAAAAAGTCGCCGAACGGACCCGGGAGCTGGCGGAGGCAAACTATGAACTGTCCAGGATCAGCCGTTACAAGTCCGAGTTCCTTGCCAACATGAGTCACGAGCTGCGGACCCCGTTAACGGCCATCCTGGCTTTTACAGAAGAGTTATTGAAACGCGGCGTGGGCCAGCTTACTCCTGAGCAGGAGGATTATCTGGAAGATATCCGGGACAGCGGGGAAGAATTGCTGGGGTTGATTAACAGCTTGCTGGACCTGGCAAAAATAGAATCGGGTAAGATGTCCCTCAATTTGACGGAAGTGGATATCGGCAGAGCGGCCCGGCAGGTAGAAAGATTATTACGGCCCCTGGCGCAGCAGAAAGACATTCAGGTTAACCTGACAGTGACCGGCTCCGGAAAAGTAATTGCCGACGGGGAAAAAGCCGGCCACGTGATCCGCAACCTGCTGGGCAATGCCATTAAATTCAGCCCTCCCGGCAGTCATATTGAAGTTACTGTTGCTGACGCCCCGGCGCCGGAGGAAGGGACCCTGCTTACGGTTAAAGATGCAGGACCCGGTATTGCATTGGAACACAGGGAGTTTATATTTGACGCTTTTTACCAGGTTAACCGGGGTTTGAACAGGGAATTCCGGGGTACCGGACTCGGGTTGGCGCTGGTTAAAAAAATTGTAGACCTGCATTTGGGCTGGATTAAGCTTGAGACCGCAGAGGGGCGGGGGTCAGCCTTTACTGTGTTCTGGCCGGCTTATCCCCCTTTTGATGACAGCCTTGAATAGAAAGGTGGCGGATTATGACGGGACAAAAGATACTGATAGCCGACGATGAGCCAAAGATACTGAAGTTCCTTGCCGGGTTCCTGCAGCGCGAAGGTTTTGAGGTTTCTACCGCCGTCAACGGCGAGGAGGCGGTGGCCGGGTTTTACCGGGTAAAACCCGACCTGGTTGTCCTGGATGTAATGATGCCCGGGCTTAATGGTTTTGAAGCCTGCCGCAGAATCAGGGCGGAGAGCAATGTGCCGGTTATCTTTCTGTCGGCCAAAAACGAAACCCTGGATAAAATCACAGGGCTTGCCCTGGGCAGCGATGATTATCTGACCAAGCCCTTTGACGGCGCTGAACTGCTCCTGCGCATCAAGGCCATTCTCCGGCGGACGGCGAATAACCCAAACAGGGATCAGGAGGATGTGATTGAGGTCCCCGGGCTTGTCATCAACCGCACGTCCCGGCTGGTGAGCCGGGCCGGGAACGAGATTGCCATAACCCCTAAGGAATTCGACCTCCTTTGGCTTTTGGCCCGTCATCCTAACCGGGTTTTTACCCGTGACCAGCTGCTTTATCAGATATGGGACACCGAGTATACCGGTGACGCCGGTGTTGTCACCACCCTGGTCAAACGTCTGCGGGAAAAAATAGAACCGGATGCAGCAAATCCCCGTTATATCAAAACAGTACGGGGGGTCGGTTATAAATTTGGTGAGAAGCCCTGCTAAAGAGCAGGGTTTTTTGATGTCACCAAAATGTCATTTTGCTGTCAGCCAGATTTCATTTTTCTAAAATATAATTGCATTAAGGAGATAGTTCACACATGCACAAGGGAGGGGGGATTATAGTGGAGCAGAAAAGGACAAAATTCCTCATTGTGGCCAGTTTGGTCATCGGTCTGGCCAGTTTTTTGTTCCTTACGGCGGATGCGGCCATCAGTTACTCTGACAACGCCTCCTTCTGTTTAAACTGCCATGAAATGAACGATGCTTACGATAGTTTACAGCTGTCAAACCATAAACAGTTTAAGTGTACTGATTGCCATGCACCGCACAGCTATCTGCCCAAGGTGGTATTTAAAACAAAATCGGGCTTAAGGGACCTCTATGCTGTAACCCTGGGTGAAGTGCCGCAAATAATCAGGGCTACCGGGGAAAGCAAAGCAATAATTACAGCCAACTGTACGGGTTGTCACAAATCCACCGTTGAATTTACGGATATGGGCCGGGGCAGGCTGTGTACGGACTGTCACCGTGACCTGGTCCATAAAAAAATGTAGAAAGGAAGGCGCCTGTTAATGAAAAAAATGCGGTATGGTTTAATTTTTATCCTAATGGCAATTATCTTAACATTGATAGCAGCCGGATGTTCCGGCAGCTCAGAGAAGGCCTCAACCAAAGCGGTTATAAACGAACAGGAATTAGACCCCGCTGTCTGGGGGAAAAGCTACCCGCTGCAGTATAACAGTTACCTGAAAAACAATGAAATGGCAAAAACTGATTTCGGGGGTTCCGTTAAGGAGTCCAAGTTTATTACCGAACCGGAAATCCTGGAGCTTTTTAAAGGGTACGGTTTCAGCAAAGAGTATAATGAAGACCGCGGCCATACTTACGCATTGCAGGACTTGCTAGCCAGCAAAAGGGTTGACGCCAAGACCCCGGGTTCCTGTATGACCTGTAAAAGCCCTTCTGTCCCGGGGCTCCTGAAGCAGATGGGACCTGCCTACTACACCACACCCGTAAAAGAACTGGCGAAAAACGTCAAGCATTCGATCGCCTGTGCCGACTGTCATGACCCCAAAACCATGGATCTGAGAGTCACCAGACCCGAATTTGTTCAGGCCATGAAGGACCGGGGCATTGATGTGACCAAGGCCTCCCGGCAGGATATGCGGTCCTACGTTTGCGGCCAGTGCCATGTGGAATACTACTTCCAGAAGGGTACCAAAGCTGTCACATACCCCTGGGCCGACGGCGTAGAGCCGGACCAAATTGAAGCGTACTACGACAAAATGAGTTTCTCTGACTGGGAACACCCGGACTCCAAAGCCAAAATGAGAAAAGTCCAGCATCCCGATTTTGAAACCTGGACTACCGGTACCCATGGGTCGGCCGGGGTCAGCTGTGCGGATTGCCACATGCCTTATATGCGGGAAGATGGCAAGAAGTATTCCTCCCACTGGTGGACCAGCCCCCTGAAAACCATGGATGTTTCCTGCCAGGTCTGTCATAAGCAGGATGCCAAGTGGTTGAAGGACAGGGTGCTGAACACCCAGACCCGTACCTTTAACATGCAGACAAAAGCCGGCAAACTTATTGCCGAAGCCCACCAGGCTGTGAAAAACGCCCTGGCAGCGCCCGGCGCCGACCAAAACAAGGTCAGAGAAGCCCAAAAAGCGGTAGCCAAAGCCCAGTGGTACTGGGACTGGGTGGCTGCCGAGAACAGCCGGGGCTTCCATAACCCGGTACAGGCCCTGGATGCCCTCGGTCAGGCCGTGGATTATGCCCATAAAGCCAGGGCCCTCGCCGAAAGCGCTCACTAACATTCACGGGAGAACCTTCTGTCCTGCAGGAGGTTCTCTTCAGTTAAGGAGGCGACATAGAGACGGCCGGGTTAAATATCCCGCCGGCTGTAAAAAAGAAGCTATTGCAAATCAGAAAATAATGTGATATCTTATATTTAAAGTATACAAAATAGGTGAACATTAAGAGTGGATTTGCTATGATTTTAAACCAGGCAACAGACTATGCACTAAGAGCCGTACTTTATCTGAGCAAAAAAACCCGGGGGGAGGTGGTGGAAGCGCGGGATATTGCCGCCCATGAAAAGATCCCGATGCGGTTTCTGCTGAAAATCATGCCTTCCCTGATCAAAGCCGGTATTGTTAAGTCTTTCCGGGGCGTCGGGGGTGGTTACGCTTTGGCCAAAGCGCCGGGAGAAATTACTTTTCTGGATGTGCTGGAAGCCATTGAGGGACCGGTGCGGATTAATAAGTGTTTGATTGATGAAAGTTACTGCAATAAACAGGCGGCCCCCCACTGTGCCATTCACTGCGCGCTGGCGGGTATCCAGGCTAAACTGATAGATGAACTTAAAAACCATAATTTTGCCGATTTTACCTAGTACATTTTTTTACCCATAAACTATACCATTTTTGTATACTTTACGGAACAAGCACCGGCTGGGTGCAGGTTTAAAAAACATGAGGAGGAATCACAAGATGGATGCAGTTTTGTTATCCCGGATCCAGTTTGGGTTAACCGCCTTTTTTCATTTTTTGTTTCCGCCGGTCACCATTGGTATGGCGGTGCTGCTGGCGGTGATGGAATTCCAATACTGGCGGACCGGTAAGGGGATTTATGACCGCATGGCCCGTTTCTGGAGCAAACTTTTTGCCATCATCTTCGCGGTGGGGGTTGCCACCGGGATTACCATGGAATTTCAGTTCGGCACCAACTGGTCCGAATATTCCAAGTTTGTCGGCGACATCTTCGGTGCGCCGCTGGCGGCGGAAGGGGTCATCGCCTTTTTCCTGGAGTCAACCTTCATTGGCCTGCTGATTTTCGGCCGGGACCGGATTTCCCGGTGGATGCGGTTCGTTTCTGCTGCGATGGTTTCCCTGGGCAGTACTTTGTCAGCCTTCTGGATTATCGTCGCCAATTCCTGGCAGCAGACCCCGGCCGGTTATAAAATTGAAGGGGGCCGGGCGGTGCTGACAGATTTCTGGGCGGCGGTATTTAATCCTTCCACTGTCCCCAGGTACCTGCACACGCTGGATGCTGCTTACATTACCGGCGCTTTCTTTGTCATGGGTATCAGCGCCTACCTGCTGCTTAAGGGCAAGCAGACGGAAATAGCCAAAAGGTCCTTGAAAATGGCCTTGGTGTTTGCTTTAGCTGCTTCCCTGCTGCAGGTCTACCTTGGTGATATTCACGCCAAACAGGTGGCGGTTACCCAGCCGGCCAAACTGGCCGCATTTGAAGGGCTCTGGGAAACAAAAAGTGAAGCGCCGCTGGTGCTGTTCGGTATCCCCGATCCGGCAGGGGAGCAGACAAACATGCAGATCGGCGTGCCGGGAGCGCTAAGCTGGCTGGTATATGGTGATACCGGCGCGCCTGTCAAGGGCCTCAAAGAATTTGCGCCCGCCGACAGGCCGCCGCTCCTGATGACCTTTTACTCCTACCGGCTGATGATCCTGCTGGCCGGCTATATGGCCCTGTTGGTGCTGGGCGGGGTTTACATGCTGAGCCGGGGGAAACTGTATACCAATAAAACGGTCCTTAAACTTTTCTTTTACTCCATCCCTGTCCCTTTATTGGTTAACGAGCTGGGCTGGATCGCCGCGGAAGTAGGGCGGCAGCCCTGGATAGTACAAGGTCTGATGCGGACTGCAGCGGCCGCGTCGCCGGTACCGGCGGCCCAGGTCCTTGCCAGTATCGTCGTCTTCACCGCCGTTTACAGCGGCCTGGTGGGAGCGCTGATCTACCTGGTCAGGCGGGAACTGAACAAGAGCATGGCGGAAGATGCAGTCCAACCCGCAGATACCGTAAAATTATTTGCCGGGGGTGAAAAGGCATGGATTTAAATACTGTCTGGTTTTTACTGGTGGGAGTTTTAATTATCGGCTACGCTGTTTTGGACGGTTTTGACCTGGGGATAGGCAGCCTTTATTTTCTGCTTGGTAAAACCGACCGGGAAAAAAGGGTCCTGCTCAACTCCGTAGGTCCTTTCTGGGATGCCAACGAGGTCTGGCTGTTAACCGGCGGCGGCGCTTTATTTGCGGCTTTTCCGGTGGTTTACGCTTCGGTGTTCAGCGGTTTCTATCTGGCTATGATGCTCGTGGTATTAGGGTTGATTTTCCGGGCGGCGGCCGTGGAATTCCGGCACCGGGTACAGGATGCAGGCTGGCAGCGCCGTTGGGATACCCTGTTCTTCCTTGGCAGCTTCCTGCCTGCACTGCTCTTCGGTGTGGCGGTAGGCAATATCGTCCAGGGCCTGCCTCTGGACAGCAGCCAAAACTACACCGGCGGGTTTTTTGCCCTGCTTGATCCCTTTTCACTGCTCATAGGTCTGGTCGGCCTCTTTGGGTTCCTGATGCAGGGAGTAACTTATACCATGATTAAAACCGAAGGGGACTTGTTCCACCGGGCCCGCAGGCTGGCCCCGAAAATCTGGGCCGGCCTGGCCGCACTCTTTGTCCTGGGCGGAGTCGGCAGTTGGTTTGCCGCCCCCGGCCTGTTTACCAACTACGGTAAATATCCTATGCTGCTGCTCATCCCTGCGGTTACCGTTATCGCACTGCTCGGCACCCTGGTAATGATCAGGGCCAATAAGGCCGGACTGGCCTTTTTATCCTCCTCATTGGCCATGGCCGGCATGATTCTGACTCTGGCCGCCGGCCTTTTCCCCAATCTGGTGCCGGCCACCGACCCAACGCTCAGCCTAACGGTTTATAACGCCTCTTCATCTCCCCTGACCCTTAAAACAATGCTGATCATTGCATTGATGGGTGTACCGGTTGTTCT
>JBMOPI010000292.1:0-26892 GCA_049324975.1 Bacillota bacterium
CTCTCCCTCTGGCAAGGATGAAGAAAGTCATATGGTTGTATACACCATTTTATACTTATATTAACATAGAAATTTTTCTTAAATATCCCTTTGTGTATAGTATTTAGTTTTTATGCAACGCTACTGACTCTTTGCCATAATTATTGCATAAATCGGCGTATCCTTGAAAACGCGGAAATTATGAAAGAAATTTTTCTGGATGACCGAGCGGACAGTTTCTTCGGAAGGGACCTCTGAAGTGAATGTCCTAAGCCAGCCATGATAATTTTTCCAGACCAATTTGTTGTAGTTCAGAGCGATGATTTGCAAAATTCCTGTGGCAATACAGCCAAAGTTGACGAACCCTTCCATGGCATTGGCAGCTTGCCCAATGAGTCTTTGTCTTTTTTCACATACAACGGTTGCAAGATCGATGGCAGTTTGCTTGCTAAGCTTCGGCAATGCCTTAGTACTCCCTAACATAAATACGATGTCGTATTAATTAGTGTTCAATCGCTTTATTATGTGGTATGATGCTGCCAGGGAGGTGAGCATCATGCCGAGGAAAAGCCCATTCATCATCGATTTAACGCCACACGAGAAACATGTTTTAGAGACTGAAGCAAGAAAGTATACGTCACCGTATCGAGATGTAATCCGATCGAAGATCATTCTTCTAGCGGCACAAGGTTATGACAATGACGAAATAGCTTTCCGTTTGGATACACCGCGCCAGATTGTCAGCAAATGGCGTAAACGCTTTTATCATGAACGGCTACTGGGTTTGCAAGACCAACCCAGGGGCGGACGACCGGGTTCTTTTCCCCCCGGCGGTAATCGTAGAAGTTAAATCTATGGCCTGTGAACTCACTCGCAATTTGGGCGTACCACTGTCCCGTTTATCAATTTCCGAGTTACACAGGGAGGTGACCAGCCGGGGAATCATCGCCCAGATAAGCGGCATGACACTTTGGCGATGGCTCAGTGAAGATGCCATCAGGCCCGGGCGCTACCGTAGCTGGATCTTCCCCAGGGATCCCGCCTTTTCGGAGAAAGCAGCGCGGGTGCTCAGTCTATATGAAGGATTCTGGGATGGTCACCCCCTTGGTCCTAACGATTACGTTATCTCTACCGATGAAAAGACCAGCATCCAGGCCAGGAAACGCAAGCACTGCTCACAAGGACCAGCACCACATCAGGCTATGCGTATTGAGCACGAGTATCAAAGAAAAGGGTCTTGGGCCTACCTGGCTGCCTGGGATGTCAAAAGAGCAAAAATTTTTGGCCGCTGTGAAAAGAGAAGTGGTATTGCCTCCTTTGATAAACTTGTAAACCAGGTGATGAGTTTGGAGCCTTACGCTTCAGCCAAAAGGGTTTTCTGGATTATGGATAACGGCTCTTCACACCGGGGTGAGCGCTCAATTGAACGTCTGAAGAAGTGGCCGATGATTGTGCCGGTTCATTTGCCCATCCACGCTAGTTGGCTCAATCAGATTGAAATATATTTTTCCATTGTGCAGCGAAAGGTGCTTACCCCTTGTGACTTCACCTCTCTTTCTGAGGTACAGGATCGTCTCCTTCGCTTTCAGGAGCGATACCAAGAAGTGGCTCGACCATTTGAATGGAAATTTACAAGAGCAGATCTGGACCGTCTATGCTCCAAGCTGTTATGTAAAAAGAGCCAATTGCAAAATTCCAAACTCAGTAAATACAAGGAATACGAGGTGGCCCAAAAGAGCCCATACCCACACATAAACCTGGAAAATATGTCATAAACCGTTAATAAAAGAGGTTCCACCCTTTTGCTTGTAGAAGTGTAAATATGCCAATAAACACACACAAGCGAGGTGAAACCCCTGTTATGTATGTTCTGGATGAAAGGCTTTTTCCCTTTGAAGTTTTGGTAGAAAACTACTCTGAAGAAGATAAAATTTTTCAGGTCATCTCTAAAGTCAACCCCGGTCAAATAGACCGATATTACTGCCATATCGGCTGTGGCCGTAAACCATCCGATAGAAAGGCGATTTTCAGGGCGCTTGTTCTCAAGAAATTAATGGGGCTGGTCACAGTAAAATCCCTGCATCAATGTTTATCATATTCACCGCTTTTGGCTCACTGGTGTGGTTTTGACATAACCCAAAAATTACCTTCGGAAAGCACCTTCTCCCGCTTTGGAACAGAATTGGCAGAGATACCCGAACTACTAGAATTACTGGGCAAAATTGCTGAAGACTTGGCGGCTGAAATACTTTCCATTACCGGCTCCAAGGGACAAATAATTATTGACAGTTCGGACTTGCCTGCACATGAAAAGGCTGTTAAAGGCAGTGATACCGGCGCAAACTTTGGGCACCGTACCGCCTCTACCGGAGAATCAGAAATATTTTACGGCTACAAAATACACCTTGCGGCTGTAAATACTGATATCGGCCCGATACCTGTAACCGCCAGGGTAGCCCCGGCCAACTGCTCAGATGTGGAGATTGCTCCGGCACTGATGAAGGAGTCCTGTAAATTCCACCGGAATATACTGGGTCGGAATCCTCTTTACTACCTTATGGATGCCGGATATGACGCCGGCTACATATACGAACAGGCACTTCACCAGGAAGGACAGGCAATTACCAAACTTAATCTTCGGGGACATGAGAATAAATCAACCGAGTTTACAGACAACGGTACCCCCTACTGCCCGGCAGGACACCCAATGGTTTACTTTGGAACGGAGAAGAAAAAGTTGCTCAACAAATTCCGCTGTCCCAAGTCCTGTGGCCAGGAAGTTAATTGCCAGAATGAATGTGGCTGTATCAATTCATATGGTTATACCAAAAGAATATCCATCAAGAATAATCCCAGGCTGTTTTGCAGCCCACACAGGGACACTCACAATTGGAATGAACTTTATAGCCAGCGCAGTTCTATAGAGAGGTTGTTTTCTGTACTTAAAACACATCTCAATATGGATAAACTGACCAGAAGGGGGATAAATAAAGCCTTTGTTGATGTAATGTTCTCCCTCATTACATTCCTGGCCGGTACAGCTGTACAAATTCAATATTGTAAAGCTCTGAAGGCTGCGTAGTTTATACCAACCCGGCAAATTTCGGCGATATTTATACCCAGGGGTGTTCCTACCCTTTTTTAACGATCAAATGTTCATATTGGGGCATCACCCTTATGGGCAATTCTTTTAAGACAATAAATTTTGCAATTAATCCTATGCATTCCTTTTTATACCATTTATCGCTTTACATTTTGCAATTGGCACTAAAAAACCAGAGATAAAGGAATTGGTTGGCGTAGCTTGCTAAAAAATACGTCACCGTAATTATGTTTTTAACCACTTAGTCCAGAAATGGTAGCAAAATGCCCCAATGAGATGTTTCATAACCTTAAAGCTCACTTCCATCTTAAACCGGTAACTGTACGCCTTAATAATATCCAGGGGGTCCAAGTTTAAATTGGAACACATCAAGATAAACCGTTCCGTTCCGTCCATAACCAGGACAAAACGCATTTTGCCTTTTATCGGCTTCCACAGGAGGTCAAGGCATAAGAAGGATAAGGTTTTTGATTGGCCGTAAATATTCATCACAGAGTGAAGCATGCGATTTCCACCGGCATCCAATAACTCTTGGGCCACCCGAAAGGAGGGACCGACAGCAAAGAAAGCGTCCAGTACCACAATGCACCGGTGTTCCAATTGCCGGGCCAGGAGGGATGCAAAAGATGCCATCAGCGTAGTCAGACTCAATTTATCACGGCAGTTTACTGCCGGGGAGCCTTTACCCTGAAACTCCCTGATTTTTTTACGCCTTCGTGCAACTCGGCCATCAGCGGCACGCAGAACATCTTTTTAGCATTGCCCAGCAGACCCCAGGACCCCGAAATGGTGGCCGAAGATGTAAGGCGGCTTGGAAGAGTTGTCGGATTCCTGGTGAAGCTTTTTAACCGCAGGCATCCGGTGGGCTTCCTTGGCTACCTTAATACCGTCACCGATCAGTAAAAAGGCATCACCGTCGGTTACTAACGGACACCGGGACTGCACAATCCTTGACCAACGCTGCTGGATTTCTTCCAGCTTCC
The DNA here is from genome assembly GCA_049324975.1 of Bacillota bacterium. Lineage (GTDB taxonomy): Bacteria > Bacillota > Thermincolia > Thermincolales > CAZWUW01 > JBMOPI01. The sequence continues at coordinate 4,066 of JBMOPI010000292.1, forward strand.
AGGAGGAAGCCCTGAAAAAGTTCAGGTAAGTCAAGTATAACGCTGGTTTCAGGCTGAGCCAGCGGATCACGGAAGTTACTCCGTGATTATCGTTGCGCACGATGAGTCCAAAGACCGTAACAACGAACCAGAAAAACGACGACTGCCGGCTAAAACACGAGTAGAACTCCATCAGGAATCGCTCACTTCACTGATCATGGCAGCCTGCTATTCCTTATTGCAAAAGTATTGGGCGCAGTCCGGACAAACATTTGTCCTGATCTTACTTTTTTAACCAAAGCAGAAACGACGGAATCCCGTTCCAGGACTACCTTAAAATCTCTTTTGGCTATATCAATGATTTCTGAGATGTGCAAGGGCCTTCCGGCTGTTCTGAGTATAGCTTCTACCAACTCCATCTTAGACGTACGTTTTGGCTTGTCGGTTTCTTTCCCTTGCAGTCGCTGATACTTCTTAATTGTTTCTAATGTAGACTCGGCGATTTCCCTTTGTAGTTGGATAAAACGCTTAAAATCGTCCATGACGTACCCTCCTTAAATTACCTTTTTAAAGATAGGATACACCACAGGTACAGGTATATCAATATTGTATTACATGCATGCTGAGTTGAATAAAATGTTTAATACGCCTTTAAATTAGTAACCTTTTATGGATTGAAAACAAAAAAATTAGGTACGTCTATCAGAACAAAAATCTAAGAACTTTTGACTCTCAAGTTAATAAACTGAGAACAAATTATAATTACCACAGCCTTCGCATATATCACGGTCTACTCTGACGGAACCGGTTTTTTCATCCCTGTAGATGGACAAGCTTTTATGCAAAAGGGGTCGGCGCACTGGCGGCATACAAGGGAGATGTCCTCTTCAATTCCAGATCCCTCAATACCAGTATCCTGGTTTTGGAGGGGCTGATAACGCCGTGGTGGCTGTAGCAACACCACTGTTCACAGATACGGCAGCCCACACAACGACTGGTATTTACACTTATCACTTTCATTTTTTTCACACCACCTCGGGTTTTTGTATTTTCGTTAATTTTTAAAACGCTACAACTTCCGGAATTCAACAAGCCAAAGGCCGCCGGGGGATTAAATTCCGGTAACCGGCTCCAGCCATGTTTTAAGCTTTTTGTCACACATCTTTATACAGACGTTTTTTAACCAGCCCGTATCGTCCCGTTGGGGATAATCGATGCGGTAATGAGCGCCCCGGCTCTCGGTTCTGGTAAGGGCGGCCTTTATTAACGCCCTGGTTACCAGGACCATGTTTTCCAGTTCATAAAGCTTTATTTGATGCCGATGATTATCGGTATTCACTCCTGTAAGAGATCCTTCAAGGTTATTAATTTCCCTTAATCCTTCTTTCAGGCCGGATTGAGTTCTTTCTACACCCAGCGACCGAACCGCAATCATCTGCAATTTCAGGTGCAGTTCCCTTTGCTGCACCGCCCCCGTCCCGCCCCTGATTTTTATCTCTGTCAGTGGTCTTATATAATCTTGATAAACATTGTCGCTCGGTAAGGCTGTTTCAGCTTCACGCACGTAGCGGGCCGCGTTTTCTCCCGCAACCATACCGAAAACCATCGCCTCGGTCAGCCCGTTTCCACTCAGGCGGTTGGCTCCGTGGACCCCGGCAGTAACTTCCCCGGCGGCAAAGAGCCCTCCTGTTCCGGTATAACAGAAGGGATCGACTTTAATGCCCCCCATGAAAAAGTGGGCTGCCGGGGCAATTTCTATCTGATGGACGGACAGGTCAATACCCTTCTTCCTCAAAAATTCTAAAACGTTCCCGGTACTCTTAAGGACTTCGCCGGGAACACCGGTTACATCCAGGTAAACTCCCCCGTGAACAGTTCCCCGACCCTGGAGTATCTCCCTGTATATTGACCGGGCAACTACATCCCGTGTTGCGGCCTCCATTCTGACAGGGTCATAGTCTTCCATAAACCTTTTACCTGCGCCGTTGTATAACCGGGCTTCCGGCTGGCCAAGTAAAATTCCTCCGATACTCTGTCCGGCAAGGTTGGGCGGAAAAGCCATAGCTGTAGGTGTGAACTGAATAAACTCCAGGTCTTTCAAGGTAAATCCGGCCCGAAGGGTCATGGCCATCCCGTCCCCGGTGGAGTCTTTCTTGTTGGTGGTCAGCGGGAATATGCTGCCTCCACCACCGCTCGCCAGAATTACCGCCTTTGCCTTAAAAACTACAGGAAGCCCATTTTTTACATATAAACCGGCCGCGCCGGCAACATGACGGCGGTCTATGACCAGGTCCTTTAAAAATACGCCGGTCTCAATCCTTACCCCGTTTTGAACCAACTGCCTGCCCAATACCTCGGCCATTTTTCGGGTGCCCCCGCCCAAAAGCCTGACAGCCCTGGGATAACTATGCCCCGGAAGCCTGAAGTTCTTGAATCTTCCGTTTTCAACCATAAAGGGGACACCACTGTCCGCGAGGCATTTTAAATATATGGGCGCTTTTTCGCATAAAACTCTTACCATATTCCGGTCATTCATATAAGCGCCGCTTTTAAGCGTGTCCTCATAATGGCTTTGGGGGGAATCTCCGGCTTCGGTGTAGCCGGTGCTGACAGCAAAACCTCCCCCGGCCCTGGATGTGTTTCCGCTGGCGGAAAGTAAAATGCTTTTGGTTGCCAGGGCCACCGAAAGTCCAGCCCGACTGGCAGCCAGTGCCGCCATCATCCCCGCCAGGCCTCCGCCTATCACAAGAATTTCAGTTTTTATTTCTATCACTGGTTTGTTATCTCCTTATTTAAACTAGCAGCCGATAATTATAAACAGCAAGGGCCAGTAAACGAAATATGCAAAAAGGTAGAAACCCAAGATAAGAAAAGAAACTCTTTAAATGTAAATCTATACGTGTTATGGAGCATTATTAACCCGGGCGACTGGGTGGGCAGGACATTCACGACACCGGCAACAATCGCTGTAGACAAACCCATAAAAAGAGGATTGAGGTCCATTGACTCTGAAACCGGGAGAACAACGGGCATGGCCAGCGTCAGGAAAGAGACCGAGCTGATGAACAAATCCCGGGCCATGCAAAGAAAAAGAAGAAGTCCGAGAAAACTGAGGCCGGGAAAGTCCGAGTTTAGAGCAGAAATTTTATAAACCAGCCAATTGGCTGCCTTATCTCCGACACCTTCTTCATTTAACAGTTTTCCCAGGGAAAACGCCGTTCCCAGAAGGATAATGGTATGCCAGTCAATACTCTTGAGGTCTTCCTCCCTTAGAATTTCGATACCCGGCATTGCCAGCAAAACCACGCCCGCAAAGGCCACAATAACGGGATCTATGCCTGTCAGTGGTTCACTTATCCAAAAGACTATCATTATAAAAACAATAAACAGGGCTGTTTTCTCTTGAAAACCAAGTTTCCTGCCCTGGTTCAGGATATTTGCACCTTGGCCTTGCCAGGTTCTTTCCCAGGAAACATGGGAGGTAGAAAAACCGTGCACAAAAATATTATCAGCCACGCTAAAGGAAGCATAAATGTTACCCATAAAAACCAGGACACATTGGTGGATGTAAAGCTGCCTATCAACTGCGAGGCCACAATTGAATTTCCGCCACCGGTCATATATGCCAGCGTAGCCACAGAACTCATTCCGCCAACTATCAGGGCGCTGGATCTTACGAACCTCCCATTTTCCCCAAACCCGTTCATTATTGCAAGTTCTCTTATAATGGGCTCTGTTAATCTTGTCCTTACAGTGGCCGCCGGAATTATAAGCGGCATCATAACGGTAACGGCCATGCAGTATAGGAGGGAAGACCGGGCGCTCCGGCAAAACTCCGCCCATTTCAGCACCAGATGACCGACTATTCCACGGCGGTCGAAGGAAAGCCCGATGAGGGTTACGGTTAAAAGAAAGAACAATCCGGGATTGGCGAATCCGGCAAGAACCTGTTCCAAATCAATATTCCCTGCTGAAGCCATAAGGACAAGGATAAAAAAAGATGCGTAAGATCCCGGAATCACCCGGGTATTCCATAGCAAAACAACCGCCAGTAATAAAAAAACGGCTTTATTGCCATTGACTGATATTAGTGGGGCCTTGGACAGCCCCACTAATAACGTCAGTAAAAGTATAGATAGAATACAACGGATTATTTTCATGTTACTCATTTTATCAACACTGTTGATTATTTGGCTCTGCCCGCAGTATTTCCATCAATGAATTCAGGCTGTCCAACTGGTCAATGGACTGGACAAGGTCCATAACCTTTTGGCATACCTCATCCCCCAAAAAGGGAATGAAAAGTGTTTTAAATTTAACTTGGAGTTCCTCAACAGTCAGCGGGTTCTCCGGCTCACCCTTCGGCAATTCCAGGCTATTTTCCAATACTCTTCCATCCTCCAGCTCAATTATCACACGGCAGCCCCTGCCCATGTACCCGTATAATTTTTCGTCGGGCTCCATTTTTATTTTTTTGGAGAGTTCAAGTATGTCGGGATTTCCCCAATTTACCTTAAAATCTTCGACATTAAGGTAATTTTTTCCAGTGAACATGGCCAACGCAACTGAATATGGCGAACTTCCCTGGGCCGAATGCAGGTCATCAGGTTCAACAATGTTTGACTGTCGGATAGCCAGCGGAGATGTCCAGATGGTAGCATTTCTGACCGATGAGGAAGTGACAGGCTCGGGCATTATTTCTGCAACCACGTCAATGGGACCGTGGGCGTAGCGGCATGCGGCATGGGGTTTGAATCCTACCTCCATTATTTTTAAAGGTCCGCCCAAACCCAGTGTAATCTGGATCAGGTCAGGTTCATCACCGTATGCTCGGCAGAATCCTTCTCTTCCCTCAAGAATATTGACTGGCCCTGTAAACCCTTCCCGGGCAAGTAAGCCGGCAATAATTCCGTTAAAAGCAGCTTTTCCCGCGTTAAACCCCTTAATCATCGAGGGGTGATCGAGAAAAGCGGTAAGCCCTGAGCTTTGTGTACCGGCTATGCCTAAGGCGTTGGCGGTTTCCCAGCCGTTTAATTTAAGCAGTTTGGCTGTAACGGCGGCGGCACCGAAAGCCCCTATGGTGCCGGTACTGTGGAAACCCCTTGCCCGGTGCCCCGGGTTCATGGCCAGACCAATTCTAACCATTATTTCATAACCGCAAATCAAAGCCAGTATCAGATCCTTGCCGGAAGCCCCGCAGTGCTCGGCTACCGCAAAGGCCGCCGGCACAATAACGGAGCCGGCTTTGGTGAGAGAATCACGATGGGCATCGTCCATTTCAATGCTGTGGGCCATAGTGCCGTTAACCATCCCTGCAATGGGGGGCCACATCTTAACGGGGCATGTTATAACGGTGGAGTTTCCCGCACCCTTTGCATCCAGAGCCAGTTTCAACAGTATCCGGCTGCCGGGCTCCTGTGAGCCGCATACCTGATTACCGATACCGTCCAATATGTGCATCTTTGTTTTTTCAATAACTTCACTGCCCAAATCTTCGTATCGCAAATCGGTAAGATGATTTGCGAGTGTCAAGGTAACCTCTGGTGCCATTAAATTTTTCCTCCTGATATTTAAGCATTTTCAGTCTTAACTTTTCGATATTCCTGGTAAAAACCGCTTATGAAAGTCAAAAGTGTAATTGCTATCAAAATAATGCTTATGGGCCGCCCGAATAAATAATCAAAGTAGGAATTATGGACACTGGCCAGGGTTATCGAACGGCGGTACGCCTCTTCGGCAAGGGGCCCCAGGATAAGCCCCAAAACAATGGGCGGCAGGGTGAAGCCGTATCTCAAGGCCACATATCCAAACAGCCCGAAGACCGCCATTATCCAGACGTCAAAAAAGCTGTTGTTCACAGAATAGGACCCGATGGCCGACAGGACCATAACAGTGGATACTATATAACTTTGGGGAAGCTTGAATATTAAAGGGCAATATTTGGCTGTAACCAGTCCCACGGCCCACATTATAAAAACTGAAACAAGCATGCCTAACATCAAACCGTAGGCCACATCTCCACGTTCGGCAAACAGCCTTGGGCCTGGTATCAGGCCATGAATGGTCAAACCGCCAAAAAGTATGGCCGCACTGGCTGATCCGGGTATGCCAAAGGCCAGCAGCGGGACTAACGATCCACCCACCATTGCGTTGTTTGCAGATTCAGAGGCGATAACTCCATCCACTGCCCCCTTCCCAAACTCTTCCGGGTTTTTTGAGCTTTGCTTGGCAAAGGAATATGAAATAAATGAAGCTATTGATCCCCCGGCGCCGGGCAGTATTCCGACAATGGTCCCGATTGTGGAAGAACGCAGGACCAGAATAGGACGCTTCATTATATACTTGAATACTTGCAAATATGGCATGGGTTTTTGATCGTTATCAACTATTGATACTTTTTTCTTGGTGATCAGGTTAAGCATCTGCGAAATGGAAAACAGTCCTATAAGGGCAGGCACCAGCTCAATTCCATTCAGCAAATCGGGACTATTAAACGAAAACCTTGGATAACCGGAAATAGTATCAACGCCAATGGTGCTGATTAATATTCCAAAAGCCGCCCCTATAAAACCCTTAAGAAAATTTTTTCCGCTTAAGCTAGATACAATAGCTATACCCATAATGGCAAGCCAGAACATTTCAGGGGGGCCGAATTTTAAAGAAAGCTTGGCCAGCATGGGGGTAAAAAGCAGAAGGACTATTACACCGAAGATACCGCCAATGCTTGAGGCTGTTATTGAAGCAAACAGTGCTTCGTTTCCCCTCCCCTGCCGGGCCATGGGATTTCCGTCAAAAGCTGTACAGGCCGCGGCGGCGGTACCCGGCGTGTTTAAAAGAATGGCTGAAATTGAACCTCCATACTCTGCTCCCATGTAGACTGAACCAAGCAGCATAAGTCCGGCAGCGGGGTCCATTCCCATAGTGATAGGAATAAAGAGGGTCATGCCGATAGGAGGTGTTAATCCCGGCAATGCACCGATAATAATACCGGTAACAATACCTAAGAAAATAAACAAAAGAACTTTAAACTGAAAGATCGAAACTAGAATGGCGCCTATATACTCAAGCATAATTAGACCCCCTGTCATTAATAAATATCTGGGGGAGCTTCAGTCTCTTTTGAGGCTTAAACTTCGCTCCTTGATTCTTTTTATTTCATTTCCTTCTTGAATTCATCTATAATCCAGCCGATATCAGATTCAAGACTCCTTCTAAATTTAGTAAAACTATTCATATCCATGAATGTTACCGGAAGTCCCAACTGCTCCAGTTCCTTTTGGAATTCTTTATCAGCGGCCATGGCTTTAAAAGCTTCGTTCAGATAGTCTTTTATTTCTTTTGGGGTTCCTTTCGGAACGGATATTTCCCGGGTAATATAGTTGACAACGTTAAACCCCTGATCTTTAAAGGTTGGAACGTCGGGGGTCAAGCTAAACCGTTCTTCCCCCGCGATAGCCAGAGGCCTTAAATTATCGGCCTGCTGTACCGCCCACATTGCGTTTGAGCAAAGGACGTCAACATTGCCGGCCAAAACTTCTTTTAATGACTCGGACCCTCCTTTAAAGACAACCCGCTTTACATTGATACCCAGTTCTTTTTGAAGTATTAAGGTGAAGACATGGTCCACCCCGTAGGACCCGTTATTGGTTAACGTTAACTTTCCGGGGTTTTTCCTGGCATAATCAACTAAATCCTGAAGTGTTTTGAACTGGCTGTCCTTACGGACCAGCATGGCGCTTGGGAGCCTGTTAAAAAGGGCCACCGGCTCCAGGTCTTCAGGTTGGTAACCGGGGATCCCTTCTTTTCTTACCTTGGGCTGAATGATAGTGGTGGGGCTTATAGTGGCTATGATAGTATATCCGTCCGGTTTGGCCTTCGCCCCAGCGGTCCAGCCTATTTCACCGCCGGCACCGCTCTTGTTTATAACGGTCATAGGGGCTTTTACATATTTTTCACTATATTTTGCTACAGTCCGGGCAAAGGTGTCGACTCCGCCGCCAGCCTCAAAAGTTACTATAAAACTTATGGTATCTTTAGGGTAAGTATTTGCCTTGGTGGATTTTTCGGAATTATTGCATCCTGTTGCCAATATGGCTAAAGCCAGGATAAAAAGAACAGCAACAGCCATAATTTTTGTTTTTTTCATTTAAATAACCTCCTCGTAAAAATGACCTCCTGTGTGTTCCCGTACAGTGCCCTGCCATCCTACATCTGTGGTCTGACCTGAAAAATTATACAAACAATCCAGTCGGCGTCGGTACACCGACGGCTACCCGGAAAACCAAATACAGAATCAAAGAAATCGCCAAGCTACTTCCCGCATATTTAACAATTTGTCTGGGACTGGAAGTACCCTCAAGGAACCAGGTCATGACCAGCCAAAAAAGACCCATGGTTACATAAAAACCTACAGTAGAAACAACTGCGAGACTTATCATCCACAGGGCCAGAAACGGAATTACCCTTGACCAGGAAACCGGCTTACTGATTTGACTTAATCCCCCATCCCTTTCCTTAAGGATAATTAATACTGTCTTTAAAATAATAATTAGTGAAAAGAACAGTATTATGGCAGCCATCATGCGGGGCAGCATTCTTACAGCGGGTGGGTATGCGGACGTTTCGTAGAAAACCCAGGTACTCAGCAGGACCATTGCACTCGAAGGGATTATATCCCTTCCCACATTATTCATAACCAAACCCCTTTCCATTTAAGATATTAATTTATTAGCCCTCCTTCACTTTATTTAAAATTTTAATTTGTTATAATTACATTTAGGACATTTGGGCATCCCCCCTAAAGCATTGAAGATTAAAATTTTTTAGCAGGCGGGATGGAAGAAGCCCGCAGGGCGACTGGAATCCCGCCTGAACCGGCGGCTGCAGCCATGGTTCACCTGCATCAGGATGCGTTTTTGGGGTATACACATATGAGGACATTTGTCCGGTATAATTTTGCTTTCGAACAGTTCTGGGTGATATCGCTTGATTACCTCCAGATGCTGTTTGACCACTTGTTTGCCCCGGCCGGTCAGGTGGCTGATTTCGGTTATGTCCAACCCGCGGCGCACAAGGAACTTTATGCGCTCATAATCCTTGATGTACCTGTCCACAGCTTCCTGGCTGTGGTTGACCTGGCGGGCTATATCAGGCGGAGCCATCTTTTTCTCATACAGTTTCAAGGATTATTCTCTTGTGGGTGATACCGGGTCCCATGTCCAGTTTGTTGCCTTTGATCGGCAGCATAACCTGGTGCTCTTCCTGGTACTCTTTGATTCTTTTGGAGACTGACATGGGTGTTCTGTTTACCATTAGCGCCAGTTCTTCGATGGTTAACAGGCCTCCCTGTTCATAGGCGGAGTTGATCAGCCTTGCGATTTTGGCCTTATCCCGCTCTTTGCCGGTCAGGTTATCCAGCATCTGAATGTCTTCTTCGGTTACGAGCGGGATTGTGATGCGGGTATTTTTGTAGTCTTCCACCCGCTGGCCCAATTTCGGCTTTTTGTTGTCCGAGGAGGTGGTCACCCAGGTCAGGTTGCCGTATGCTTCCTGTCCGGCCCTGGGATAGAATTCGTCTCTTAACTGGCAAATGTCGTCGGCTATCAGTTTTATTACTTTCCGGCTGCCGATAAGTTTGTACTCCCGTTCCAAAAGTTCGATGAGAGCACTTCTGAAGGTGCGCTTGCTGATGGCATTTTCTTTATTGTTAACCATTTTCATGAAATCGTCAGGCTCCCTTTTTGCTCTGTTGCGGGGCTTGCCTTGACGATGAGATCCTGCAACCGCTCGGCTTTATCCGGGGTGTTGCAGCGCAGGTAAAGTTCGGCGTATTCCTTGGCCAGGTGTTCTGAGATTCCGGCTACGTGGGCGGTTTCCGCCAAACTCAAGCCTTTTTGGATGCACAGGACAACCCGGGCGAAAATCCATAATGTACCGTTTTATGGAGGTTGTTGAGTGCCGTGTTGTCCGGGCAATCTCGGAATAGGTCTTGTAGTCCAGGTAAAGGCTTACTATCCACGCTTTATGGGAGATGCCCGGCCCAATATCATGGTAATGGCCACGGGTTTGCACCCGGACACCGCGTTCTTGCATCTTCTTTACGGCCCGCCTGACGGTCCTAACGTCCACCTGGAGGATATCGGCCAAGTCTTCCTGGGTAAGTATGCCACCTTGCTCAAGGGCTTCTTCTGTCAGCCGGCAGATCTGCACTTCGCGCAGGCTGTGAGCTCCATGCTTGAGAAATACTTCCCGGTCTTCCGCACCGGCGTCTACGGTCAGCCTTACTGTAACCTTGGGAAGTTCGCGGAGCCGGGGTCCATGCTTTGCTTTTATGGAAACAGCCTGCCTGACCACCTGGCCGGCTTCATACATGCGGTCCGGGTCGTAACGGTGAAGTTCGTATATTTCCTTCACTGTGTTGATTGCGGCTTGCGCCGTCCTGGGAGAAAACTCAAACTGGCTTACAAATATTTCATACAGTTGGCTGTCTCTCGTTTTCGACTGGATTCGTTCTTGTACTGCAGTTTCCATGTTTCGTCCTCCTTTTCCTTGGTCCCCTCCCGTCGGCTATTTATAGCTTACATGAGCTTACAGGAGTTGTCTAACCTCGTTTTGGGAGGACAAATGTCCTTATTTTTAGTTGCTAAGATTCTCATATAATTTCAATTTTTTATTTCCGTAGTAGGGGCGGCGGCCTTGACATCCACCCCGCTTGTGGTCATATTTTATTGCAACGGGGCGGCTCCGGGGACATGACGCAATTAACGCCCCCGTCCAGCATTCAATTTTACCACATGCAGGGTCCTCGTCTGTCAAGGCTACCCTGCGGTGCCGCCCTGGCAAGCATCTGGGACTCACCAGGTATATGAAATAAGAATCATACCCGGACGGGTTTTAGCTCTAACCGGTTTTCCAAGAGCAATTGGTAACATTCCAATGGTGCAAAAAAATTAATGCCGGAATGAATACGAACCTTATTGTAGAAACGCAAGAATTTATCTACTGTTTCGTATGCCTCGGCAAAAGTGCTGAATTCGTGACGTGATAGGCAGTCCCCCTCCAAGATGGCATGAAATGACTCTATTTTCCCGTCGGTCACAACTTGAAGAACCAGGCGAACGTAAACAGTTTTATAATTTCATGTTTTCTGCTTCTAAATTCCTTCTTGTAGCCTCAAGTACCAATATTTCATCAGGTTCAATATTCCCAACATTAACGTCATTACCTAAATTTCCCACAAGCCAAGTTTGCATTAAATAACGTTCACGATGCGAGGTTCCACTTACTTTTAATGTAGGTACTTCAAATATTAAAATTTCTGGGTCAATTCTTTCACATATTTGATTTAACATATCCGTTCTAAATTTACCATTTTCATAAAATTCTTTTGCTTCAAGAATGATCTTCCACGCCCCAGCATCTTGACAAAACTTTATATCTTTTACGATTTCTTCAAGCGAAGTAAAATTAACCTTACTTCCCACTTCTGCAATAACTTTAAGTTTATAATTGTTTACTGCATTAGAAATCAAGGCAACTTTTTCTTTGTAGCTAATTTCCAAAACATTATCGGATATTTCAATAAACTCAAATCCATAATTAGTTACTTCTGAAAAATACTCATCAGTTTTTCCACGACTAATTGCATATTCCAGAAACATACCACCGGGAAAAACACCCACATTATATTTTTTATACAGTTCAATTTTTCTTTTGAGATAAGCCTCACTATATAAAGCCGCTGAACCTACACGAATTTTTGCTAGATCTATGTATTCCCCTGCTGCTTGTAATAAATCTTCTTGCCTTAATAACCCCATTCCATAGTCAAAAACCATTGTTATGCCATTAATCCTAGGTTTATCTGACCTTTGTGTTATCCCAATAGATGAAAACGCTCTTTCCTTCAATTTAACCTCTCCTTTTAGTTATACTTTGGAAAACAAAACATATACTTTCTTCCTTTTTAAAATGCATTTTTAATACTTTTAGTACTTTATACCATGCTGAGAATTTTAAATTTTCGATAACAACTTCCTTTAAAAACTTCCACCCAAGGCAAAAACCATCTGGGAACTGGATAAAGCGGCCAGCGTCAACCGGCATGTCCATGCACCCGTACCAGGTTATCTTATGAGCCAGGACGGGAAGCTTATTGGTCGCCTGGTTGGTATTGTGAGAGTATATGTCCAGGTTGGTATAGATTGTGCCAGCAGCATTGGCTGGGTGCGACTCTACACCGATAGACAGCAGCCTCTGAGCTGATTTTCTTGAATATGCCAATCAATGTTATAAATCTATGGGCGTGGATCTCCAGCGGGTCCTCACGGATAACGGCAAAAAGTACGGCCCGGCTGAATCTACATACGTGCATGAATACGGTACTGTATGTCTTGTTGAGAGGATAAAGCACAAGACCACTAAGGCAAAACACCCCTGGACAAAGAGGTCTGCCGAAAGATTCATTCAGAATCTGTACCAGGAATTCTTCCAGGTAGCTCTACGGAAAAAAAAGATATACTTCAGTAGATGAACTTCAATTAGATCTGGAGCAATACCTGGAGTTTTATAACTGGCGTCGCCCTAACCAGGGAAGACGTACCAAAGGCCGGACACCGGCTCATGCCTTCTTTGCACCGTACCTGACCAACTTCTTCTACCGTCGCCAAGAGCTGTTGCCTAGGCCATTGAAAAGGCAGTGGAACAAAGTGGTCGGTCTTGACTGCCACCCCGCGTGTGGTCAGTTTTAAGTGGGTAGAAGTCACCCCTCACGAGGTGCCAGCCCCCGTTGTCACCGGATATGCAGTTTTCCCGCATCCGGCGGCCCCAATGCTATCCCTTAGCAGGGAGACTTAAAGAGCCTGATTTGATGAACCCTGGGTATCACCCATTCCATGTGAGTGAGTCCCTTTTGGTCCAATTCCTCTGACGAGTGGATTTTCCATCTGCCCCGATCACGCCATCGGCGTCGCACGTAGGCCCGTATACGATTCCGTACCCATTTGTCCAGGGTGCGGAATAGGCCCACATTGTTTCCATGGCGATGGTAGTTGGCCCATCCCCTAATCTTCGGATTGACCTGCTTGATAACCCGCTCTACCGGAACGTTTCCCTGGTTGCGGCGGGTTGCCTCGCGAACCTTCGCATAGAACGCTTTCAGCAACTTCTTCCCCACGCCTACATGGCGTTTCCCGAAGTGGAATCCCAGAAAATCAAAGCCTTCCTGGAAGCTGCTGATGACTGTTTTCTCCGGCGAAAGCCGTAGATTTACCCGGTTCAGCAGGTCCCGCGCCACCTCCAAGGCAAATTGTGCCTCTTCGCGGGTCCGGCAAAGGATGAGCAGGTGAGTAGCCCTGGGGAATTTCACCCCAAGGCCCTCTCAGAACCGGACTTGAACCTCTCAGCTCATCCGGCTCCCATCATCCAGCCGCGGGATATATCCCCATTTGCCAGTGTACGAACAACTTCGGTTCGCGTCTGGCAATCTTTCCGAGCCAGTAAGCCGCCCGCCGATGATGTCTGGCGAACTTCTTGAACTTTCGTCGCACCTAGCGGACCAAGGCCCGGTTCATGTGCCAGAGTACAGAGTACAGTTCCGATTTGTAAAAGCACCCATAATATTTGACCCAACCTCTGATAACCGGATTGAACATCCGGGACAGATCCTCAAGGGTTTTGTCCGGCTTCAAATGCATACGCCACCCCCGAATTGTCTGCCGCATGGCCTTTTTCGCCTTGTTGCTGACTGCCGGGGTGAAGTTGATGAAGAACTTTCCATGCTTGTTCTTGGATCTCCGCAGCCGGAAGGTGTAGCCCAGAAAATCAAACTTGGTTTCCGGGTGATCACCTCGCCGGTCGTCGTCCTTGCAGTAAACAATACGGGTCTTGGTCAGATAGAGTTCCAATCTACACTCCGCAAACCGTTTCTTCAAGCTGTTCAGAAGTTTCTCCGCGTCCTCAATGCTGCGGCAGTGTGCCACAGGGTGAGTAGCCCCGGTGAATTTCACCCCGAGGCCCTCTCAGAACCGGACTTGAACCTCTCAACTCATCCGGCTCCCATCATCCAGCCGCTTAGGCGGCTATGTTTTGTCCATTGGCTCCTCCCTTGCGGTTGGCCGTTGTCCACAAACAGGATGACACAGTCCCTTCGCTCCACTCCCATTACGGAGCTTCATCACTACTACGGGCTGTTCCGCCCCTACCCTCCGCATCGGTACTTTTCGTCCTTGCGGGTCCTCCGCTTGGAGTTTTCCCTTAACATCGGAGGGCAGGTTCCCACATTCCTAACCGAAGCCGTGCCGCGTTCACGCCGCCTCTATGCCGGCCACCACCTGGACGGTAAACAGGTTTCCTCCAGATTTATCCCGGGCTAACGATGACCTCCCGGTTTTGATGGCGTTCCTACGCTTTCGACACTTCTACAGCGGTTCAAGGTTGTTCGTCTCCATCGGCACTCACCTGACGAAGTCTAGCTCCGCCTTTTTCGTAACGCTCACCACCATGGTTTTTGACCACAGCAGCTTACGGTGGTTTGAAGCCTCCGCCTGTACGGCGGCTTCGAGGGGCCCTCCCTCATCTCACGGTTAAGCATGGCTCGGGTTATCAGGTAACCCTTCGCCTTCGTGGCGCACGCATCGTCGGCGTAACGAGCGAACGGCTTGTCGGGATGGTTCCGGGCCATCCACATGTCAAATGCATAGTGGAGAAACAGATTGGCCAGTACCGGGCTGATGACACCTCCTTGCGGTGTTCCACTGGTGGCATACCGCACATTTCCTTCATCCATCACCCCAGCCGTCAGCCATTTGCGAATCAGCCCCAGTACCCGGCGGTCTTTGACCACCGCTCGCACCAGTTTCATCAGGATGTCATGGTCCACCTCGTTGAAAAAGTTGGCGATGTCCAAGTCCACCACATATCGATATCCAGCCTTGCGGTATTCCAGGATGGCTTGCCGCGCTGTATGGGTGCTCCTCCCCGGTCAGAAGCCATGGCTTCCTTCAAAGAATATCTCTTCGAAGGTTGTCTGGAGTACTTGGAGTACCGCTTGTTGGCAAACCCTGTCTGCCAGTGCGGGTATGCCTAGCGGCCTTTGTTTCTCAGAACCCGGCTGATGAAGTTTGACCTGGCCCGTCTGTCGCTCCGTCGAAGCGCTCATTGGTGTCGTCCTTACTTGGAATGTCCCAAGTACTATGACGGCGCTGACCTCTCCCGCCGCTTGCGGTGTCCCTTGTACCTGCTCCTTCCGGAGAGCAGCAGAAGGTCTCATTCGGCTACCCTATTTCGTTGTTCAGAACCTCCCCGCGCCTAATCACCTATGTGCACCTCCCCGGGGATTCCTTACCTTGCCCCGGCTTGACCGTCCCCGGCCAGGCTGTAACTTTTAGCGCAATTTCGCCCGGGGCACACGCCACCTCGGCCTGATCGGATACCGGCCATCGCTTGGGTATCCGAATACGGGTCTGTTCCTCGGCCTCAGGCCCTTTTCTGACCGCCTCACGACGCATCAGATCACCTAACTCTGGTCCGGATTGTTCGAAGGCTCGACTATCCGGTGAGTACCCAGAGTATCCTCGAATCTTGGCCTCGTTCCGGTGTAAGGACCAAAACGGGAGTACAACAACTCCACTTAACGACTTAGGGCTGCGACTCGCCCGCTAAGGACGGGGCGATTCTGGAGACATTGGCAAGTAGGTTTGCTTTCCCGTCGGTCTTACAATTGTACCACACGCAGGAACCCCGGCCGTCAAGACTTCCCTCCGGTAACACTTTGATTTAAGTAAACCTCAGGGCTCACCAGAAACATGTTAAAATTCTAGATTATGGGGAGCTTCTATCTATTTCTGATCTGTCAACCCCTTGACAACGTAATTCATTTAAATTAATCCTCTAGGGCCTGGTAAATGATACCGCCTTCACATTGTTTAGGCACAGGAATTCCCGTCAATTTACAAATGGTGGGAACAATATCTATAATTTTTACCTTGCGATTGATTATCTCACCTTTTTTAACACCGGCACCCGCCATCATAAACAGGCATCTGACAGATGTCCCTTTGAATTGGGCAGTGGTAAGCTGTGTTCCGTGCACCCGTGTCCATGCAGGATTGAAAGTAAAATAGATGTCTCCCACATGTTTCCCGTGAAGTCCCAGAATTTGCATGTCATCCTTGTTTAGCGCAATGGCAAATGGCCGGCGTCCGGTGCTGTCTCTATAGCACATCAGGTCATCAATTATTCTTTCCACCAATTCGTCGTATTCTTCTGGTTCCACCGATCCATAGGGCTCCCGGCCTTTTAGATTGATGTAGATGTAACCAGAACGCTGTCCTATGGCCTTGGTCTTGGACCAATCAACCTCTGCCTTATCCTTTTCCCTTTTAATCACCGTATAGCCCATATCCTCCAGAAGCTTGCCGCCCACGTTCCACGGGTCACCTATTAATGGTACTTCGTATTTGGCTTCTTTAACCATACCGCCATGATCAGAAACGACAAAAATAACAGTTTCTTCATCCATAAGTTCCAACACCCGTCCCACAAACTTATCGGAAATCTTGTAATATTCCTCAAGATAGGCCTGGTTTTCCTGCCAATGATCAGGAGAGTGTTCCGGGGTATATTTAAGCATGTAGTTGTGGTTAGCGGTGTCAATACTGTGAACGTGCAAGTAGATTAAGTCCCATGGGTTTGTTTTTGCCAGGTACTGTACAGCCCTGCCGTACCAGTCGTAAGTCTGTTCTATGACTTCAAGCATTAATCGGTCGTCTGCGGAATACGACTGGAACAACATAGGTCCAATTTCTTTAAAAAGTTCCTGGCCTATGCTGTCTGGATAAAACCACTTGCGATCGGTTAAATCCATAGGAGGATTATAATAAAGCTCCATTTCATTACCGTCTTCGGCTAATTTTAGCACCTTAAGCTTGTAGGCTACAGGAATTTCACCCTCTGAAGTTTTAAAGGTATCATAAACCCATTCACTCCACTGTCCAGCGAAGACAATACCGATGGGCTTCTCTTCATTTTTGTTAGTATATATTTCTAACTTGTTAAAGGTTTTGCCATTTTCAGCAATTAGCAAGCCAAACCGGCGCTGCTGTCCCTTATTGATCGGGAGAACTACCTCTTTAGCCCCGGGTCTTTCTACATTCCAGCCTTTTGCAGGCTTAATGGGGCAAATGGCGATGTCAACTTTACGTTGGGCTGCCGGTTCTACACGCTTGTCAGATAATGCGCGGATTCTTCTACCACCCGGACTGCTTGCAGCTACCTCAAATTTCTTCGTACTGCTGCTTTCCTCAACTGTGGTACAATCGGTACCAGTTTCAGACTGTTCAATTGGTATTTCCTTAATTGGAAAATCACCTTTCTTGCACTCATAAATCCTTTCATTGTCAGCGAGCGCGCGGGTATTGACATTTATTCCGGTACCGTCCACAACTATCATATTTTCCTTGCTAGTAGGTGGCCAACTGGTGGGGTAGTTAAACAAGATACATCTTTTACCGATACGTGTTGCTGTATCCCATATATATTCTGCTTCACATTGTTCAGAATTAAATCCGTGAGATAATTTCAACAGATCATCTCCGGAGGTATGGTTCCAGTAACACGTAATGCCATGGGTGCCCGGTGTGGCACCAGTAGCTAGCGAAGCCCAGTTCGGCGGGGTAATGGTAGGTTGCATGCCAAACATACTAATATCTTCAGTAGTAGTACCCATTTCTACTATTTTTTTAAGGTTTTGCAAAGTACCCTTATCCATAAGTGCTTTGGTTATCATCGGGTCCGCCCCGTCAAGGCCTACCACAATTACTTTTTTTGCTTTTGGTGCTCTCATTTAAGTACCTCCTCAATGAATTTTAAGATTTTTATTCCGATATGCCCTTTGAAGAAAAACCACATCTCCCCTTTCTAAGGTTTATAAATACAGGAACTAATATCACCAATACAATTAGCAATACGAAAATTGCTGATATTGGTCTTTCTAAAAAGCCATACCAATTGCCGTTAAATAAAACTAGGGAACGGCGCAAGGAAAGTTCCATCATTTTGCCCAGGACTAACCCAAGGACAATAGGAGCCGGCTCGTATCCGTGCCTTTCAAGGAAAAATCCTGCCACCACACCTGAGATTATCATTACCCATACGTCAAACAGGTTGTTATTGATACCGAAGGAACCTACTATACAAATGGTAATCACAAGGGGCATCAAAATAACCGGGCGGACACGTGCAATGCTGGCAAAAACACCCACCAGAGGTAAGTTCAGAATAAGTAGAATTACATTGCCAACATACATGCTTCCAACTACACCCCAGAATACTTCGTGATTCTGTTCTATAAGCAGGGGGCCGGGCATTACTCCGTGTAGTATAAGGCCGCTAATCAGCACGGCCGAAGGCGGAGAAAAGGGTAGCCCCAGCGCCAGCAGGGGAACCATATCGCCCCCGCAGGCGGCGTTATTGGCCGATTCCGGTCCTGCAACTCCCTCTACAGCACCTTCACCAAAGCCCTCAGGAGGGTTGACAAGGCGTCGTTCGAGGCCATATGAGGCAAAGGAAGCCATCACCGCCGAAGGTCCGGGAAACAGTCCAATCAGGAAACCCAGTAATGACCCTCGGAACATTGGGGCAATTGAACGCTTCAGCTCTGTTGAACTTGGGTATAATTCACGGAAACGAAATTTAATCAATGTACGCCTTTCTTCACCTTTTGTAGAAGCCACTCTTATTACTTCAGAGATTCCAAAAACACCCATCAGGACTGCTACAAACTCAAGCCCTTCAAACAAAGAACCAATACCCATTGTAAAACGCGGCTTGCCCGTGAAAAGGTCCATACCAATAGTTGCAACTACTATACCAAGGACAGCCATCATAAATGATTTACGACTGGATTGGCCACTCAGGCTGGACAGGACTATTAATCCGAAAAGGGCAAGCACAAAGTATTCAGGTGGACCAAAAGCCAGCGCAGCCTTAGCCAGAGGCGGGGCAAAAAAGGTCAAGCACAAAACCGATAATGTCACAGCCACAAACGACCCGATAGCCGCTATGCACAGTGCTGCTCCGGCACGCCCCTTTTTAACCATTTTGTAACCGTCCAGAGTTGTAACAGCACTGGTAGCCTCACCTGGCACGTTGATTAAAATAGATGTGGTGGAACCACCGTAATTGGCACCGTACCAAATCCCGGTAATCATCCCTAATTGTCAATTATCCTTTACAGATAGCGCATAAGCATTTGCATTATATCTTCTTTGGCAACCGCACCTCCCATTCTTTGTTGTACTGCCCCGTCCTTAAAAAGAAGCAAATTTGGAATGCCTCTAATCCGCAGTCTCTGTACCAGTGGTTTATTCTGGTCGACATCCACCCAGCAAATATGTATTTTTTCTTGTTGCTCTTCAGCTATTTCATTAATAACTGGATATAAATCATTACATTGGGCACATCGTTCTGCTCCAAACATCACCAGTGTTGTTTTGGAATTATCGAAGGTCAACTGATCAAAACTATCTTCAGTGATATTTGTTATATATTGGCTTTTCGCTACAAATAAGCTTGGTTTTTTTTCTTTTTCTTTATCCATGCAACAAACCCCTTATCATAATATTGTTAACTACTATAGTGATACCTTTAATTGAGTATTTTTGTTGGTAATTGCGAGTCTTGGCGAAAGTATTTTTTGTATTGCCAGAATGGCTGCACCAACCATGGTTACCTCACGCCCTAGCGGAACAAAGACAATTGGTGGTATTCTTTCTTTAAAACATAAGGCTTCTTCATATGCAACTATTAGAGCCCGGCACTCAATTTCCGATAGTATTTGTGGATAAACACCTTTTGATAGTTCCTGAGCAGTGTTTATACTTATAGCATCAGTTAACCGATAATAATTCGGGTGTTTACTGTAAATCCCCAGAATTATTTTTTGGGGGTCTATATTATTAACAATTTCTCCAATGACTTTCCCCAAATACTTTCCTCTTTCTTTCAAAATCTTTTGGCATTCCTGATCTCCCTCTATAGAAGCCCGGACTACAAGTTTATGGGTGATTTCTGATGGCTCATTTATCCAACGATAGAGTAAAGTTTCTTTTTGTTTCATTAATGCCTGAGATCGTTCGATTACCGCGTCCCTAGATACAATAGAATTAAGGCAACCTTGTTTGCCGCAAGAACAGAGTGGGCCGTCCGGCTTAACCACACTATGTCCTATTTGTCCGGCCACATTCCTGCCACCTCGCAGCAATTCACCTTTGAAAACAGGGACAAAACCTACAATACCCGCAACATACACAAAGACAAAGCTTTCCAAATCCACGCCCCTCCCCAGTTCGGCTTCGGCGAGGGCAATTGCTCCTATAACATTGTCTATAAATGTAGGAACTCCAAAGTGAGATTCCAGCGCTTTACGAATTGGGAACTGACGTAAAGGTTTTATATCATGCCAGGTAATTACACCGGATTCGGTATCTACAATTCCACCTATGCTAACACCGATACCAAGAACATTTTTCTGCATGATTATTCCTTTGGAAGTTTCAATGCGCTTAACACAATCATCAACCATTGTCATCAGTTCATCTGGGGAAAGGTCTTTACGTATTTTAACGGCTTTGAATTCTATTATCCGGGCTCGTAAATTAACCAAGCTAATTAGAATCGTGGATGTGCCAACATGGATAGCCAAAACGTAAAATTCCTTATCGTTCAACCCCAGAAGTACAGGATTAGGACCCCCTAAGCGTTTTGTTTCGCTATCGCTGCCCACCTCAACTACTAATCCGGAGTTTATTAATTCGTTCACAAGTTTTATTATGGTGGCATGGGCAAGCCCGGTTTCTCCTTCAAGTTCTTTACGGCTGATAGTGCCTTTCTGAAAAATCTTCTTTAAAACAGCGCTGCGGTTAACTAGTTTAAGATCTTCATTTGTTAAGCTTGATTTAGGCATAAAAAACACCCCAACGAGAAATAACTACTTTTTTAAAGATGACTATAAAGTTTCATCAGGAAATTCTTCCCTCCACCGAACATATGTACTATAATTACCCTAGAACACATGTTTCGAGGAGGATGGTTCCCAATGGCCCAAAGAGAACCTATTAGCTTTGCTGAAGAAAAACTACGTTGGGTGCATACCCTGATATCTAACGCCAAGGCCTTTATAGCTGGTACACATCATGGACTTGATAAGAAACACTTACAGGCCTACCTGGAAGAGTTTTGCTACCGTTTTAATCGTAGGGTATGGCAACCCCAGCTTTTTGGCCGCCTTTTGTCCGCATGTGTTAGTGGCCCAATTGTCACTTATGCGGAGCTAACTTTATAGTCATCTTTTTAAATATTGATTGAGTAGCCATCCTTGAAGTTTCTGCTCAGATCCTTAATCACCTCCCCATTTTCCAGTAACAATACATGGGGTAACTCACGAACCTGATACCTTCGTGCCAGTCTTTGATTGCGATAAACATCCACCTTAAACAAGGTCGCTTTATCGCCCTGAGAAGAGATTATTTTTTCCGCTAAAGAGACAGCGCGAATACTTTCTTCGTTGAATGGATTCCAAAAAACCATCAATACAGGTTTAGACGCATTGATAACCTGCTCTTTGAAGGCTTCTTCTTCTAAAATGTAACGCTCGGCCGCAACTGCAGCAATGGCACCGTCACTTACAGCCGTAACCACTTGCCTTAAATACTTTGCTCTGGAGTCACCTACAGCGTAAACACCTTCTACTGATGTCTCCATTTTTTCACTAGTCTCTATGTAACCTTTTTCGTCCAATTTAATCTTGCCTTTTAAAATTTTAGTCCTTGGAACTGATCCCACATAAATGAAAACGCCGCTGGCAATTATTTCAGACATTATACCTGACTTAAGGTTTTTAACTACAACTGACTCCACTTCATCCATTCCTTTTATTTCAACAAGAACCGAATTCCATACAAATTCAATTTTCGCATTGTTGAAAGCTTGTTCAGCACTTGCTTTGTTGCAGTCTACTATACCCTCGTCATGAATTACAATCACTGTAACCTTTCGGGCATACCGGGTTAGATAAATAGCCTCTTCAATGGCGGCATCTCCATTACCTACAACTACAACATCCAGACCTTCATATAAATTAGCGTCACAAGTGACACAGTAAGATACCCCATTGCCTCTAAATTTTTTTTCCCCTGGAATGTTTAATAACCGAGGTTCAGCGCCGGTTGCAAGGATAACTGCCCTTGCCCTATATTCATTCCCCTTTTTCGTTTTCACAACCTTTACTTCACCATCCAGGTCCAAGTCAACCACTTCATTGTTCCGGATAATCTCCGTTCCGAATGTCATGGCGTGTTCTTGTAAAATCTTCATCAGATCCTGACCGCCCATACCTTTAAAAAATCCCGGGTAGTTGACGATCTCTCGTGTGGTGGAAATCTGCCCCCCCCCGTTACCCTTTTCGATAATTACAGTTTTCAGCTTTGCTCTTGAACTGTAAATACCAGATGCTAATCCAGCCGGCCCGCCACCAATGATCACTATGTCGTAAGAAGACAACTTCAGCCACTCCTTTCAAAAAGTCAGGTTTTGTCATGTCCTGACTTAACTTAACTTAACCCATTTTGTATATTCTTCTCATTTTTACGAAATCCTTCTCGCCAACAAAAAAATTTTTCACTTTTTTCTTTTGACGATATTTCTGAAAAAACCAACTAATTATAAACTTATATCCGGTAAGTAGAAACCCAAAAACCAGTGAACACAAGGGCTGAAATGCCGAAAAATCTGTAAAATTTTTAGCAAAAAAAGAGGAACACCGCTCAGTTTTAGGTAATTGGTAAAGTAACC
>JBMOPI010000293.1:0-26141 GCA_049324975.1 Bacillota bacterium
TTTTGTTGGGGGGCCGGGTGGCGGAGGCTATTGTGCTGGGGGATATCAGCACCGGGGCACAGAACGACCTGGAAAGGGCTACCAGCATTGTCCGCCGTATGATTATGGAATACGGGATGAGTGATGAGCTGGGGCCATTAACCCTGGGCCGGAAAACAGAGCAGGTTTTCCTGGGCCGTGATATTGCCAGGGACCGCAACTACAGTGAGGAAGTGGCTTTTGCCATTGACAAAGAGGTCCGGAAAATTATCGATGCCAGTTATAACAAAGCCAAGGAGCTTTTGGAACAAAACATTGATAAACTGCACCTCATTGCTGGAAGCCTGATGGAAAAAGAGACCCTGGAGGCTGACGAATTTACCGCCCTTATGGAAGGCAAAACAGTTGAAGAAGTAAAGGCGGAAAAAAAGGCCCGGGAAGAGGCTGCCAACGGTAACGGCAAGACTGTTGACGGCAACGGTAAAACCGGCAAT
The DNA here is from genome assembly GCA_049324975.1 of Bacillota bacterium. Taxonomy (GTDB): domain Bacteria; phylum Bacillota; class Thermincolia; order Thermincolales; family CAZWUW01; genus JBMOPI01. The sequence goes on from JBMOPI010000293.1 coordinate 474, forward strand.
GGTGAGGCGCAGCCTGCACGGGACGCCGCGCCGGAGGAGGATGGAGCCAAAATTGAGGCTGCTCCCGATGCCGTGGAAGAAGCACATGTATCAGAACCCAGGGAAGACGATACCAAATAATTAATTTTTTTAAGGTACCAGGAGGAGAAAGAATGGAAAGAACTTATGTAATGATTAAACCGGACGGGGTGCAGCGAAATTTGGTAGGTGAAATTATCGGCCGGTTTGAGAAAAAGGGCTTTAAGTTAGTGGGCCTCAAGATGCTGCAAATGGACCGGGCGATTGCCGAGAAGCACTATGCTGAACACATTGGCAAACCGTTTTTTGAAGCGCTGGCCGGTTACATTACTTCCGGCCCGGTAGTGGCCATGGTGTTGGAGGGCAAGGACGTGGTAGCCACCGTGCGGGCCATGAACGGCGCCACCAATCCGGCTAATGCGGGACCGGGCACCATCCGCGGCGATTATGCTATCGAGGTAGGCCGCAATGTTATTCACGGTTCAGATTCAGTGGAGAGCGCCAACAGGGAGATTGCCATCTATTTTACAGACAAAGAACTTTGTGAATATAAAAAAGTGCTTGACGGGTGGATTTACGAATAAAGAAACTGCAGGTCAATTTGACCTGCAGTTTCTTTATTAAGCAGCTTTTGTTATAAAAAACTTTTCAAAATATTTTGGATATAATGGCAGGAATAATTGCCTTAATAGCGAATAATATACCATTGCGACCAAGTTACAGGGTTTAAATTAAATAATTCCCTAAAAATGCAGCTATATCAAGCGATATGGAAATTACCAACTGTTAAGGGGGTGGCTTAAGGAATAGGAACTGGTTTTACGGCTAATTATTAAATACTGAAATGAATGAAGGGAGAGATTAAAGAATGCCTTATAATCCTAGGTCAATGGATCCAACTAAGTACAAAGACTGGCAGATTGCCGCCGAGGCAGAAAAATATTTGCCTGCTCCTGATGAGTGGGTTGAGAAGTTAGGTCTCCAGAAGGATGAAGTCATTCCTTACGGTAAGACCCCCAAACTGAACTTCCTCAAAATTATGAACCGCCTGAAGGACAAGCCGGACGGCAAATATATTGAAGTAACAGCTATCACCCCCACACCGCTGGGCGAAGGTAAGACCACCGTCTCCATGGGTCTTATCCAGGGCCTCGGCGTTAAGGGCAAAAACGTCGGTGGCGCTCTGCGTCAGCCTTCCGGCGGCCCGACTATGAACGTTAAGGGTACCGCTGCCGGCGGCGGTAACGCCCTGCTTATCCCCATGACTGAATTCTCACTGGGTCTTACCGGTGACATTAACGATATTACCAACGCTCATAACCTGGCTATGGTTGCTGCAACATCCCGGTATCAGCACGAGTGCAACTATACCGATGAGGAATTGGCCAAGCGCGGCCTCCGCCGCTTGGATATCGACCCCAAAAACATGGAAATGGGCTGGGTTATGGACTTTGCCGTCCAGGCCCTGCGTAACATTGTTATCGGTCTTGGTGGCAAAAAAGACGGTTACCCGATGCCGTCAAGATTCGGTATTGCTGTTGGTTCCGAATTAATGGCTATCCTGGCCGTGTCTAAAGACCTGGCCGACCTGAGAGACCGCCTTGGCAAAGTTACCGTTGCCTATGACCGGACCGGCAAGCCGATTACCACTTCCGACCTGGATGTTGCCGGCGCCATGACCGCCTGGATGCGGAACACCATCAACCCGACCCTCTGCTACTCCGTGGAAGGTCAGCCTGTTCTGATCCATGCCGGCCCCTTTGCCAACATCGCCATCGGTCAGAACTCCATCATTTCCGACCGTCTCGGGCTGAAACTCTTCGATTATGTAGTAACGGAATCCGGCTTTGCTGCTGATATCGGATTTGAGAAATTCTGGAACGTTAAGTGCCGCCTGAGTGGCAACATCCCGAACGTTTCCGTTATCGTTGCCACCATCCGGGCGCTTAAGATGCATGGCGGTGGCCCGGCTGTTGCTCCCGGACGTCCGCTGCCTGACGAGTATACCCAGGAAAACCTTGGCCTGGTTGAAAAGGGCTTTGAGAACCTGCGCCATATGGTCAACGTGGTCAAGAAGTCCGGTATCGTGCCGGTTGTTGCCATCAACGCCTTCTACACTGACACCAAGGCCGAACATGATCTGGTCCGGAAGCTCTGCGCCGAGATGGGCGTTCGGGCTGCTGTATCTAACCACTGGATGTACGGTGGTGAAGGTGCGGCTGAACTGGCTGACGTCGTTATGGATGCTGCCAACGAGCCTTCCAACTACAAGCCCCTGTATCCGCTGGAAATGCCGCTACGTCAGCGCGTAGAAGCTATCGCCAAGGAAGTTTACGGTGCTGACGGCGTTCAGTGGTCACCGACTGCTGAAGCCAAGGCTAAGAGGTTCGAGTCTGATCCGCAGTTCGCTGACTTCCAGACCATGATGGTTAAGACTCACCTGAGTCTGTCCCACGACCCGACTCTGAAGGGTGTGCCCAAGGGCTGGACCCTCCCCATCCGCGACGTTCTGGTATACAGCGGCGCCAAGTTCCTCTGCCCGATGGCCGGCGATATCAGCTTAATGCCTGGTACTGCTTCCGACCCGGCTTACAGGAGAATCGACGTAGATGTAAATACCGGTGAGGTAAGCGGCTTGTTCTAAACCAAATATTACTGCATATCAGGGAGGTATTAGCCTCCCTGATTTTTTACACCATAGGAACGTATAAACGCGCCTGCGGTATAAAAAAGGCTAACTCGGCGCTTCGCGCCAGCGAAGCCTTTTTAACACCACAGAGTTCACAGAGAACACAGAGAAACAAAGATATTCCTCTGTGACCTCTGCGGTCTCTGTGGTTTTATTTTTTATTATGTTTGCAGGAATTTTAAACGATTTCACCGAATTTGACTACTACAAAAAATCTATTATAGGGAGGTGAACTTATGGATGCATTAAAAACCGGCATCACGGGCGAGTCCAAAACTGTAGTTTCCGAAAAAAACACTGCTATTACCCATGGCAGTGGGAGTGTGCCTGTTTTTGCCACGCCGGCGATGATTGCCCTAATGGAAAATGCGGCCCTTTCCTCTGTGCAGCCTCTTCTTCCGGAAGGCCATACCACTGTCGGGACCAAAATTACTTCTTCTCATATTGCGGCAACTCCTCTTGGCATGGAAGTAACGGCCAAAAGCGAGCTGACCGAAATAGACGGCAAGCGCCTGGTTTTCATGGTGGAAGCCTATGATGCCAAAGACAAAATCGGTGAAGGTATACACGAGAGGTTTATTATCAATATAGAGAAATTTATGCAAAAGAATGAAGAGAAAAAAGGTTAAACTAGTGCGGCTGACGTCCTGTCGGCCGTATTGATTTTCTTTTTGCAGGATTTTCGTGCCCTGTGTCAAATAAAGTAGTACTAATCACATAATGTTAGTTTTTCCAGACAAAATAGTGACAGGAGGGCCGGCTGTGAATAGGGTAGACAAGATTTTACAGGACCCTTTTTTTCAGGAATGTATGACTAGGAACCAGGTGAGGGAAGTCAGCCGGAAATTTTGCAAACATACCCTTCAGCACGTTATTGACGTGGCCAGGATAGCTTATATCATTATGCTGGAAAACAGTGATATCAAGCTATTTATAAGCGAGCATAATTTAAGTGGCAGGGAGCAGGCAAAAGAAATCATCTATGCCGCTGCCCTTTTGCATGATATCGCCCGCTGGCGGGAGTACGAAACCGGTGAAGACCACGCCGCCTGCGGCGCCGAAGCGGCTCTGGCAGTATTGGAACGGGCCGGGTTTAGCCGGGAAGAAACCAAAATTATTACCCGGGCCATCAGGGAACACCGCCGGAGGGGAGAAGACGTAAGTGTATTGGGTGAGCGGCTGTACCGTGCGGACAACTTTTCCCGGGCCTGTACCCAGTGTGAGGCCAGTCGTGAATGTTATAAATTTGACGATATGGAAACAGGGACTAAGTTTCTTGTATATTGACAGGAGGACAAAACAGTGATTCGCATACGGGCCATTAATGTAGACAATCAGCGGCAGGCGAAAAAAGAAATCAGGTCCATTGGGGCCGATGAGGGCGGCTTGCGCCGGATGGCTCCGAAAGCGGTACACCGGGTGATTAAAATAGAAAATGTCAAACTGCCGGCAGCCATTATTATCAAAGAAGAAATGCTTGGTAAAGGTGGCGATGCAGCATTGACACGGGCCGCCGGGAATCTCAAAGCGGAAACCAGCGATGTTTTGTTGATGGGTACAGTCAAACAGTACAATGAACTCATCGGCAAACTGAAAATGCAGCCTTTCGGTTTACCCAAGGTAGCCGAAAAGCTTTGCCTGACCCTGCGAAATCTAGAAGGGTGCCGGCCGCTGGGACTTAATTGCCGGGGCTATCACCTGCCGTTAGGGGAGAGAACACTGGTTATGGGCATCCTCAATATTACCCCGGATTCTTTTTCAGACGGCGGCAGGTTTTTTGACTATGATGTAGCCATACAGCATGCTAAGGAAATGGTTGAACTGGGGGCCGATATCATCGACATCGGGGGCGAGTCGACCAGGCCTACAGCGGAACCGGTGCCCCTTGAAGAGGAACTGCGCCGGGTGATGCCGGTGCTTAAAAGACTGGTGGCAGAGCTTGACGTACCTGTTTCCGTTGATACATATAAGGCCGAAGTGGCCAGGCAGGCCCTGGAAGCAGGAGCGCATATCATTAACGATGTCTGGGGCTTAAAGGCTGATCCCGATATGGCCGGCACCGTGGCGCGGTACGAAGATGTTCCCCTGGTTATGATGCATAACCAAAAAGGCACTGAATACGTAAGCATGATGGATGATATCCTGGGCGCGCTGCAGGAAAGCATTGACCTGGCGCTGGCCGCCGGGGTTAAGCAGGAAAACCTGATTATCGACCCGGGGATTGGTTTTGGAAAAACCACCGACCAGAACCTGGAGGTCATGAAACGGCTTTGGGAGTTTAAGACTTTGGGTTATCCGCTGCTTCTGGGGACCTCCCGGAAGTCGATGATCGGCAACACCCTTAACCTGCCAGCTGATGAACGGGTGGAAGGCACGGCGGCAACCGTGGCCTTCGGCATTGCGCAGGGTGCTGATATTATAAGGATCCATGACGTGAAAGAAATGGCCCGGGTAATCAGGATGACCGATGCCCTGTACCGGCGTAATTGATGGTTTAAAAGGAGGTATTAAGGGTGAGGGACAAAATTATTTTGGCCGGCATGCAGTTTTACGCCCGGCACGGGGTTTTTCCGGAGGAAAAAGCCATGGGCCAGAAGTTTGAGATTGATGTGGAAATCCAGCTTGACCTGCGTCCGGCCGGACAAACGGATGACCTGAAGCACACTCTGAATTATGCCGATATTTATGCCACTATAAAAAACATTACCACCGGCCGGAGTTTCAATTTGGTAGAAGCCCTGGCCGAGGAAATCGCCGGGGAAATCCTGGAGAATTACCCTTCTGAGCAGGTAAAAGTGCGGGTTAAAAAGCCCCATGCACCCATCAGCGGGATATTTGACCATGTAGGTGTCGAAATAATCAGGGGGAAGTATGACTGATGGTTAAAGCGTATATCGGCCTGGGATCTAATCTGGGCCGGCCCCTGGACAATCTGCGCCGGGCCCTGGAATATATGGAGAACAGCGGGCAGGTGAGGATAACCAAAGTTTCTTCTGTCTACCTGACGGAACCGGTAGGCTACGAGGACCAGGATTGGTTCCACAACGCAGTGGCGGAAATCGAAACCACACTGCCGCCGGAAAAGCTGCTGGAACTCTTGCAAGAAGTAGAAGCCGGTTTAGGGCGGGAACGTATCATCCGGTGGGGGCCAAGAACGGTTGACCTGGATATTCTGTGTTACGGCGATGAAACAATCGATACTGAAAAGCTGCAGGTGCCTCACCCAAGGATGACGCAAAGGGCTTTTGTGCTCGCCCCGCTGGCGGAAATTGCCGGAGGGCTGGTCTTGACCAGCGGACTGACAGTAAATGAAACGTTAAAATATTTAGACGATTGTAAAAAATTCGTTTGCATTCAACAAAAAATATGGTAAACTAAAAATAAATTGTGGGCGGTATCCTTGACCGGAACTGCACCCGGCGAATTTTCCGTGACATATTGCCTTATTTTTATACATCCCGCTTGGAGCCGGTTAGGACCGAGACGGAAGGTATATGATTTTTTGCATTTAAAACCTTTCGGCATTGCTCTGAAAGGTTTTTTCATTTCATAATGATGTCAAAATCTTCTGCCAAATGAGGTGTGGGGCCATGGGCAGGGTTTCGGTTGTCGGTGCCGGGGTTTTGGGCTCGGCCGTAGCGGTTCAGCTAAAAAAGAAGGGCTATGAAATCGCTGCGGTGGCCAGCCGGCGGGAAGAGCCGGCAAAGACGCTGGCCGGCCGCACCGGGGCGGTATACTGCGATGATGCTGCTGCAGCTGCGGCCAAAGGGGAAATCGTGTTTCTGACCGTGCCGGACCGGGCTATTGCTGATACTGCCGCCGGCATTGCCAGGGCGGGCGGTTTCCGGCCTGGACAGCTCGTGGTGCATATGAGCGGGGCACTGCCCGCGGAAATCCTGGCGCCGGCCGGGGAAGCGGGCGCCGTAATTATGTCGGTACATCCCCTGCAGTCCTTTGCCAGCATCGATATGGCCATAAAGAATTTACCAGGCTCGTTTTTTGCCATCCAGGGCGACCCGGCGGGGATTGATAAGGCCCGGCAGATTGTTGCCGACCTTGACGGCCGGTCTTTTGTCCTACCGCCGGAGGGAAAGCCCATGTACCACCTGGGGGCCAGCGCGGCCTCAAATTACCTGGTGGCGCTGATTCATTTTGCCGTCAGCCTTTACCGGCAGATCGGCATGGATGAAGAAACAGCTGTTGAGGCAATACTGCCGTTAGTTAAAGGTACCTTAGCCAACATTGAGAGCCTAGGTCCGGCCAAAGCGCTGACCGGGCCTGTGGCCCGCGGTGACATTACCACGCTTAAGACCCATCTCCAAGCGCTGCGGCAGCAGCCGGTTACATCCAGGCAGTTATACGGCGCCCTGGGCGCATACACCGCCGGGGTGGCCCGGGAAAAGGGAACAATAGACGGGAGCACAGCGGAAGCAATAATCAGACTTCTTGCACCGGGTGAAAAAGGAGGTACTGCTAATGCCGACAGGTAAGGTTACCACGCTGCGGTTACAGGAAATGAAACAAAAGCGGGAAAAAATCACCGTGCTCACAGCCTACGATTATTCCACGGCAAAGCTGGTGGACGAGGCCGGGGTAGATGTGGTCCTTGTAGGGGATTCCCTTGGCATGGTGCTGTTGGGGTATGACTCTACACTCCCGGTGACTATGGATGACATGCTTCACCATACCAAGGCGGTGGCCCGGGGGACCCGGCATGCTCTGGTAGTAGGTGACATGCCTTTTATGTCTTATTACGTGTCTGTAAGTGAGAGTGTGAGGAACGCCGGGCGGTTCCTCCAGGAGGCCGGCGCCAATGCTGTGAAACTGGAGGGCGGCCGGGAAATCGCCGATACCGTTAAGGCCATTATCGCCGCGGGGATTCCGGTCATGGGCCACCTGGGCCTCACCCCCCAGTCTGTCAACCAACTGGGCGGTTTCCGGGTTCAAGGTCGGGATGAAGCCGCGGCCAGGCAGATAATCAATAACGCCCTGGCTTTACAGGATGCCGGCGTTTTTGCCATTGTGCTGGAATGTATCCCGGCGGCGCTGGCCAAGATGGTTACCACCCGGCTGGATATCCCTACTATCGGCATCGGCGCGGGGGCTGAATGTGACGGCCAGGTACTGGTTTTTCATGACCTGGTGGGTTTGTATTCCGACCTGTCGCCAAAATTCGTTAAACGTTATGCGTCGCTCAGGTCTGATATTAAAGATGCGATAGTCAGGTACAGGGATGAAGTTAAGGCCGGAGTTTTCCCCGGCCAGGAACACGGTTTTGAAATGGATGAAAATGAGCTGAAAAAGCTGTATTAAATAGCTGTGAGGAATTAAGCGGATGAAGATCATCAAAACCATTGCAGAAATGAAAGAATACAGTGCGGAAGTACGGGCCGCCGGTAAGGTGCTAGGCTTTGTGCCCACGATGGGATACCTGCATGAGGGCCACCTGACCCTGATGCGGGAGTCCGGCAAAAAATGCGATGTCACCGTGGCCAGCATATTCGTAAATCCATTGCAGTTCGGCCAGGGGGAGGATTACGAGGAGTATCCCCGGGACCTGACAAGGGACGCCGCGCTGGCGGAAAAAGCCGGGGTGGCGGCGGTATTTGCGCCCACTGCAGCGGAGATGTACCCCCGGGGTTATAATACTTTTGTTGATGTAGCCGGAGTCACCGGTCCCCTCTGCGGATGGTCCCGGCCGGGTCATTTCCGTGGCGTGACCACGGTGGTGAATAAGCTGTTCAATATTGTCCAGCCCCATTTTGCATTTTTTGGCCAAAAAGACGCCCAGCAGGTGCTGGTCATCAGGAAGATGGCAGTTGACCTGAATATGAACCTGGAAATAGTGGTAGTCCCTATTGTCCGGGAAGCCGACGGGCTGGCCATGAGTTCCCGAAATGTTTACCTAGACCCGGCGGCACGGCAGGCGGCAACAGTATTGTTCAGAAGCCTGGCCAAAGCCCGGGAGCTGGTTGAACACGGAGAGCGGGACCCGGAAGCGGTTAAACAGGCTGTAAAGGACATAATCACCGGGGAACCGCTGGCTAAGATAGACTATGTCGAACTGTTATCCATGCCGGATTTGACGGCCACCAGCCGCCTTACAGGACAAAACCTTTTGGCTTTGGCCGTATTTATCGGGAAAACCCGGCTGATTGATAACGCGGTACTGGAGGTATAAGCATGTTCAGGATAATGATGAAATCAAAACTGCACCGGGCTACTGTGACTGAAGCCAATCTCGAATACGTCGGCAGTATTACCATTGACGAGGATTTGATGGATGCCGCCGATATTTATCCCAACGAAAAGGTGCAGATTGTCAATAACAACAACGGCGCCCGCTTTGAAACCTATGTCATTGCGGGGCCGCGCGGGTCGCGGGTAATCTGCCTGAATGGCGCCGCTGCCAGGCTGGTGCATCCCGGTGACAAAGTCATCATAATTTCCTATGGGTTGATTGATAATAAAGAAGCCAGGGATCATGAACCCCGGGTGATTATCCTGGATGAGCAGAACCGGATAACTGAGATGATGAATGAAGAGAAACACGGAGATATCAGATAGAACCGGGCACAACATATTTTGAAGGAGGAACGCTTATGTCAGTCCAGGCGGATAAAATAGCAGACCTGTCCAGGGAAATTCTCGAACTGAAAAAGCAGAACAATGCCGTTATTCTTGCCCATTTATACCAGCGGCCGGAGATCCAGGATATCGCCGATTTTGTCGGAGACTCTTTGGGCCTCTCCCAACAGGCGGCGGCAACTGATGCGGAAATTATCGTTTTTTGCGGCGTGCACTTTATGGCTGAAAGCGCGGCTATCCTGTCACCGGACAAGCTGGTGCTGCTCCCGGAGATGAACGCCGGCTGCCCTATGGCCGATATGATTACGGCAGAACAGCTCAGGGAAAAAAAGCGGCAGCACCCCGACGCCGTAGTGGTATGCTATGTGAATTCTTCCGCCGAAGTGAAGGCGGAAAGCGACATCTGCTGCACTTCCGCTAACGCCGTACAAGTAGTGCAAAGCATTCCTGCGGACAAGCAGGTCATTTTTGTGCCTGACAAAAACCTGGGCCATTATGTCAGCCTTAAGGCGAACCGGCCTGTGATATTCTGGGAAGGCTACTGCAACACCCATGACCGGCTTGCCCTGGAGGATATCCTGGCCCAAAAGCGGATGCATCCGGGGGCCAAAGTGATGGTCCACCCCGAGTGCCGGCCGGAAATTGTGGCCTCCGCTGATGCTGTTTTCAGCACATCAGGCATGATTAAATACGCCAGGGAAAGTCAGGACAAGGAATTCATAGTCGGGACTGAATCAGGGATTATGCACCAGCTTAGCAAAGAATGTCCCGGCAAACACTTTTACATGGCCTCCAATAAACTGGTTTGTCCCAATATGAAGTCCACAACCCTGGAAAAGGTCAAATGGGCGCTGGAAACCAAAGAACCGAAAATCACTGTGCCGGAGGATATCAGGCTTCGCGCCATCGCCTCCCTGGAGAGAATGATGGCGATAAAATAGGAGGGAGAGCGATGTTTCCGCGCTACCTGATCAATTTTGATACCCGCCGGCTGCCGGTGGAGGAGACGGACTACCTGGTAATCGGCAGCGGCATTGCCGGGCTTTATACGGCGCTCCGGGCCGCTCCCTTGGCCAGAGTGGCCGTGTTGACCAAGAAAATGATGGCCGATTGTAATACTGAATATGCCCAGGGCGGGATTGCGGCCGCTATCCATGATACCGATTCCCCAGCCCTGCACCGGGTTGACACCCTGGAAGCAGGGGCAGGCCTGTGCGATGAAGAGGCTGTGGAAGCGCTGGTAAATGAAGGGCCGGCCCGGGTCCGAGAACTGATTGCCATGGGCGCCCAGTTTGACCGCCAGGGCAACAAACTGGCCTTTACCAGGGAAGCAGCCCACAGCCGCCGGCGCATACTGCATGCCGGGGATTCCACCGGATTGGAGATTCAAAGCACCCTCACCCGGCAGGTCAGAGAATCGACAAACGTAGCCATTTACGAAAATCATCTGGTCATAGACCTGCTTGTAGATAAAGATACCTGCTGTGGCGCCCTGGTCTGGGACAACTGCTCCGGCGGGCCCCGGGTCTTTCGGAGCAAAGCGGTGGTACTGGCTGCGGGCGGTGCAGGCCAGGTTTACAAATATACCACCAACCCCGATGTTGCCACCGGTGACGGTGTGGCTATAGCTTACCGGGCCGGGGCGGAACTGATGGACATGGAGTTTTTTCAGTTCCATCCCACCGCTTTGTACCTGCCCGGTGCACCCCGGTTCCTGATTTCTGAAGCTGTGCGGGGGGAGGGGGCCATCCTCAAGAACACTCAGGGCGATAGGTTCATGCCCCGGTATCACCCTAAAGCCGAGTTGGCTTCCCGGGACATTGTGGCCCGATCTATTATTAATGAAATGGCCCGCACCGGCAGTACCCATGTTTACCTGGACCTGTCCCCGCTGGACACGGAAAAAATCAAAAAAAGGTTCCCCACCATTGCCAAGACCTGTGCCCAGTATGGTATTGACATTGCCCGGCAGATGATACCCGTGGCCCCTGCGGCCCATTACATGATGGGCGGGGTGAAGACCAACCTGGATGGGGAAACTACCATCAAAGGGCTTTATGCCTGCGGCGAAGTAGCCTGCCAGGGGGTGCACGGGGCCAACCGGCTGGCCAGCAATTCCCTTTTGGACGGATTAGTCTTTGGCCACAGGATTGTCCGCAAAAGCCGGGTATATGTATCGGCAACTGAACTGCGAAAAGATTTTCATGTCAGCTGTGACGAACTCCTGGAACCCCTGGCCGGGGATATCGAGGACATTAACAATAAAATCCGGGAGATTATGTGGGAGAAGGTAGGTTTAATCCGGACGGAACCGGAGCTGCAGCATGCCATCGAATGGTTCGATAATTTTGCTTATATCCTGAAACACCGGGCCGGGGACCCGGCGGCTATAGAAATGATGAACCTCTACATTCTTGGCAAAATTATTGCCAAAGCTGCCCTCCTGCGCCGGGAGAGCCGCGGCGGCCACTACCGTCAGGACTACCCGGAACGGGATGACGAACATTGGCAGCGGCATATTGTACTGCATAATGCCTAAATAAGATCGGAGGCAGGTATGGACCTGAACCTGAATTACCTGGATAAAATATTACATAACGCCTTGCTGGAGGATATCGGCAGCGGTGATATCACTACAATGGCAACTGTTACCGCGGATGCCGTGACCCGGGCAGTAATCCATGTCAAAGAAGAGGGGGTCGTGGCCGGTCTGCCGGCAGCTGCCAGGGTATTTGCGCTGATGGACCCCGGCGTTGTATTTACTCCGCGGAAAAATGACGGCGACCCGGTTAAAAAAAGTGACGTGCTGGCAGAAATAGCCGGACCGGCCAGGGCTATCCTCACCGGTGAGCGGCTGGCCTTAAACCTCCTGCAGCGTCTTTCCGCCATTGCCACCAGGACCCGGAAGATTGCCACGATGCTGTCCGGATATAATACCGTAGTGGCCGACACGCGCAAGACCACACCCGGTTTGCGTCTGCTGGAAAAGTACGCTGTCCGGGCAGGCGGCGGCCACAACCACCGGTTCGGGCTGTTTGATGGTATCTTGATAAAGGACAACCACATCAAGGTGGCCGGCGGGGTGCAAAAAGCCGTGCAGTTGGCCAAACAAGTGGCGCCCCATACCATCAAAGTCGAAGTGGAAGTGGAAAGCCTGGCCGGGGTTAAGGAAGCCCTGGCGGCCGGCGCTGATATCATTATGCTGGATAACATGGACCTGCCGCAGATAAAGGAGGCTGTGCGGCTTATTAACGGCCGGGCATTGGTGGAAGTCTCCGGGGGCGTAACCGAGGAGCGTATTCTGTCCCTGGCCGAAGCCGGGGTAGACATCATCTCCATGGGTGCTTTAACCCATTCTGTTAAGGCCCTGGATATCAGCCTGGATGTTGGCGAGATTAAGAGTGGGGAGTATATCAACTATTAATGTATACACTATAAATGTCAACCAAATGTTGCAAAGTGGTTGACATTTTGCTTTTTAAAGCATAAAATGGTTACTGTTACGGGGTGATGCCGGTGAAATCCGAGATTTTGGCACTGCTGAAAAAAAATCAACCGGGGTTTGTTTCCGGGGAAGAAATCAGCGATTCCCTGCAAGTCTCCCGGACGGCGATCTGGAAGCATATCAAGGCGCTACGGGAAGACGGCTATGTGATTGAATCCCATCCGCGGGTGGGTTACCGCCTGGTTTCCGTCCCTGACCGACTGTACCCGGATGAAATCACCACTCACTTGCGGACACGGCTAATCGGTAAAAGTGTGGTGTATTTTCCTGAAACTGTATCCACCAATGACGCAGCCAAAGAACTGGCGGCTGCGGGTATCCCGGAGGGTACGTTGGTAGTAACCGAAGAGCAGACCGGAGGCCGGGGCCGCCTGGGCCGGGCCTGGCATTCGCCGGCCGGCCGGGGCATCTGGCTGTCGGTGATACTGCGGCCGGATATCAACCCCATGGATGCACCTAAAATCACCCTTTTAACAGCCGTAGCCCTGGCCAGGACGCTGGCCGCTTATCCCGGCATTAAGCCTGGGATCAAATGGCCAAATGACATACTTGTTGAAGGCAGGAAAATTGCCGGCATCCTGACGGAAATGAACGCCGAACTGGACCGGGTGAACTTCATCGTACTCGGCATCGGGATTAATATCAATACATCGCTTAAGGAATTCCCGGCCGAACTCAGGGATACCGCTACTTCCCTTTATACGGCCGCCGGTCGCCATTGGGACCGGTTGGAGTTTTTGGCCAAAATGCTTGAAAATCTGGAAGAACTTTATTTAATGTTAACCCAAGGCAGGTTCCCGGCCATAATCAAAGAATGGAAAAAGTTTTCCGTAACCCTGGGCCAGAGGGTCAAGATCACCGGACCCCGGGGCGATGTGGTGGAAGGCCTGGCCCAGAATCTTGATATTGACGGCGCCTTGATATTAGAGACAGCCGCAGGGCAGGAAAGGGTCGTGGCCGGAGAAGTAATTTTCACGTAAACTTTTTTTGTCTTAAATGTTAACCTGACACAAACAAAAGGTTAACATATAATTTTTAAACAGGAGGGACTTAAAATGCGTTTAACGGTTAGGGAAATGGCTTTAGTTTCGTTGTTTACCGCTTTGGCAATAGCGGCGGCTTTAATTATGCGTTTCAGCAGCGCCGCGATGGTGCCTTACAGTTTACTGCCTTTGGTGGCGATGCTGGCCGGATCATTGCTTGGAAGCCGGTTGGCTGCTCTCAGTATGACTGTTTACCTCCTCTTGGGACTGGTGGGCGTGCCTGTATTTGCTAAACCGCCTTATGGCGGGCTGACCTATGTTTTACAGCCCACTTTTGGATTTACTCTTGGCTTTATAGGTGGAGCCTATGTTGTAGGCAAAATTCTGGCGGCCTGCAAAGAACCCTCCTGGCTGCAGTACTTCCTCGTTTCCGTGGTTGGCCTAGTGGTGATATATGCAGTAGGACTGCCCTATTTGTATATGGTTTTGAACTTATACCTGGGGAAAGGAGTACCGGTTATGCGGGTGCTGGAAATCGGATTTTTTCCCTATATCTTATTTGACCTGGGGAAAGCCGCGGTGGCTGCCCTTATTGCCCGGCCGGTGGCCCGTCAGGTGCGGCTGGCCGTGACGGCGGAAAGATAAAGAAGTACTTTAACGCAAAAAACCCCGGACCAAAGTTTCTGTCGGTCCGGGGCTTTTTTTAATTATAAATTCACTTGGCAAATTTATACCTGCTCCACTCCTGAGTAACCACATCCAGCAGGCTGTTTTTATCCAGCTCATCCACTATATAGAGGTTGCCCTGGCCGGTCCGGGCCAGTTCCTTCATGAAGGCTTCGTTGGGAATAACGCCGATACAGACCAGGCGGATTTTGGCGTCGGCTATCATCTTGGCAGCCTTGAGCGCGTCAGCCTGGGCATCGTTAGTCCAGAGCGGGAAGTTTGGTATACCGTCCGTGATCAGGATCATCAACGGGTTGCGGGCCCGCTTCTTTTTGATCAGTTCGACGCTTTCCACAATCCCCTTGGCAAGAGGGGTCATTCCCTCCGGCCGGATGGACCGCAGGCCGTCCTGCAGCTTCTGGTAGCTCTTAGTAAAGGGGGTCACTACCCGGGAGGAGGTTTCTTGGAAGTTCACCACACTGACTTTTTCCCGGGAGGTTAGCAGGAAGTGTTCCGCCAGGTAGGAAACGGCACGGATCTTGTCGCCCACCATGCTGCCGCTGCAGTCAATGGAAATTAGAGTATCTATGGGTGCAAAGGATTTTTGCCCATACAGGTGAATGTCCTCTTTCTTCAGGCGCATGGGCCGTACTCCGGCCAGGTAGCTTCTGGCCGTGGCCCGGACGATGGTTTCCGGGATGGCGATGTCACCCAACCATGCATGGTCATTGATGCCGACTACTTTTTTTCGGTCGGTGAGCCTGTTCTTTCTGGACTTCAGTTGTGAATTCTGATAGGTCTGGTAATTGTGCCGGACAATTTTATAGCGCCGGATGGACTTACGGACCTGGGCCTCCAGTTCTTTCTGGTGCAGGCGGATAAAATCGCGCAAATCTTTTCCGGCCTCGGTAAGGGTGGTAAAGAATTTACCCTTATTCACCAGATTTTTGTTGGCCAGGTCCAGCAGGGTTTGTTTTAAATCGCCGTCGCCGTGTTTTTTGGCGAAATTGCTTAAAAACATATTGCCTGTAGTGGTCAGGGATTCAATGAACTTGGCCGCTTCCTCCACACTCCCGAAAGCCGCGGCCAGATCCAGCACAATCTGCAGCCGGTTCTGCATGGCCACCTGTCGTTTGACTTCGGGAGCCTTAAAACCCGGGAGGGTTATACCGATGCCGAACCCGGGGTTAACTTGGGTCGGTGTCTTACAATGGGATATCTTATCCACCCGCCGGATCTCAAAACCCTGGCTTTGGATGGCGGTTTCGATGGCATCCACCATAAAAATCAGGACGTCGTAGTTCTCCGGTTCGATATCGGCCAAGACATGCACATGGTTGTGGGGAATTCTCTTTTTTTCGGGGATTAGTTCCCCTTTGCGGCTGGCGAGTTCAAAGACATTTCCTTTGCCGCCGCCGGTCTGGAGGATTATTTTTTGGGCCAAGGTCCTAGCCAGTTCAATACATGTTTCCTTTGTCAGTTCGGAACGCTTTTCATCCCGCAGTTGTTGGAAGTAGTTGTCCAGTCCCGACCAAATACGCCTGGCCACATATACCGGGTCCAGGCTGGCCGGTTCATGGAAGACATCCATGTGCAGGACCTGATTTTCGCCCTCGGTTTTCATATAGACCTGGCCGGCATCCTGGTCTGTGTAGATTTTTATAATGCCTGGAGTGGCGGGGTCGTTGCTGTGCACCTTTTGACTGATGACAGTGGTCTCACCCAAACGCACACCCTGGTTTTTATGAAAATATGCCTTCAGATAACTTTCCAGCGTCAGCCGCTGGTGTCTTTCATCTCTTTCCATGGTACCGGCCCCCTTTCGGAATCCCGTAAACCAACGACAGGGTTATTTAAGGTCCCCTTCTGATTTTACCAGTTCATCAAGGTTTAAATCAGGCAGGCGTTTTGCTTTAGTCAACGGCGAGGCTTTGACAGGGTCATCATGTTGGGGCTGTTTTTCGCTCTTGCCGGAAAAGAAATTTTTGAGCGGGGAGAAAAGGGATTTTCCCCCCTGCGTACTGTCCGGCTCTACCGCGGCATAGGCATTGACATAGGCCTCATCGGCCTGCTCATACCCGGAAGAAGAAGTCCCGGGTTCTTTTTTTTTTTGCTGGGAAGAAAAGTTGATCGTCCCTGTACCGTCTCCGCCCTGCCGGTCGGAGCTGTTCATGATCTTGGTCAGGGTCTCATAATCGACCCGGTGTTTTAAGGCCAGTGGGATTACTTTGAAAATATCAGCTATCAGCACCTGTTCCCTTTCCCGCAGGGCGCAGTTTAACAGGGCGGAATGCTGGATTGCCTCAATTGCCCGGAAACTTTCCAGGTCATGTTTGACGTAGAGACGGGCAATAAAATTACGGAGAAAATCGGGCATAGTAAGATTTTCGTACTTTCTCGCGATGCGCTCCAGTTCCTGCTGCTTTTTAACATGCTGGGCAGCGTCATTACTCGTGGTTTTATCTTCCCTGCCCTGCCGGCGTAATTCACTCATGAGCAAAATATCAACAATTTCGTCCGGGTTATCGGAGCGGCCCATTTCTACCACCAGATCAAAACGGTCTGACAGCTGGCGCCGGATTTCCTGCAGCGGCCCGGGTTCTTCATCGGGGTTGGAAGCCGCCCAGACGGAGGCCTGCACAGGAATTTCCACCACCGGCAGACCGGTCTCTTCAATCTGGACCCGGCCGGGTTTAGTGCCCATTACATCCAGCAGCACATCGGTGATTTCCGGTGATGTGTCAGCCAACCGGTTTATTTCATCTATAAAAATAACTCCCCGGTGGGCCTGGGGGATAATCCCCGGCAAAATAGCCGCCGTGGGGTTGGCTGCATTGGTAATCTTGGCCAGGTCGATACTGCCGGCGATAGTGCCTATTTTGGCGGAATGGGAGATTTCCAAAAAGGGTCGGGGAACCGTTTCACTGCCGATGGCAGCAATTTCTTCCGGGGTCAGATGCCTGTGGTTGGGGCAGTGGGGCCGGGCAGGATCGCAGTTATAGAGACAATTTTTAATTCTCACCATCGGGGGCATTATTTGTTTGGCCGCTCTCATGATGGTAGTCTTTCCTGTTCCCCTTAGGCCTTCGGCATGAAGGTGCAGGGGAACATCCCAAAGCATTGAAATGACAGCCATTTCAACCACTTCAAAGAGCGTTTCATTGCCTTCGTGACGCGCTAGTTGGGTGTAGGACTTCATTTGGCGTTCCTCCCGATGATAGATTAATTGTTTGTCAAATTTCTTCTTAATTATAACTAAATTAATCTTATTAATGCAACAGCAAAATCTTTCAGCAGGCGAAATAGACACCTAAAAGGATGCAATTGATGGGTAAACTGTTAATACAAGGAAAACAAGCCTCTCTGATAAAAAACTACTGTCATAAGAAGGAAAAAGGCAAAATCTGTCGAAAGTCTTAAAATGATAGGAAGGGAGGATTGGGGAGTGAAGGTAGAATTTATCAGCCCTTTTGTTACAGCAACGATAAAAGTCCTGGAAAGTGAAATGGGCAGGAACATAGCTGTGGAAAAAGGCGAATTATCTATAGAAGCCAAGTCTTATACCGGTCAGGATGTGACCGTACTCATCGGTGTTATCGGAGCGGTTCAGGGCATCGTGATGTACGGTATGTCGGAGAGGACAGCGAAAAATATTGTCTCGTCGATGCTTAACCAGCGCATCGTTATTTACGATGATATGGTGGAATCGGCCATTGCTGAAATGGGCAACGTGATTACCGGTATCGCCAGTGCGGAACTGGAAAAGGCCGGCTACGCTTCCACCCTGGCGCCTCCGACGGTCATAAGCGGCCGTGGGGTTTTGATTTCCACTATCGATATTAAGCGCCTGCAGATCCCCCTGGTTACAGAGTTCGGTGAAATAGAAATCGGCATTGCCTTAAGGGAAAACAAGCCAAGTTAAGACCCCGTCCGGGGTCTTTTCTTCTTAATTGTAAATTAAAGTCCCTCAATGTATAATATTTGTATTAACAATGAATATTGACATGAAAGGTGATAAAAATGTTGCTTGTCCTGGATGTAGGCAATACCAATATAGTTTTGGGGGTTTACCGCGGTGAGGAACTGATCCACAGCTGGCGGATATCCACTAACAAACACAAAACCGCAGATGAATACGGTATCCAAATCAGGGTATTATTTCAGTATGCGGACATTGACTACCGGGATATTAAAGCCGTCGTGCTCTCTTCGGTGGTGCCGCCGATTATGCCGGCACTGGAGCGGATGGCGGAAAAATACTTTGGCATCAAACCGCTGGTAGTGGGACCGGGTGTCAAGACATCCATGCCCATCAAGTACGATAACCCCAAAGAGGTAGGCGCCGACCGGATAGTGAATGCTATTGCGGCCATCGAACTTTACGGCGGTCCGTTGATTATCGTTGATTTTGGCACTGCCACCACTTTTTGCGCAATTTCCGGGCAGGGTGAATATCTGGGTGGGGCCATTGCCCCCGGGGTGGGGATTTCCACTGAGGCACTGGTAGCCAAAGCGGCCAAGCTGCCCAGGATTGAACTGGTAAAACCCAAAACGGTGATTGGAAAGACCACTATCTCCAGCATGCAATCGGGGATCCTTTACGGTTTTGTAGGTCAGGTCGACGGGATTGTCAACCGGATTAAAGAAGAAATGGGCACAGAGGCCAAAGTAGTTGCAACCGGCGGCTTGGCCGAGCTGATCAGCCGGGAATCATCCACCATCGATTTAGTTAATCCAAACCTTACGCTGGAAGGACTGCGTATAATATATGAACGCAACCGGGCACAATAGCGCCTTGTCAGATCCGGAATGGAGCATCGGCGGCGTCAGGCTGGCCAACCGGGTAGTCCTGGCGCCTATGGCCGGGATAACTGACAAAGCTTTTCGGCTCATTGTCAGCGAGTTTGGCTGTGGCCTCATCTTTACCGAGATGATTAGCGCCACCGCCTTATCTTACAACAGTAACCGGACCAAAGCCATGCTGGATTTGGACGGGGAGCCTGGTCCCACAAATGTTCAGATTTTTGGCAGCAGCCCCGGGGCAATGGCGGACGCTGCAAAGCTGGCGGCTGCTGAAGGGGCGGCTTTGATTGATATTAACATGGGCTGCCCGGCGCCCAAGGTGGTTAAAAACAATGAAGGCTGCGCACTGATGCGGGACCTCCGGCTGGCTGGGGAAATCATCGGGGCGGTGGTTGCCGCAAGTCCTGTGCCTGTTACTGTTAAAATGCGCAAAGGCTGGGATGAGGGATCTGTCAATGCCCTGGAATTGGCCAAACTGGCTGAGGAATGCGGCGCCGCTGCGGTAACGGTGCATGGCCGCACCCGGGGGCAGTTTTACTCCGGCCGGGCGGACTGGGATATTATCAGGCAGGTTAAGGATACGGTGCAGATCCCCGTGATAGGTAACGGCGACATCTGGTCCCCTCAGGACGCCCGGAAAATGCTGCTGGAGACAGGCTGTGACGCTGTTATGATTGGTCGGGGAGGCCTTGGCAATCCGTGGCTTCTCCGGCGTACGGCGTATTATCTGGCCACCGGGGAACTGCTTGCCGAACCCACCGCTGCCATGAAAATAGAGATGGCGCTGCGGCATTTAAAGATGGTGGCGGAATTTAAGGGCGAGCACCGGGCTGTAAGAGAAATGCGCAAACATGTAGCCTGGTACATCAAGGGCCTGCGGGATGCGGCCCGGGTCAGGGATAAGGTCAACACTGCCGGTTCCATCGCCGGAATCGAACATATTCTGTATGAATTTTTGACCGGAAGCAACTCGTTGTGAGGGCTTCCTTTTTCATTGTAAACTATGGTAAACTTTGTTAAAATTAACATGTTCACAAAATTGTGCACATATTTTTTAGTCAAGCCGGATATTATATATGCGGAGGATGGCAAATGGACCTGGTACGGGTGGGTGAAAAGGTCATCAGCAAAAAGAAAATTAATGATATCGTGGAAAAAATCCTGGAACTCCGGGTTAAAGGGCTGTCCCAACAGGAAGTGGCCAACCGGACCGGTATTGACCGGACATTTATTTCCCGTCTGGAGACCCTGGGAGAAATCCGTAAAGGCAGACGCATTGCTGTAGTCGGGTTCCCCATACTTAATAAGCAGGAGATAATGGAACTGCTCAACCGGGAAGGGGTCGATTTCCCTCTGGTTATGACCGAACAGGAGCGTTGGGATTTTGTCCGCAACATGAGCGGGGCCGACCTGGTGAACACTATGATGCGCCTGATCGGTGAGGCCCGTAAGTATGACGCGGTAATTATTATTGGTTCTGACCAGCGCATTAAGATTATAGAGGCAATGCTCGATTGTGATGTAATCGGACTGTCCTTAGGCGAATCGCCTATTGAAGAGGACCGGTATGTTGATCCGGATAAAATAATGGAAATTCTGAGCGGTATTAAAAGATGAGGAGGAATTGGAGTTGAAACGGGTTGTAAGTGTCAGCCTAGGGTCATCTTCCCGGGACCATGCGGTGGAAACTGAATTTTTGGGTGTGCCTTTCCGGGTGGAACGCCGGGGGACCGACGGTGACGTTGACCGGGCTGTCAGCCTGATCCGGGAAATGGACGGGCAGGTTGACGCCTTTGGCCTTGGCGGTATTGACCTCTATATCTACGCCGGGTCCAAAAGATATATACTAAGAGATGCGGCCAGGATTGCCCGGGCCGCCCGGATAACTCCGATAGTAGACGGCAGTGGGCTTAAGAATACCTTAGAACGCAAAGTGATTGATTATCTGCAGAAAGAGCTGGGGATTTCTTTTGCCGGCCGGAAAATCCTGATGGTCTGTGGCGTAGACCGCTTCGGAATGGCCGAGGCGTTCAGCCGGGCCGGTGCGGAGATGACTTTTGGTGACCTGATTTTTGCTCTGGGGATACCGATACCTCTAAACTCTTTAAAATCCCTTGAAAGAGTGGCTAAATTGGTTGCTCCGGTAGCCTGCCGGCTGCCCATTAAAATGCTGTATCCTACCGGCAGCAAACAGGAAAAAGTGAAGTCTAAGCATAGTTCCTACTATCATGATGCCGACGTCATCGCCGGTGATTTTCACTTTATCCGCCGGCACATGCCGCCGGTACTGCGGGGAAAAACCATCATCACCAATACCGTAACCCCGCAGGATATAGAATTGCTGCAAAGCCGCGGGGTGGCCCAACTGATCACCACAACGCCGGAAATGAACGGACGCTCCTTTGGCACAAACGTTATGGAAGGCGTGCTAATTACCCTGGCCGGGAAAAAACCTGATGAAATGAAACCTGAAGATTATTCGGAAGTCCTGGACCGCCTCGGTTTTAAGCCGCGGGTTGTCGATTTTGCTGAAGAGAGAATAAATTAAAGGAGAGGCGTTTATGGATACCTTCGCATTTATGCTCCACCCTTTGGATACCAAAGACCTGGACCGCAAGTTCAAAATTGCCCGGTTCCTGCCGGAACCGGTTAAAGAAGCGATCCTCAGGTATGCCCCGCCTTTTAAGGCATCGGACATTACCAACCTTGCTTCAACCCATAACAGTGCCCGGGGTTGGTTTGTCACCTGCCCCCTTACAGCTAAACAGATGATGGAACTGCCTGCCGGCCTTGTTTTAAATAAAATTATCCGGGCCGGAAAAAAGGCAGAAAAGCTGGGGGCCAAGATCCTTGGGCTGGGCGCTTTTGCAAAGATAGTCGGTGATGCAGGGATTACGGTAGCCAAAAACCTGCGAATACCCGTCACTACCGGCAACAGTTATACGGTTGCCACCGCCCTAGAGGGAACCCGCATGGCTGCTGAAATCATGGGTCATGACCTGGCTTCAGCCCAGGTTGTGATAGTTGGTGCCACCGGGTCTATAGGCCGGGTTTGTGCGGAAATCCTCGCCAGAGAGGTAAAGCACCTGACGCTGGTGGCCAGGGACGAAGTAAAACTGCAAAAGCTGGCCAATAAGCTGTTTTATGATACCGGCCTGGTGGTTAAACTTTCCGGGAATGTAAAAAAGGCCGTGCGTTCCGCAGATATTGTGTTGACTGTTACCAGTTCTGTTGAAATCCTGATTGGACCGGAAGATATAAAGCCTGGCGCAGTTGTGTGCGATGTTTCCCGGCCCCGCAATGTATCCCGCCAGGTGGCAGAGTTAAGGAATGATATCCTGGTAATTGAAGGAGGCGTAGTGGAAATACCCGGCGACGTTAATTTTAATCTTAATTTCGGTTTTCCGCCAAAGACCGCTTACGCCTGCATGGCCGAAACCATGGTACTGGCCCTGGAAAAAAAGTACGAAAGTTACACTTTGGGCAGGGACCTGTCCGTGGAGCAGGTGGAGAAAATCAACCGGCTGGCCAAAAAGCACGGTTTCAGGGTAGCCGGTTTGCGGAGTTTTGAAAAAGCCGTAACTGAAGATGAGATTAACCGGATAAAAGAAAATGCCCTGCGCAAAGCTTCCCCGGTACAGCAATGCCTGACCGGTATCTAGATGAATATACCGTCTTTTCTTGACAAATAGTAGTAAGGTCATTATAATATTTCCATAAAGAAAACGGCAGAAAAACAGTGTCAAGCTAAACCTTGACACTCTTTTCGTGCTTGTGAACACATAATTTTAGACATACTAACAAAAAGAGCGCATACTATTGATTGTACCGGTCTAAAGATGACAAAGGGGAGCGAGATTATGGGAGAAAAGGAAGTAATCCTTACACTGGAAGGACTTAAAAAACTGGAACAGGAACTGGAACAGTTAAAATCGGTCAGAAGGCGGGAAGTTGCGGAAAGGATCAAACAGGCCATTGAATTTGGGGATATCTCCGAGAATTCCGAATACGAAGATGCCAAAAACGAACAGGCCTTTATTGAGGGAAGGATTCTGACTCTGGAGAAAATGCTGCGCAACGCCAGAGTCATAGACGAAGGGGAAATCCATACCGATGTTGTTTCCATCGGTTCCACCGTACTT
The DNA here is from genome assembly GCA_049324975.1 of Bacillota bacterium. Lineage (GTDB taxonomy): Bacteria > Bacillota > Thermincolia > Thermincolales > CAZWUW01 > JBMOPI01. Next base: position 23,868 of record JBMOPI010000293.1, read on the forward strand.
ATAAAGGATATGGAAGTTGGCGATGAAATTAACTATACCATTGTCGGGTCTGCAGAAGCCGACCCGTCTGCTAATAAAATTTCCAACGAGTCTCCGGTGGGGAAAGCTATTCTGGGCAAGAAAAAGGGTAGTGTTGTGGAAGTATCAGTGCCGGCCGGTAAATTGAAATACAAGATTCTTAAAATTAAGAAATAGTAATTACTTAAGATTAAGAATAACACGGCTGGAGGTCTATTTGATGGATCAGGAACTCGACCTGAACGAACTAATGCTGGTTCGGCGCAAAAAGCTGGACGAGCTTAAAAATTTGGGCATTGACCCCTTTGGTCAGAAGTTTGAGCGTACTCATTCCGCGCAGGAAGTACTGGACCGCTTTGATGAGCTGAATGAAAAAGAGGTTGTTATTGCGGGCCGGCTTATGGCCAAGCGTGGTCATGGCAAGGCTAGTTTCGCGCATCTCCAGGACGTATCGGGGCGTATTCAGGTATATGCCCGGGTTGACGAGCTGGGCCAGGAAGCATATGACCTGTTTACTCATTTAGACATCGGCGATATCATCGGTGTTAAGGGTAAGGTTTTTCGTACCCAGCGGGGCGAAACTTCCGTCTGGGCGACCGGGATTACTTTGTTATCCAAGTCACTGAGGCCACTGCCGGAAAAATGGCATGGGCTGAAGGATGTTGAACTGCGCTATCGTCAGAGATATGTCGACTTAATTGTAAATCCGGAAGTCAGGCATGTTTTTATCACCCGGAGCGGGATTATCAGGGCCATTCGGAATTACCTTGATCAGCGCGGCTTTCTTGAGGTTGAGACCCCCATGATGCAGCCTATCCCCGGCGGTGCTACCGCCAAGCCTTTTATAACCCATCATAATGCACTGGATATGGACCTCTACCTCCGTATTGCCCCGGAACTGTATCTTAAACGTTTGTTGGTCGGCGGTCTGGAAAAGGTTTATGAACTCAACAGGAATTTTCGCAATGAAGGGATTTCTACCAAGCATAATCCCGAGTTCAGCATGCTTGAATTGTACCAGGCTTACGCCGATTACCGGGATATGATGGCGCTGACTGAAGATTTAATTGCCACTGTAGCCCGGGAAGTCCTCGGAACAACGGAAATAACATATCAGGGTGAAAATATCAGACTTGATCCGCCCTGGGCACGGATACCTATGCTGGAAGCAGTAAAACAGCACACCGGGGTTGATTTTACCATTATCAGCAGTGACGAAGAAGCCCGGGCGGCGGCGAAAAGCATCGGGCTCGAAGTTGAGGCAGGCACGACCCGCGGCAGTATTATTAACGAAGTATTTGAAGAATTTGTCGAGCCTAAACTTATTCAGCCTACCTTCATTATTGATTACCCTGTTGAGATTTCACCTTTGGCCAAACGGCAAAAGGAGAATCCTGCTTATACATATCGTTTTGAGGCATTTATTTACGCCAGGGAAATGGCCAATGCCTTTTCTGAGCTGAATGACCCTATTGATCAGGAGCAGAGGTTCCGTAAACAGGTTGAGCAGCGGGCAGCAGGGGATGATGAGGCCCATATGATGGATGAGGATTACATTACAGCGCTGGAATATGGTATGCCGCCTGCGGGCGGGCTGGGTATCGGTATCGACCGGCTGATAATGCTTTTAACTGATTCTGCTTCTATAAGAGACGTACTGCTGTTTCCGCAAATGAAACCTAAGGACTAAAAGGGTTTTCAGGCTTCGCGCACAACGAAGCCTTTTTAATCAAAGGGATTTTCTATGAGTCGCCCTTGACAAGTATTATTAAGCTGTGCTACAATAAAATTCCAAAGCGCGTAAAGCGCTTTTTAATACCCCGGGAAAGTATAGCGCTCCTGCGGCATAAAAAAGGCTAACGCCGGCGCTTTGCGCCAGCGAAGCCTTTTTAAAACTTACCAGAAAATACAACTTGCCAATGAGGCGAGGGGTATGGTAAGATGGAAATCCGGTTGCGAGAGCGCCGGAGGGAAAAGAACCAAGAATTACCGGTCGACCCCGCGGGGGTTTAAGTGGTAAGATGGTTTCCGTGACGCCGGGAGGCGGCACAACAAACCAGAAATTACCGGTTGACCGGAAACGGTTAACGTGGTAAGATAGAGTTCCGTGATGCGGAGAGCTGAACGGGACAAAACGAGGGCGCTTAGCAGCGAGCATGGCAAGGAAGCCGGGCATGACGGCGACGAGGCGTACTAATGTACGTTGAGGAGCCGGCAGGACCGGGTGACGCCGCCAGGCGAAGCTGATAAGCGGCC
>JBMOPI010000294.1:0-4706 GCA_049324975.1 Bacillota bacterium
CATGGCGCCGCGGGCGCTGGAGCCGCTGTACTCCTCACCGGGCCAGCGGTCGTACCTTTTGGCCATGGCGTACAGCATCCAGGGACTGACCCCGGTAAAACTTTTAGTCCGCGACCGCTCCGGCAGGGAATTATAAGTCAGGTAATTGATTACCGCCGCCAGCGCGAAGCCGGTACAGGCGCCTTCGCTGCCCTGATCCAGGATTTTCGGGACCCCGGGCCGGTTGTCCACGGCTTGTTTTAAAAGGCGCAGAGTCGGTTGATAAACCCGGTCCCGCAGGTCCACTGTGTCCGGCCGGGCATCAAATTTTCTGGCAGCTGCGCCGATTTTTGCTTTTAAAACTGTCCAGGGCATAAAGTGTCTCCTTTCAATTCTAATCCACCTAATTTTTTCCTATTAGACATTTTTGCGGAATATTCCTGTAAATATCATGAAATCCAAAAAATAATTGTAATGAGTATTGACCACCGGCCTGTGCCGGTGATAAAATGACTATAGTACAAAAATAAACCAAGGTCAACGGGGAGGGGTGTTTATGGCGGCGGAGATTTCCCGGATGGAGCGAAAAAAGGCCAAAACTAAGGAGATGATTTACGAAACAGCGCTGCAGTTGTTCATAGAAAAGGGTTTTGACAATACTACGGTAGACGAAATAGCAGCCAAAGCGGACATAGCCAAAGGGACATTTTTCAACTATTTTCCCCGCAAAGAAGCTGTATTAATGCATATGGCCGAAATTCGGATGGAGCAGCTCTACCGGAACCTGCCGGACATCCTGGACGGTGAGGCGTCCGCCTGGGGACGGATTGAAAAGATGATGCACATTTTCGGTAAAATCAATGAAAAAGAGAAGTCCCTGACCAAAGTAGTGGTGCTTGAGACTTTTAAAAATCTAGCTACAGTAATGGGCCCGGAAGAGAAAGAGAAATATATCCAGTTTCCCAACCTTTTACGGGATATCCTGCGCCAGGGCCAGGAACGCGGCGAAATCAGGGAATGGATAGATGTTGACACCGCTGCCCGGACCCTGGAATTCATATATATGTCAACACTTTTGGAATGGGTGGACGAAGACCAGTGCCTGGTGGATACCCTGTTAAAGAGAATGAAATATGTTTTCTACGGAATCTTGACGCAGTGACGTTTAACCCAATTTATCTAAGTGGGGGAGAGGCTAATGTCCGATAAACTTATTTTATGGCTAAAGGAAATCCAGAAGGAAGACCACCCGTTGGTAGGCGGCAAGGCCGCCAACCTGGGCGACCTGGCCCGGGGACTGGATGTCCCGCCGGGATTTTGCCTGACCTCCGCGGCCTACCGGCAGCATATCGGGCAGCAGGATACCCGGGAGCGGCTGCAGGAGGTCCTGGCCGCTTCAGACAATGAAAACATAGAATCGACAAATGATGCCAGCCGCCGGCTTTCCGCCTTAATCACGGGGCTGGCCATACCTGACAACATCAGTCGGGCCGTAGCCGAAGCATATCATAAACTGGTTGCCGGCCGGTCCGGGGTTAAAGTGGCGGTGCGTTCCTCGGCTACGGCGGAAGACCTTGCTGATGCTTCCTTTGCCGGCCAGCAGGAAACATTCCTGAACATTGAGGGTCTGGAGGCGACCCTCGAGGCCGTGAAAAAGTGCTGGGCGTCGTTGTGGACGCCGCGGGCCATCCATTACCGGACAAAGAAAGACTTCGGCCATGATGATGTTAGTATGGCTGTGATAATCCAGGAGATGATCCCGGCCGAGATTTCCGGCGTCATGTTTACGGCCAACCCCACCAACAACAACCGCCGGGAGGTCCTTATCGAAGCTGCCCCCGGCCTGGGTGAGGCGCTGGTGTCCGGGGAAGTGCGCGGTGATATTTATGTGCTGCAAAAGCATGAGGAAACCCATACCGAGATTATTTCCAAAGACATTGCCGAACCGGCCCGCGGGCAGCTGCTGAACGATTTTGATATCCGTAAGCTGGCCCATACCGGGCTCAAAATAGAACTCTATTACGAAGATTTTCAGGATGTGGAGTGGGCTTATCACAAGGGGAATTTCTATTTCCTGCAGACCCGCCCTATCACAACCCTGGCTGACGAAGAGCCGCCGGAAATCCCCTGGGACAGTTTTAACAAGGTGCAGAAAGCGGTCATGAAATGGGTGGCCGAGCGTTTTCCGGAGCCTATCCATCCCATTGACGGGATAGTGGTCAAGGTGCTGTTTATGGCTCAATTTGAGGCGATGCAGGGGTTTGGGTACAAAATTCCTCCGGTGATAGATTACAAACGGGTGGAAAAAGGAATCTTTCCGGAATTTTTCATCCCGCCCGATATTAAAAAAGGTCTGCGGCACAAGCTGCTTTACCTGCAATTGAAAAGCATCCTGCAGTCCGACCCGGCGGCGGAATGGAAGAATGAGCAGGTTTACCTTAATGATGTGATCCGAAAGTTAAAGAGCCGGGATATGGCGGAACTGCCTTACGAACTCGTGATTGATTACCTCACTGAAACCCTGCACCATTTTCACTATTTCATCGTCATGCGGTACAAATATTTTACCCTGAACCGGGTCCCCAGCGACCTGCTGAAGCGTTTACTGAAAAGGCTGTTCGGCGACAGGAGCCTGGAGATATTTGAAAACATCCTGGCCGGTGAACACAATATCACCATGGAAATCAATGACCGGCTGAGGGGGTTGGCCTTATCCACCCGCCGCTGGCCGGAGGTTGCCAGGACAATTATTGAAGGAGAACTCAGCGACATGCGTTCTCAGGTTGAAAAAGCGGAAGGCGGTCAGGCGTTTCTGGAAGAGTTTGACCGTTTCCTGGATGCCTACGGAGAAAGGGAGACTTCCATGGGACTTGGCGGCATTGCCTGTGAGACCTGGCAGGACGTGCCGGACGTGGTTTTCGGCATCATGCGGGCCATGCTGACCGAGGACGAAGGGACCCGGGCGGCCAAAGAGGCTGCTGTGACTGCACGCAGGAAAGAAGCGGAAGAAAAGCTGGCACAGGCTTTGGACCGGGGGATCTGGAAACGGCTCGGTGTGAAGCGCTGGGCGGATAAACTGGTTGCCCACGGCCGGAGTTTTACTGTATTCCGGGAAAACAGCCATTACGATATAACCAGGTGGATGCATGTATTAAGGCTGCTTTACTTTGAATTGGCTAAAAGGCTGGTGCGCAGGGGTTTATTGCGGGACTACCGGGATATTTTTTACCTTAATTTCTTTGAAATCAAAGACATGATCAACACCATCTTCCTTGGCGTTGAAGAGTTGAAGCCGCGGGAGATCCAGTCCCTGATAGAAAAACGCAAGGTCCAGCAGGAAAGGCGCCTGGCCCGCTGGCGGATGCGGGGCGTGGTGGTAGATACTACCGGCGCCCTCAAAGGTGTGGCGGCCAGTTCCGGCGCCATTACCGGCGCCGCCCGGATCATCCGGGACGCCCGGGATTTCCACCGGCTTAAGAAAGGCGATATCCTGGTGGCACAGTATACCAACCCGGCCTGGACGCCCCTTTTTACTACGGCCGCAGGGCTGGTGGTGGATACCGGGGGCGCCGCTTCCCACGCCGCCATTATTGCCCGGGAGTATGGCCTGCCGGCGGTGATGGGGGTCGGCAACGCCACCGAAGCGCTGCGGGACGGCGAAAGGATTACCGTGGACGGTTATAAGGGACTGGTGTTCCGGGAGGAACCGGGGACAGAAGAAGAACAGCAGGTGAACGAAGAAAAGGAAAGCAGAAAAGCAGCGGTTTAAGCCGCTGCTTTAGCATTTTTCAGAGTATTCCGGGCAAATGACACCGCCTGAAACAATAAGTTTTAAACCTTCCTCCACTGACATGTCAAGGAAAACAACGTCTTCCCTGGGGACCAGGATCAACATGCCGGAAGTGGGGTTAGGGGTTGTCGGCACGAACACGTTCAGGACATACTGGGAGGTCTTGGCCTGTACTTCGCCCATTCCTTCACCGGTGACAAATCCCAGGGCATAAGCCCCTTTTCGTGGATATTCCACCAGCACCACTCTTTGGAAAGCCTCTTTATTCTGTATTTGGAAAGCCTCAATGACTTTTTTTACCGAAGTGTATACCACATTCAATAAAGGGATTTTGGTGACCAGGTTTTCCAGCCAGGTGATCATCCTGCGGCCGAGATAGTTGGACATGGTCAGGCCCGTGAGCAGAATCAGCAGCAGGGTCAGGACAAAACCGATACCGGGGATTTGCCGGCCAAACTTAATCACAATCAGGGGTTCCAGAAAACCGTCGATAAACTCAAAAACAAACTTGGTTACATAGATGGTAATAATGAGAGGTAAAAGGGTTAATATGCCGGTAATCAGGTATTTTCTGATTTTCTTCACTGTTTGCGGCCCTCCCGGTCAAATTTGAAAATTGACTAACATAACGTGCCACTGTATATTTATTATAAACGATTAATATTATTTGGTATAGGGGTGATTTTTTTGGGAACGGTGTAAAATATATGCGCATCGGGGAATTGGCGGAGCTGGCCGGGGTTAGCCCGCGCACCATTGATTATTATACACAGATTGGGTTAATCAATGAAGCGGCCCGTTCGCCGGGCAAACACCGGCTCTATTCCGCCGAATCACTAAAGACCATCAGGATTGTAAAAGAATTGCAAAAACAGCATTACTCACTGGAGGAAATCTGTCACCTGTTCTCCGGCCGGGAAAACGGCGATTTGTTTAA
>JBMOPI010000294.1:4716-22597 GCA_049324975.1 Bacillota bacterium
ATCGTCGCTGTCCGGCAGCATCTGGACAGCCTGCAAAAAGAGGTGGCAGAACTTTACCCGGCTATCCGGCTATGCGGCACCGACGAACAGGTCAGGGTGGTATCCCGGGAACTGATGAACAAAGGCATGCAGGTCCTGCAGGCGCTTATGGTTTTGCTTGGCGAGCCTATGGTTTAGTCACAGAATGAGGACAATAAATGAAGGGGGAGTAACTCGATGAGCGGATTTGGAAATCAACTTAAAACGTTAATATTTATGAGCGTACTGACCGCGCTGGTGGTTGTCGCCGGCAGCGCCCTGGGGGGCAGGTCAGGGATGGTTCTGGCTTTTGGGTTTGCGCTGGTAATGAACGGCGCCAGCTACTGGTTCAGTGATAAAATCGTTATAAAAATGACCGGGTCACGGCCTCTGGAGAGAAGAGACAACCCGGAACTATTTGATATGGTGGAGCGGCTGGCCCGGGAAGCCGGCATTCCTATGCCTAAATTATACCTGACCCCGTCGCCCCAGCCCAACGCTTTTGCCACCGGGCGTAATCCGGACCATGCGGCGGTAGCCGTTACCGAAGGCCTGCTGCGCCTGTTGAACCGGGAAGAGCTGGCAGGCGTTATCGCCCACGAGCTGGCCCACATCAAAAACCGTGACATCCTCATCGGCACCCTTGCGGCGGTGATGGCCGGCGTCATCACCATGTTGGCCAACTGGGCCCAGTGGGCGCTAATTTTCGGCGGCGGCAGCAGCGACGATGAAGAAGGCGGTTCCGGTCTGGCCGCCCTGCCCATGATTATCCTGGCCCCCATTGCCGCAATGTTGGTGCAGATGGCTATTTCCCGTTCGCGGGAATACCTGGCTGATTCCACCGGGGCAGATATAGCGGGCAGGCCTGACGGCCTGGCTCAGGCGTTGCTGAAACTGGAGCAGGGAGCGCGGATGATCCCCGCGGACGTAAACCCGGCAACCAGCCATATGTATATTGTCAATCCCTTGTCGGGCCGGCGGCTGATCAACCTCTTCAGTACCCACCCGCCTGTTACGGAACGGGTAAAAAAGCTGAGAAACATGGCAAAGTAAAAAAACGTAAAAGAGCAGTGGGTCATAGACACCACTGCTTTTTCTTCACGGTTGAACTATAGTTTCTTGTGCCACAGGTTCATATCCTCAAAGCTGCCGCAAATTGTACAGTTATTAATAAAACGGCCGCCGTATTCATAACCCTGTTTGCGGAAAATAAGGTTGATGCCTTTGCCGGTTGCCCTGGCAATGGTATATACGCTGATAAACTTTCTCCGGCGCATTTCTTCTTCCAATGCCTGTATCAGCTTTGACATCAGGCCCCGGCCCCTGTATTCCGGCAGGGAGGCACAGTCGGTAAGTTCGGCGGTCAGGTTATTGGCATCCATTTCAGCTGAAGCGGCGCTGACAATTTTATTCCGGTGCAAGATGATTTTAAAGTGGTTTTTGGTCTGCATGGTTTCCTGCATGTAATCCTGGTCGGTGATTGGCACCGGGTAACTGGTAAACACTTTTTTATACAATTCAACTAACTGAGGAATATCTGCTAATCCGGCGTCCCGGAGGCTAAAAGCCGGCGGCAGGCTGGCATCGGGCAGGGATGCGGGGAATTTCAGAACATCGGCCAGCAACCGGTCCGCTTTGGCCGTTTGCCGGCTGGTACCGCGCCCGGGGCAGGGGTACCTGGCCAGGTAATAACCCGGCCGGCCGCGGAAATAATTTTTATGCACCGCTTCCAATGAAAAGCCGTGGTCCAGGAAATCCTGCCAGTTTGAGTCCCCGGCCAGCACAATGATTTTACCAAAGGACTTTTGCTGCATCAAGTCGCCGACGTCTAATTCAGGAATTTCACCTGGGGCACATGCCAGCGCTTTGATGCGGTCGTTGATGAAATCCAGTTTTAAAGCTCTCAGCATTAAAGGTCACCTACCACATGCTGCAGGGCTTTTTGACGTTTTTCACGGTTGTTGTCTTTTGGTATGAGGCTTAGCTTGTCATCATAAATAAGTTTGCCCAGGCCGGTATTTACCCGGTGTGTGGCTGGCCGGCAGAAACCGCAGTTGTTGCAGGTGCTGGTTTTGTCCGCCGGTTCGGCATAAGTGGTGATGATACCCTCGTAATTACGTAAAATCACCTTGTCCTGGGACTGGGAAATCAGGTATTGAGGATTAACCGGAATCTTGCCGCCCCCGCCCGGGGCATCAATTACGTACGTGGGTACGGCAAAACCGGAAGTATGGCCCCGCAGGAGCTCCATGATTTCGATGCCTCTGGCCACAGAGGTGCGGAAGTGTTCGATGCCTTCGGCCAGGTCGCATTGGTACATGTAATATGGGCGCACCCTGGCTTTGACCAGGCCCTGCATGAGTTTTTTTATGGTATGCGGGCAGTCGTTAACCCCTTTTAAAAGGACAGACTGGTTGCCTAAAGGGATACCGGCGTTGGCCAGTTTAGCACAGGCTTCTTTGGCCTCAGGGGTTAATTCCCGGGGATGGTTAAAATGGGTATTCAACCACAATGGGTGGTACTTCGCCAGCATCTGCACCAGCTTATCCGTGATGCGCCGGGGTAAAACCACCGGGGTACGGGACCCGATGCGGATTACTTCCACGTGGGGGATAGACCTTAGGCGGGCCAGGATATGTTCCAGTTTATGGTTTGGCAGGCATAAGGGGTCGCCGCCGGAGATAAGCACATCACGGATCACCGGGGTGCCGCGGATATAATTAATGGCCTGCTCAATCCGGGTGTCGGGCAGGGCGCGGTCCGTATTGCCGGCCAGCCTTCTTCTGGTACAGTGCCGGCAGTACATGCTGCACTGGTCGGTTACCAGTAGCAGGACCCGGTCGGGATAACGGTGGGTAATCCCCGGGACCGGGGAGTCCACTTCCTCATGCAGGGGGTCTTGTAAATCGTAGTCAGATTTATGGGTTTCATGTATGGTTGGTACAGCCTGCCTGCGGATGGGGCAGTTGGGGTTGCGGGCATCCATCAGGGTGGCGTAGTAAGGGGTGATGGCCATTCTCAGGGTTCTCAGGCAGCGCTCCACCCCTTGTTCCTCATCGGGAGTAAGGTTAATGACTTCCTTCAACTGGTCTATCGTTGTAATCCGGTGGGTAATCTGCCACCTCCAGTCATTCCATTGTTCTTCGGTTACGTCTTGCCATAAGGGTATCGACTTATAATCACGCAATAACAAATCCTCCTTTTATAAAATCTGGCTCAAAAATGCTTGGGTCCAGGTTAGCCAGGTTTTTCTCTTTAATAGCAATCATTCCTACCATGCGGTCGGTAATTACACCGTCCACCCGGCCGTTGGCCAGTTCCATAAGGGTTTGGTTGTCGTCTTTATAAAGCTTCACGTCAGGCACCCTGGTCAGTTTCCGGGCAGATTCTTCAAAGGTAGTGCCTGTCACAACACCCACAGTAAAGTTTTTGACATCAGTGCCTGTGGTTTCACTGGTTCCCGAACAGCCAACCAGGGCTATCAGGGCAATTGCCAAGAGAGAGAACATAAATTTTTAAACATTCACATCGCTCCTTTTCTTTCGCACGAAGCACATCACCTCCTGTTGCGGCCACAAAATAAAATTCCCCGGAACATAACGCTCCGGGGAAATGTAGGATGGCAAAAAGGGAATAAAAAGCAAAAGCATGCCATAATTAATCACATGTTTATAACATGCCACTTTCCTACGCTTACGAAGTTAGCTGACGGGTTCGGGTCGAAAGTGCAACCCTACCGGAAACCTCCGGATTCACCCCAAGATTATGGTTCCCCCGCTTCCTTACCGGAACTCAGCGTTAATCAGGCTGGATATGCAATTGTTGCCAATTATTATACCATAAAAATATTTTTTTGCAATACCATAAAGGAAACTGGATATTTAAGGAGAAATGCATTCTTTAACCGCGTCTCAGTTTATATACGAAAATCCTGTAATCAAACTTTCCCTGGGACACCGGCACGGTGTCCTTTTCCATCTGCCAGCCGTCCTCGGCCAGCTGCCCAAGCAGGATGGCGGAGTCATGCCGGCCGGGATCGGAGAGGGCTACGAGCCCACCCGGTTTCAGGTTGGCGGCGAAAATTTTCCTCAAATATGGATTGAGTTCGGGATGGTAACAGATATCTGCCCCGATGATAAAATCATATTTTTCCGTAAGCTTAAAATCCCGCCAGTCGGCCACCGCGCCGTCAGTATCAAATCCGTTCAGCCGGCCGCTTTCGGCTGTCATGGCCACTGATTCCGGGACGTAGTCGGTCATTATCACCCTGGCGCCTTTAGCTGCCGCCGCAAGTCCGGCCAGGCCAAGGCCGCAGCCAAGTTCCAGTACGGTCTTGCCGGTCAGGTCAGGACCCTGAAGAAACCACCGGGCCAGACCGATGGAGGCCGGCCAGATTTCCAGCCACAGCGGGGTTTCATCATGTTCCACTGCAGCGAGCAGGATATCATCGGAGTTTTCTACCGTGACCAGCTGTATATCGTACCCGTCCAGGGAAAAAGTCCTGGTTGTTTTTGAAATCATGTCAGCCTCCAAGATTAAAAACCGGGCTCCGCTGAGCCCGGTTATAATTTAGTATGTTACTTATCAGCACGTTTTAGTCTTCGTTAGAAGCAGCTTCTTCTTTGACCAGCGGGTTAACGGTGGCCGGCATGCCCATGCCCATGGCCGGTCTGTCTACGGTAATGGTTTTGGGCGCCTTGGTGAGGAAGGAGATTCCGGCAGCGGCCACACAGAGGACGGCAGCCACGGTGAAGGCCATGTTGTAGCTGGTGGTGGCGTCAACGATTTTGGCTGCTACCTGGGAGCCGAAAACGCCGCCCACACCCCAGGCGGTAAAGACCAGACCGTAGTTCACGCCCAGGTTTTTGGTACCGAAGTAATCGGCGGTAGTGGACGGGAACAGGGACAGGTTGGCGCCGTAGTTGAAACCAACGGCAAGGGCGCCGAAGAGCAGCAGCGGAGCGGAAGTGAACTTAGCGAATAAAGCCATTACTGCGGCCTGGGACAGGAAAACCAGCATCATAGTGCGGGTGCGGCCAAGTTTATCGGAAACAATACCGGCGACAATCCGGCCGGAGGCATTACCGATAGCCAGGACGGCAACCAGTATGAAGCCCAGGGCAGCAGCATTAGGCAGCTGTTTAGCGGCAATCTTGGCCATATGGCCGATAATCATCAGGCCGGCAAAGGAAGCGAAGGCATACATAATCCACAGCAGATAGAACTGCGGGGTTTTCATCATTTCATGCCAGTCGTAGTCGTGCTTTTTCACCGAAGATTTGCCGGATGCGGTTGTAGCAGCGGGCATACCTGCCGGGACATAGCCGGCCGGCGGGTTGATCAGGAACTGGGACAGCAGCACGGAAACGATAAAGAAGGCGATGCCGAGGTACATAAAGGTGCTGTTGATGCCTGCGTTTTTCAGCAGGGCGTTGGTGGTCGGCGCGATATACACGGAGGCCAGACCGAAACCACTTACCACAATACCGGTGATAAGACCTTTTTTCTGCGGCGGGAACCATTTGACCGCCGGCGGGGTTGCGGAAGCATATCCCAGGCCGATACCTGTACCGGCAAGAATACCGAAGCCGATAATCATCAGCAGGTTGCTGTCTTTGGTGGCGAAGCTGGCCACGATCATACCGATACCGGTCAGTGCGCCGCCCACGGAAGCAACAATCTTAGGACCGAGCTTATCCTGTGCCCGGCCGGCAAAAACCATTGCGATGGCGAAGACACCGCAGGCAACAGCATAAGGCAGTGAGGCCATAGAGGCGCTCCAGCCCCATTCCTTGGTTAAAGCTTTACTGATTACGCTCCAGGCGTAAAGCACGCCCAGGGCAAGGTTTATTCCAGTACCTGCAAAGGTGACTATCCACCCTTTGTTGGACTGACTAGACATAAATACACACACACCTTTCGTTTTTTGGTTTGTCCGGAAGCCTCAAGGACTCTAAGATGCGACTGTTTGCAATGACGATACTCTCCCCCCAAGTATCTCTGCAAGTAACGATTTAATTAATTAGCCTCAAGCTTCATTAAAAAATTATAAGTGCTCGCAAAAAATAAGCCCTGGCCATACCTCCTTTCAGAACTTCAAATATTTCAGGGCAAAAAGAAAACCGCCCTTATTTAATTAGGTTTCGGGATGGCGATAAAGAAATGGATAAAAATTATTATAACACAAGGCTTCCCGCAACCTACTACGATTGTATCATTAACACCCTCCAAATACATCAATTTAATCTTCAACGGCAAGTCTTTGGGGGGCAACGGTCGATATTCGACCCTAAACGGTAAAAAAAGACCGTTTACCAACAAAACAGGATATAAATTGGTCGGTGAACGGTCGGTGAACGGTTTTAATCTTTTTCGTTCGGGGTTTTGTTTTTGCCTGTCAGGTTGTTGGGGGGCGTCTTCATCGGGTTTTGCCGCATAAATTCGAGGGACGGCTCCAGGTCGGCTTTGCCTTCCTCGACCATTTCCCCTTTGAACCGCAGCATCTGCGGGGTGGGTTCACCGATGCCGTAATAATTGGCATGGTTATCGCCAGGTTGCTTGGAATTCTTTTTTTCGACCATATTTTTACCTCCGTGATTTAGATTCTTATTCCATATTGTACCGTGATTAACCTGGAAATATCCCGGCAGTGGGTACAAAAAGCTAAAGAAATTAAAGCTTTTTTGCGATATTTATTATGAATAATCATTCAAAAAATTAGCGTCTATGGCAGGAAAATCCGACATGGTATCGTATATTAAACTGGAACGGTATTTAAAAGGTATTAAGCCAGATATTGCTCTTTAAATGAATCACGATGATAGAGCCCATTTAGCTGTTAAGAGCTTAGCATCAGGCCTGCCCTGGTACTTAGCCCTTGTTTTGTAAGATGTTATTAGGGGATATTAATAGCTATGCGTTTGGAAGAAAAAATTAAAAGCATGTTGGAATATAAGATTACTATCGATTTAAATGCCAAACTATACAGGAAAAAAGCGTACAGGATAATTGGTTTAGTATCTGTTACCCTTTTAATATTGGGTTATGTTATCGGGGAAACGATGTTTTGGGGCGTAGATGACCGGAGTGTTTTTGACCGGCAGATTGAGGCACTGGGACAAACCAGCAAAAAGAGTGACCATAGGAGCAAAGTAGATCTGGCTTTGGCTTATTACCTGAAAGGTGAGGCTGAAGATGCAGAGGAACTATTGGAGGAAGTCCTTCAATATGAGAAGGAGGATGCCCCGGCTAATATATACTACGGGTTAATCCTGGCAGACCGGAAACAGTACCGCGACGCCATACCGTATCTGCTTCGGGGGATAAGAAAAGAACCGCAGCGGGAAAAGCTGGCCTATATTTATCTGGGGATAAGTTATTATGAACTTGAAGGCTATAACGAGGCTTTAACCTATCTTGATACAGGCATTAAACTTGACCCCGGGTCAGCTCTCGGACATTACTATCTTGGATTGGTTTTCAACAAGAAGGGTGACAGAAAAAACGCCGCAGCGGCCTTGATGAAGGCCCTGGAACTGTCCGGGAACAATTATCCGGAGGCGGCCAGGGAGCTCAAAAGCATAACCGGCAAATAACTATTTAATGATAAACGAATACCGGGCGGTGTATAGTTAATGGAGGAATCGCGCCTTTCACGCTCCAGGAAACGTAAAAGGATGATTACCGTAAAACAATTGCTGCAGATTATTTTGGCTATCGTTATTTTGTTGTCAGCGCTTTTCGGATACTTATATTGGAGGAGTGCAAAGCCTGAGGTTACAAGCGTTTTTAGCATGGACCAGCCTCCAAAGTATTTATTTAGCATCTACGGTAATGAAAAGAAACCGCTAAAATCGCCAATGGCCGTATATGTCAGCAGTAAAGACCTGATATATGTAGCCAGCACCAACAACCATGAAATTCAGGTGTTTAAACCTAATGGCAAATACCTCTTTTCCTTCGGCCAGTCAGGCTCAAACCCAGGTGAAATGGCTTATCCTTATGGAATTACTGAAAATGAGAAAGGTAACCTTCTAATTGCCGAGACCGGGAATAAACGGATACAGGAATATACCCCGGATGGAAAATTCATCAGGATAATAACCGGTTCTAACAGTCAGATAAAAGTGGAAAAACCCGGACCGTTACTTTCCAGAAACGGGAAACTTTATATAGGGGACCTGGTGAAACA
This sequence comes from Bacillota bacterium, assembly GCA_049324975.1. GTDB lineage: Bacteria > Bacillota > Thermincolia > Thermincolales > CAZWUW01 > JBMOPI01. The sequence continues at coordinate 12,926 of JBMOPI010000294.1, forward strand.
TGAAGTCATAATTGTTAACGAAAAAGGAAAAACCGAGCAGGTAATCAGAGGAGTAAGTTACCCACACGGGGTAGACGCCGATAAAAACGGCAGAATTTATATAGCTGATGCTGGAGGCTACCGGATAGCAATATTTAGTAAGGGCGGCCGTGAGCTCAAAAGCATTGCCGCATGGCAGGGTGAAAACAGATTCGGTCTATTGCGGGGCCTGGCCCTGGACCGGGTTGGCCGGATTTTTGCGGTAGATTCTATAATGAGTACTATCAGGGTTTTTGATCCGGACGGCAAATACTTGTTCAGTTTTGGTTCAAAAGGTTTTGATAAAGGAGAATTTCTTTATCCCGCAGGGATTTTCATAGATGATACCAGCCGGATATTTATCGCCGACTGGGCCAACAACCGTGTCGAGGTGTGGGGCTACTAATAAGGTTGTAAGGGGGTGCGACCGGTGAAAAAGAATATGCTTTTGACTGCGGCAATTTTTATACTTATTTTAGTCGCCGGTACAGTCGCAACTCAGGCGGCCCCAAGGACCTATGTCACATATTCAGATCAGCAGGCCGGCACTGTCGATATCAGTGTATACTTTGATGATCAGAGTGGGGTTTACAATAAAGTTTATTATGCCGTAAATATGAAATCCGACGGCAGTGACCTGAACTGGACCAGTACCGCTGTTAACGGCAGTGACCCCAAAAACAGGTACGTGTTTATTGACAATGCCACCAAATATATGAATTATTATGTTAAAATAGCTAATTCCACTATAACTGATGCTGCTTACGTCAGGCTGTTTCCTGTCACTACCACATCCGCCCCTGGACGGGAGTTCAACGATTACGCCCACGGTAACTTCCGACCGGATACACCTATGTGCGGCGGTTGCCACAGCACCCACAGCGCCCTAAAGGCCCAGTTGCTAAAAAAGGCGAGTTACTATGAACTCTGTATGGTCTGCCATTCCAATGCCAACAGCCAGAGCAAGTATGACGTACAGGCCGGACTGGTAACCGTTGCCGGGGGCACCTACAGTTCGTTGGCCGGACCCATAAGCAACGCCTTTGGAGCAATATCGGTTCACAATGCGGATGATTCCGTCAGTCTTGTGGCTTATGACGTGCCGGGAAGCAATTTGACCAAAGACTTGAGCCTTACCTGCGTATCCTGCCATAACGGCCACGGTGGGACAAATGACAATTACCGGTTGCTGAAGAAAACCATATACGCCAGTGATGATAAGTCACTGGTGGCTTATAATGTATATTATGACGCCTTTGCTGTCACGGCCAGCGCCATTTCCGGTGAAACTATCTCAATGGTACGCGGAAATACCGAATTCTGCGCGGCCTGCCACCTGGATTTTGACGATGGTAACGCCTGGACTAAGGGCGGGCAATACAGCCCGGCATCGGTAGATGGCAAGGTCTATATGCACCCGGTGACAGTTGGCAGCATCGTCTACTCGGTTTACGGTATTGACGGAACGAAAAATCCCTCTTTTGAGCCCACTTACGGCGACAGCCTGCCGCTCCAGTACGTTGCTGCTCAAGCCGGGAAAACAGACAAGCGTACTGGCGTTGTCTGCAGCACATGCCACTTTGCCCATGGCAGCACCAGGAGCTTTAATGTCCAGGGTACGGTTTACGACGGTAAGTACATGCTGCGTTTGGACAACTACGGAACTTGCCAGTCCTGCCACAAGAAATAAGCTGCCTTTCCGGTTGGAACAGAGGTTTTTATTATTTGTACCAAGCTTTTTCGAAAGAGGGAATAAGATGAAAGTCAAACACTTGTTAGGAATTATAGCAGCTGTAATTATCATAGGTGGCGTGGCTTTCCTTTTTTCCATGGATGACAATCAGAATGGCCCCCGATTTTTGTTTGCCTTTGACGGGGGGGCAGAGCACCGGTTAAAAGACCCTACATATGCTGTTGCGGATAAGCGGGGTTATATATGGGTTTCCGATTCCGGTAACGGGCGGGTAAGGGTATTTGACAAAAAGGGGCGGTTCAGGCTGGAATTAGGCGGACCCGGGTCAAAACTAAAGCTGCAGTACCCTTATGGCCTGGGGTTTATTGGCAGTGACAGGGTCATTGTTGCCGATGCCGGAGCAAACGCTCTTTATGAGTTTGACCGCGGAGGCAGATATATAAAAACCTGGCTGGCGCCGGAAAACAAAGTTCAGCCTGCCGGGGTATTTGTGTTTAAGAACAAAGTTTACGTGACTGACATGGCCAACGGCCAGGTACTTGTGTTCACAGAGGAAGGAATACTTAAAGAAAAAATAAAGCCGGATCAGGTTGCCTTGGGTGGGCCGCAGGGGATTACGGTTACGGGCGAGGGCATCTGGGTAGCTGACAGCGCCAATTACAACGTTAAGTTGATAGGATCGGATGGTGAACTGAAAACAATATTTGACGGCGGTCCGGGGTGGCCGTTAACAATGGCCAAAGGACTGGCGGTGGATAGGCGGGGCCGGATTTATGTGGCTGATACTTTTTCTAATACGATAAGAGTTTTTGACAAAAAAGGCAATGATCTTTTTAACCTGGGGTCAGGTGACCCCAAAAAAACCATATTTCTTTTCCCGGTTGGAATTTCTGTTGATTATAAAGAAAAGATTTACATAGCTGACCAGGGCAACAATCAGATACAGGTGTGGAGCCTGAAGTAACGCTCCGGTTACCGGAAACGAGGTGTGGCAATGAAATTGATGGATATGTTAAAATTAGTGCCAGGCAAAATAAAATTTATCAGAAAATTTGCCATTGCCGGTTGTATAGCATTGGTTTTGACATTGTCTGTCTATTCCATCCTGGCCAATGCCGCCGACACTACCAAACCACGGCTTACCAAGGCGGAGCCCACCAGTAAGCAGCTCATTTACCTGACTTTTGACGAACCCATCAAACTTAACCCTGACCCGCCGGTTAGCTGGTATATTTACGAATATGTCAATAACGTTTATAACGGCACCGTATCAATGAAGACCTACGAAAGGGTCAGCAGTGATAACAGGATTATCCGGGTAACGCTGGCCGATAACGTATATCAGAAAACAGGCAATGCGTATCCCAACCCGACAACATATAAAATCATTGTCGGCGGGGTTTACGACATGTCAGACAATGTCGTTGATACTGTTTACAACAGCGCTTACTTTGACGCCTTTACCCCCCACGGCAAGTATTCGCCGTACCCCGTTCAATCCGGTAACTCAAACCGCATGTGCGGGCAGTGCCACGTCACTCACAGCGCGACCGGCTACGACCTGCTTAACCGGATTACGATTAAAAAGGTTTGTTTTGTCTGTCACGGTACCGTCGGTTCCAGCGTCTATAAGGTGGAACAGGATTTTTACCGGAGTGTGGGGACAAGTGTTTACTCCACGTCCATGCATAAGTCGCTGGATTTTGAGTCCCCGGGTAGGGATTTGATGACCTGCGTAGACTGCCATGACCCGCACGGTATCCGCCGCCCTGGCAGTGCCGACATTTGGCCGAAACTTTTACGGGCCAAAAACGTTTGGGGCTCGGTTTACACTTCCGCCGACGGCAACTTATTCTGCCTGGCCTGCCATGGTTTTGGGGATGTTAACAGCCGGTACGGAAACAGGTTTGGAAACTATTGGACCAACACCGGCGGAGACCATAAAATAAACCCGCAGGGCTTTGACGGCCTGCAGGTGCAAAGCGGAGTGTATAACTCGGTGCATTATGATGCGGTTAACTTTGCCGCATACCTGAACCCCAGCTCAGGAACAAAGATTACCTGTGTCACCTGTCATGACGAACACGGGTCAAGGAATACCCGGCTGGTTGATAATGCTGTTTATGAGCCGTCTTACGGTGACGCCCGGGAAAAATTGTGCTATAAGTGCCATAATTCGACGACCAGGAACACTATAAACAATATTGATATCCAGGCTAAATTTACTGCTACTGAAACTTCAACAGTGAGTAAGCATACTATAACCAACACCGCTTTTGGTTTTAGCTGCAGCAGCTGCCATGGTCCTCATACGGTGGCCAGGCGGACTTATGCAAATTCCAGCGCCACCCTGCCGTCTGATATCACAAACCCCGAAAACACCAAGGAAAACTGGAATAGAGCAACAGGCAAGGATATGGCCGGCTTCTGCAACAAATGCCATGACGTGACCAGCGGCCAGACTATTTGGGCTGCCACAAACTCAACTTCAATTGTTCCATATAACGTTTATTTGCCCGCAACAACATTCACATCTGTAAGTACCGGGTGGAATAAGAAGACATATTTTGATGCCTCCAGTACTACCAAAGCAGGTCACTATAACCCGACAAGATCACCTGTCCAGCCGGCCGCAATGTGTGATAACTGCCATGACCCACACGGTTCTAACTATCGCAGGTTGACCAGATATGGCGAAGACCCTAACTCCGCACCTACATCCACCAGCGGCAATTGTCTGCGCTGTCATGGAAATGTAGCCGGTTCGCCGGGTGCAAATATTTCCAGATTGAACGTATATACGTATGGCTTTGCCAAAACTAACAGACATCCTACTCTTACCACTTCCGGAAAACATTCGGATACCGAGGCGTACCCGATACCCAGCACCAACAGGCATGCCGAGTGTGAGGACTGCCATGACGTCCATGCGGCCAGGCCGGGGACTACGCTGGACAGCTCAGGTTCAACCTGGGGCCCGGACGGCAAGCCCCATACGGCTGATGACACTTTGCCAGGCGTTTTAGCCGGGGTATCGGGTATCAGTGTTACGACCGGTGGGACCCTGGCGTCTCCGAGCAACACTTATGCAACTAAGACAGTAATCCAGCAAGTATATGAACTCTGCCTCAAATGTCACTCCCCTTACGGTTATGACACTGCTCCCGCTTCTTCGTATCCATATCCGTCAGGTAGCAGCCAGCCTGATATAGGCAAACAGTTTAATCCCAATAATTATGCCTTTCATCCGTTGTTCAAGCCGGGGCGGAACCAGCCTGCATCTAATGCAAATACCGACTGGGACGGTACAGCGGCCAAAGGAAATAAGAGAAGTACATATGACGATCCCTTCAAAGCGGGTGTGGACAGCACGACCAACCCCAATTCAGGCCTTGATAATACATTTGTAGACGGCTGGGGCACAAAAAGTTTAGTAACCTGTACGGACTGCCATGCCGTGGATAACAGCACCTATGATTCCGGTACCCAAAAAGACGTGGCTAATTCCAACCTGCCCGACGGTCCTCATGGCTCAGCTGTAAAATGGATTCTTCGGAAGGCTGATCCCAGGGTGCAGGTAACCCTGGCCGACGGAACAGTGAAAAAACTGAATGATACGATTACAAAAAATGTCACCGATACAGTAGGTAGGCCGGCGGCTTTAAATAACTTCTGTGTAAACTGCCACCGGGCGGATGTATATGGTTGGGGGGTACGTTCTTATACCGCCATAATGACTTTCACCGGGCTTAGCAGGTTTAACCACAAAGTTAACTCGGGGTGTATCGGGCCTGACGGTGATGGCAGTAACGTTGGAAATAAGTTAAAAAGCGGCTCTGAAGCTTTACCGGGATGTTTTAACTGTCACGGCGGCCTTGAACCGGGCGGTATTCACGGCAGCAGCATGGGTAAAGGCGGCAGCGGCGTTTCAGAAAGAGGTAAACGATTCAGTAACGGCGCATCGTGGTACCCGGGACATACCCTTGGAGATGCCTCCGGATCCGGCGCCTGCTGGAATGAAAGCACTGTCACTTCCAGTATCAACTCCTGCGCTCAGCATTCCAACAAGACATTTACCCCGAAATACTATTATACCTGGCAATAGGACGGTAAGCAGCAATGATGAGGGAAGGATTTTTATCGATGAAAAGATGGTTTTTCATTTTTGTACAGGTCTTGCTGCTCCTTTCCCTGACAATGGTTTCCGGCTGTGGCTGGCCGGAAAAAAAGCAGGTCCGGGAAACGGTGCGCCTGTATAATGAAAAAAAGATACTGGCTTTAAAAAGGCCGGAACCGGAACTGATGGACACCCTCACCACCAAACGTGAGAAACAGCGCGTCCTGATGTATATCCTTTACCAATATCAGAAAAAGGTGGTTATTGATGCCCGGCTGTTAAAACTTGAAACGGTCAAGACCGAAGTTAACGGAAATAAAGCCACCGTACAGACTAAAGAAGAGTGGGTATATAAAAAATTAGATGTGGATACTCGCAAACCGGTGAAAAAGGAGGAAAAGATTTACTACGACGGCACCTACAGCCTTGAGAAAACCAAGGAAGGCCGCTGGGTAGTTGCGGATTTGAAAATCAACCAGCGTTCGGGCGGCAGGTGACGGGAAAAAGGGGAAGTACGATGAATCTAAACAGCCGCCAGCCGGGAAAACGCAAACGGAATGTCTTAACAGAATTTGCAGGACGGTTTTGGGAGAAAACGGTCTATACCCTCAGTTCTCCCTACCGTTTCTTTCTTTTTCTGGGGTCCCGGGGTTTTTCCGTCTTTGTCATGAGTCTTATTATTTTCATGTTTCTGGTCTGGCTTCTGCCTTTTCAGCTTTACGGAGTGCCGGACCAGGTGGTACGGAATATTGCCACCAAAGAGTGGCTGTTCCGCATCCCTTATATCCTCTTTTTTGCCAATGCCCTGGCCTGCTTGGTCAGGACGGCTCCGGCCGCCTGGCGCCAGGTAAAAGACTGGGGGAGTATGCCTGCGTTGTCATGGAGACAATGGCAGGAACGGGCGCAACAAACCGAAAATCACGCCGGGTGGCAGTGGAAGGAATACATCATTGACGCCGGCAAAGCAGGGCAGGTGCTTCAAAAGTTAGCCCGTTCACTCAAGCTGCGGGGATACGCCATTTCACCGCTGGAAGGTAGTCAGGGCTGGTACGCCCGGCGGGGAAAATTTGCGCCGCTGGGCAGCATGATGCTTCACGCCAGTTTTTTCCTGGTCCCCGTGGCCCTGCTGGTATCTTCCCTGTATACCTTTTACGGTTATGCGGTGGTGACCGAGGGCCAGCCTTTTTACGGGCAGAACAAGGAGAGCTACGCCAACACTGTTTTCACGGGCCGGGCGGAGCTACCGGGGATATCCTTCCGGCTTGACCGGGTGGAACCTGTTTTCTGGCAGGATAAACTTCTTTTTACGGATTTGGCGGCCGATTTGGCCTACCCTGCCGATGACCCCGCCCGCTACCGGACTATCCGGTTGAACAGCCCTCTCTTTGAACAGGGAGTTATGGTCGGGATCAGGGGCTTCGGTTATGCGCCCTATTATATTTTGAAGGATCCGGGTGGCCGGGTGCTCGGGGAGTCCTTTGTCAACCTGCGCATTTTCCCGCCGGGGGCGGAAGATGCTTTTACAGTTGAGGGTTTCCCCTGGCGGGTCAAGGTGAGTATCCTGGCCGATGCCGAGAAAAAAGGTTCCGGTTTTGAAAACCGCAGTTACAATTTAAAACGGCCGTTGTTTTATATTAAACTGGTCAAAGGGGAAGGGGAGCAGGAAAAAGTCTTCCATCAGCAGTATCTCTGGCCAGGGGATACCTTAAATTACCGTGGGTATTCCCTTATGCTCCCGGAAATCCGCTATTACGGGGAGTTTTCCTTATTTTATTATCCGGCGTTTTGGCTTATTATGACGGCTTTTGTCCTGGCCTGCCTGGGTTTAATCACAAAACTGCTTTTTTACCGGAAGGAATTCTTCCTGGGCGTTACGGCTCCCGGTAGACTGGCCTGGGCGGGACGCAGCGAATATTTCCAGGACCTGATGGAGCAGGAATTGGAACACCGGTGGCGAAAAGATACGGTAAAGGGGACTTTTGTCGATAGGAGTCAAAATGATGGATAAGTGGGAATTGTATTTATTCTGGCTATCCCTGGCCTTATACATTTTTTCCTGGCTGGGGATTACAGCCGAGTATATTTTTCTGGGCAGGCGGTTTGCCGGCAGAGATAATAAAGAACGACCCGTATTATTCAGGATACTGTCCTGGCTGCCCGCGATTGCCATCGGTGTCCATGCTTTTTCCCTGGCAATAAGGTCATATCTGGCGGGCCACCTGCCTCTTTTCGGTACATATGAGAACGCCCAGGCGGCCTGCTGGTTTGTTTTCTTATTTACTCTGTTAATCCGGAAATACGGCGACAGCCTTCATTATCTGGGTATAATCACCTATTTATGGGGTATCGGTCTTTTTCTGTGGGCGCTCCGTTTTAACCCCAACCGGATCCCGCTTACTATTTCAGAACAGAGTTTATGGGTAGACCTGCATGTCCTTTTTGCCTGGCTCGCTTTCGGCTCTTTTTTGGTGGCCGCGGGACTGGCTGTGGTTATAATCAGGGAGAAAAATGCAAATTTCATTATACCTGCTGCAGTGCCAAGGACAACTTTAACTGAACTTCACTTTAAATATTTATCCTTCGGCTTTGTTACCTATTCGGTCATGCTGGCGCTGGGGGCGTATTATTCCTTTCTCCTTTTCAACCGCTGGTGGCAGTGGGATATAGTGGAAACCCTGTCCCTGATTAACTGGCTTCTTTACGGCCTGATTATTCACCTGCGGCTTTTTTACAGGAGACGGTTGAAACTGGCGGCCTGGCTGACTCTCCTGTCACCACTGGGCTTGCTGGTGGCATATTTGGGCCTCTCGGCTATCAATGTAAACACATTTCACAGTTTTGACCTGCCTTTTTAAGAAAGGACGGCCCGGGCATGGGACAAAAAATTATCAATCTGATTGTTTCCCGGCGCACCGCAGTTATTTTACTATTGATAATAACATTTCTCTTTGTGTTGGGGTCATTATTGCCAAAAGTTGATTTTTTGCCGCCTGCACAAAAGGAAGTTTTAAAAGCCAATAACCCGCTGCTGTACACATTGGCTCTTTACTTAAGCCCGCCGCGGGTAGCCCAAAATATCCTTTTCCTGATGCTGACAGGTATTTTGACTTTATCCCTTTTACTTTGTACTGTCAAGCGCTGGAGCCGGCCCGGAACTACTTATTATTCCGGAAACCCGGCTTGGCAGGGAACATGGCGGGATGAAGCAGGGGAATATCTGCTGGCCAGGCTGAAAAACTGGCGCATGGAGCGGCAGGATACCGGTAACGGGTTTATTTTATATGCCTGGCGGGGGAGGATCGGTTTTGCCGGGTCCCTGCTTTTTCACTGGGGACTGCTGCTTATTTTGCTAGGCGGGTTTCTCACTTATCTGACAAGTCTAAACGGGGGACTGGTGGCTACTGAAGGACAGAGTATTCCTGTTACACCGGAAAACTTTGTCCGGGTCAGCCGGCTGCCTCTGTTAGGAACGCCTGACAAAGCGCCTGTGCTAAAAGTGGACAAGGTTAATCTGGAAATGTATAACGAAAAATATATCCGTCAGTACCTTGTTGACGTATCAGTCCTGGATGAGGGCGGACGGGAGTTGACCAGGGACCGGGTACTGGTTAACAAGCCCCTGAAATACAGGGGTTACCGTATGACTCTGGAGGATTACGGAGTCGCCCCATGGTTTGTTTTGAAGAAACTAAACAGCCAGGAAGTAATTTTTGATTCCTTTTTTAACCTGCGGGTTTTAAACAGGTCCGCCGATAATGACGTGGATATTCATGATTCTATATATTTGCCCGGGGGAAATGAGCATTTAATGTTTCGTTTTTTTTCCGATTTTGAACGCCGGGGA
>JBMOPI010000294.1:22607-25861 GCA_049324975.1 Bacillota bacterium
GCTCTCCGCTGGTCAAAAACCCGGTATTCCTCGTTGATAACGGAAGTCAGAAGCAGCTGCTTGCCCCCGGTGAAAAAAAGGAGATTGGCCCCTATACCCTGGAATTCCGGGAACTGCGCTACTGGGCTTATTTTAAAGTGGTCAGGGATCCCGGGGAGGCCTGGTCTTATATAGGTTTTGCTATAGCATCACTGGGTCTGGTCATGCGGCTTTTGGACGGGGACAAAAGGCTGTGCCTGGAAGTATCGGCCTCAGGCAGTGAGCAAAAATGGACTCTCGGCGGGGAAGCCCGCCTTTATCCGGTCCTCTTCGGGGAATGGCTTCAGGAAACGGCCCGGGGAATGGGCGGGGAATCCGTAATGCAGAAAATTGCGGAGGATGACAGGAATGAATAAGTATGAGTCATTTTTTATATGGGCAGCGATTTATACATATATTCCGGCTTTTGCCCTGCTTCTTGGGGCCGCGGTCTTCCGCCGGGACTGGTCCCGGTCCGGTTTTGGCCTTACAGGCATTGCTTTTTTGAGCCATACGGTTTCAATGGTGGTACGCTGGGCCGCCGCCGGGCACCCGCCTGTTCAGGGGAACTATGAAAATGCATTGCTCGGATCGTGGTTTTTGGTTGTTATTTATCTGATTGGCGGATATAAATACCCGAGGCTCCGGCCGGCGGGGATTATTGCCGGCCCACTGGCACTGCTTATTCTCGGCGTTGGCCTGCGCACCCCTACGCTGATTGAACCTTTGAGTGCACCTTATCAAAGCAACTGGCTTTGGGTACATGTGGGTTTCAGCTGGCTTGCTTTCGGAGCTTTTTTGCTGGCCGCGTGTTTGGGTGGATATTATTTTTTAAAATCGAAAAAGGCCCCTGAGTCAGATTTGATGGGGCTGGAAGAGATTATTCTGGGATTTCTGCTCTTCGGTTTTGTGGCCCAGGCTTTCATGATTGCCACCGGCGCGGTATGGGCGGCCAACCTGTGGGGCCGTTACTGGAGTTGGGACCCGATTGAAACATGGTCTTTGGTCTGCTGGCTGGTCTACGGCCTGATCCTGCACCTGCGCCTGACCATGGGCTGGCGCGGGCGCAGGCTGGCTGCGTTGGCAGTGCTGGCAGCTTTGACGGTTGTAATATCTTTCTGGGGCCTGGGTATCGGCCAGGGAGTGCATACTCCTTTGCTGTGATTCTAATATTGGGTTGAAGAACTATTTTAAAAGGCGGAGAGGTATAATGCGGATAATGTTTATTACCCCTGATTACCACTGCGGCGTGGTGGAGTCGGCGGGGAAGTGGCTCAACTGCAGTTTTGTGTATATGGCCGGTGAGTTGCAAAAAGACGGCCACGAAGTTAGTATATACGACGCTATGACCAAGGGACATAGTATTAATCAGATAAGGGACATGATTAAAAAATATAATCCGGATGTAGTTGCCACGTCCGCTTATACGTCGACCATGTATGCCGCGGCTGATGTATTACAGGCAGCCAGAGAGGCAGTCCCTGCCGTAGTCACCGTGATCGGCGGGGTGCATCCCACTTTCTGCTATGAAGAAGTACTTCAAGAGTACCCTTTTATAGATTACGTGGTTTGCGGGGAAGGCGAACATACTTTGCGTGAACTTATCGGAGTCTTTGGCATGAGCGGTGATGGCAGGAAATCCATTGGTGAGGTCAAAGGGATTGCTTACCGTGATGAAAAAGGAATTGTTTATACCGGGGAAAAGCCTTTTATCGGTGACCTTGATGCTGTAACCGGTGCCTGGGACCTGGTAGAGTGGAAGGATTACACCTACTATATCTTCCCGGGCTCCCGGCTGGCGGTAATATCTACCTCCCGCGGCTGCAAGCATGACTGCAGTTTCTGTTCCCAACAGAAATTCTGGCACCAGTCCTGGCGGGGCCGCAGCGTAAAAAGCGTAACGGATGAGATTGGACTGTTGCACGAAAAATATAAAGTTGACGTAATTTTGATTGCCGACGAATACCCCACCTGTGACCGGGAGCGCTGGGAGGTCATCCTGGACTGGTTGATTGAAAAGAAGCTGGGTGTAAAAATCCTTTTGGAAACCCGCGTGGACGACATTGTCCGGGATGAAGACATCATGTGGAAATACAAAAAAGCCGGTGTGGTCCATATTTATATAGGTGTGGAAGCCACTAGCCAGGAGACTCTGGACAGGTTTAAAAAAGGTATCGGGACAAATGACTCCAAAGCGGCGCTGGACATAATCAACTCTCATGATATAGTCACGGAAACCTCTTTTGTTTTGGGAACGCCCGAGGAAACCATCGGCTCAATCCGGGAGACCCTCGAACTGGCCAAAATATATAACCCGGATTTTGCCCACTTTCTGCTGCTGGCACCCTGGCCTTACGCAGACATGTATGCCGAGTTGAAACCCCATATTGAGACCTTTGATTACAGCGAGTATAATCTGGTCGCCCCAATCATCAGACCTACGTCCATGAGCCGGGATGAACTCTTTAAGGAAGTCCTCCGCTGCTATCAGGATTTTTATTTCTATAAACTTGCACAATGGAAATCTCTTACCGACCCGTTTAAACGGAATTATCTTTTTAAGTCCATGAGGGTTATTTTAAACAATTCCTTTATCACCCAACACATCCCCATGCTGGGTTCGATGCCGAAAAAAGTAAAAGACCTGATCCAGGCTCTGAAAATTTCCTGAGGTGTGGCAAATGACTGAAATTCTGGTTATTATGAATAACTATTTTCACGATGTGGCCACTGCTTTTTTGGCCAGTTCGGCCCTGTTGATGCTGGCCGTGGCCAGGCTGCTGCCGGAGAAAAGGGACAGCCGGCTTGTGGAGTATTTTCTTGCGGTATATCGGAAATTTACTTTTATTGCCAAAGCCGCACTGCTTTGGATCCTAGTCGGCGGCATCCCGCGCATCATTTTTTACAAAAAAATCGAGTGGACCATCGCCCTGGATAACCGGATAATACCTGCCTTAATGGTAAAGCATGTAATCATGTTTTTGCTGGTTTTGCTCGGGTTTATCAACTGGCGGCGGCTGGCGAAGAGGGTAGGAGAGATAGAAAAAGCTGCAGTTAAGAGGGAGTGTAATGCCCCCCGCTGTCAAGACACTTTTTAAAAAATTTAAGTGTGGTTGATTACCTCCTTTTATGGAATTATTTAACATTTACTATATTGACCTCATGGTAGACATTATCTCTTTACCATCGGGAGGTACCTTGACTCTTTAAGTTCATTTTACAGGTACCTGGTCGCG
>JBMOPI010000295.1:0-25373 GCA_049324975.1 Bacillota bacterium
TTTCTTTCGTTTTTTTATCTTCCATAATTACCTTCTTTGACAAAGTTATCCACAACCCTGCAAAAAGCATAATTTCCTTAACAATTAAAAAGGCTTCGCTGGCGCGAAGCGCCGAGTTAGCCTTTTTATACCGCAGGCGCGTTATACTTTCCTATGGTGTAAAATAGCGGCCCATACAGGCCGCTTGGTTTATTTTAACCACTTTTGCTTTTCTTTGCGGGATGTTACATCTCCCTTTCTCCCGTCACCCCGGTCGTCAAACAAATCATCGGCAAACTGGTCCAGGCGGGACGGCTTGCCTGCCGGACGGCCCGGGTTCCTGGTATTGGGAGAATTGTTTGTTCCCCGGTCCGACATTTGCTCACTCCTGACTACGGCTGTTTATAAATACCATCAACATTGATCTCCGGTTTGCCTTTCGTCACAAAGGATTTACAGCAGGTTTCCATACAAGTCCCGCAGGGGGTCTGCTGGGCGGTGGAAGCCTGGGGCGCATCCCAGTTGTCAGGCATGGTATCGCCCATGGAATCGGAAGTTATCAGGATTTTGTTGGCCTTGCAATGGTTGCCCTGGCTCCAGTAGTGACAGTTGTTGACCGTACAATAGATTTCTTGCTGCATCATTTCACCTCCTCCCCGTTATTTTTCCCTTCCTGCAGTTCGTTATCCTTCACGGCCGTTGTTTCTGTCCGGGCGTTTTTCTTTTTTTTAACCACTTTATATAACGGGGTGGCCAGGAAGGCGAGCGTTGAAAGGCTCAGTATGCCAAGCATGCCCTGCGGCTTTTGTTTTACTTCCGCAAAACCGAAACCGTGCCTGGTCCTTTTTTCCTTTCCCTGACCGATGCATGAATAGAAGCCCACCACCGACATATAAACTCCAAAATAAGCAAGGTAAGAATGAAACCACGTCCATTCTTTGTACCTGACCGCCCCCAGCAGGACAAAAAGCTGTTCAGTGATCACGGCAAAGGTGGCCCAAAAGAATACATAAAAAAAAACAGCACCGGCCACAGAAGTTTCCGGGTCTGCAGCAGGCCTGTCAAAGGCTTAAATTTCCTCACTCCCGGTTAAAAAGGCTTCGCTGGCGCAAAGCGCCGAGTTAGCCTTTTTTATACCGCAGGCGAGTTATACTTTCCTATGGTGTTAAAAAGGCTTCGCTGGCGCAAAGCGCCGAGTTAGCCTTTTTTATACCGCAGGCGCGTTATTACTTTCTTACAGTGTAAATATTATTTGCCGCAGGGTAGCAAAAAATCCCGCGACGGGATTTGACCCTGTCGCGGGATGATTAATTGTCTGCTCAGTTATACCAACCTGCCGATCAATACTACCGGCCCGACTACCGTGCCTGAGGCATTGGCCGGGCGGACGGTGACCCTGGTTTCATTGATGGGCGTGGTGACTGTGGCATCTACTGTATAGTCTTCTGTAGTATCCGGAATAAGCTCCATCTCGCCTATGACCCTTTGTCCGGGGACTTCCAGAAAAGCAAAATATGTCGTATATGGACCAAATGTAGACGGCGCCGGCATTGTAAAAGCGCTGACATTAATATCACCGGTAGCCGTGTTAATCAGCGCCCCGCCGGAAGCATCGTCAGGAGCAGGGCCCATAGGCACCATCTCAACAATCAGGTTGTAACCGGGGATATCTGTTGTGCGTTCCGGGGCCGGCAGGTCGGCCGGTTCTCCCGGAATGCCGGTGGGCGGGGGCGTTACAGGCGGCCTCTCTTCTGCCAGGGCCTTGGCGATTTCCCCCCAGGTGACCGGTCCTACAATACCGTCAACTTTGATTTTCCTGTCGGCCTGAAAAGCCTTCACGGCAGCCTCTGTCCGCGGGCCAAAAATGCCGTCAACAGGCCCGGGGTTGTAGCCCAGGGTAATCAGGCTTTCCTGCAGGACCCGCACGGCAGGTCCCCGGGAACCTCTCCGGATGGTCGGCTTCTGGGCCGGCACCGGTATAATGAGCCTTTGGCCGACATTAATCCGGTTGGGGTCCTTGATGTTGTTGGCTGCAACAATCTCGGCAACGGTAACGCCAAATTTCCTGGCAATCCTGAACAGTGTATCTCCCGGTTGAACAATGTACACCATCTGTTTATCCTCCTTTTATGTTAAGCTACTGTATCATATGCAGCACAAAAGGAGGATGTCAACAGCTATTCCGTCATCCGGCGGCCAATATCGTATGCCCTGGCCAGCACCCCGTCATTCCTGGCCTTGGCCCGCCGCCCGGCTTCTTCAGGGTCGGGGACCCCATAATTCCGGGCAATATCCGCCAGTTCCTCCACCGGCATGGTAACGGCACCTTTGGCATTAACCCCCACGGCGACAATCTCTTCCATAAATCCGCCGTTAGCCATGGAACCGAGCATCCGGCGCAACAGCTTCAAGGCGTCATCGGCACACTCCGGGGTTGGCGCCCCGGCGGTCAGCACAGTGACAATGTTCCGTCTTTTCGGCGCCAGCCGGGAAATGGTTTTTATCCCTCCGCCGGGGACGTAAGTAATCCGGCCGATAACCCCCATTAAGCGGTCGAGCAGGATTTTTAACCGGCCGGTCATGTAATTGCCGTAAATAGGCGAGCCGACAATGATGCCGTCGGCCTCGTCCAGTTTCCGGACAATGCCCATCAGGTCGTCTTCAATTTTGCAGATACCCTCTTTCCGGCAATCCAAGCATCCCTGGCAGGACGCAACCTGCAAATCGTCCACAAAAAGTTTTTCTGTTACGGCTCCGCCGGCGGCGGCCCCGGTCAGCAACCGGTCGATGATTAAATCAGTGTTGCCCTCTTTGCGAAAACTTCCGACTATAGCCAGTATCTTCAACTTCTATCCCTCCTCCTGTTTATTGATAACCATATTATTCGGGAAAAAAAGCACAAAGTCCTTCAATATTTTAAGAGGAAAAATGTACTAATGTGTCGAATAGCTTCATTTAATGGCAAAAACTATAAAATTGACCGGATTTTATAACAGCATTGTTAAAAAAGGGGGGCGGGATTTTTTGAAGTTGAAGATCGGTACCAAACTCATGGGGGCCACTGCCGGTGCCATGCTGATGCTATGCCTGGTAGGGGTTTTAAGCATCCTGAGCCGAAAGAGTCATTTCCCCGGCATTGACAACATTATATATACTGTTGTCGGCGGCACGGTCTTATTGGGTACGGCCGGCGGTATTTTCTTAACCATAAGCCTTTCCCGCCCAATCAAAAAACTGAGGGCTGTTCTGAAGGAAGTGGCTAAGGGCAACCTGACTGTTGACGTCCCTGAAATCAAGACAGGCGACGAGGTGGAAGAACTGGCCGATGCCTGCCGGGAAATGCTGCACCGGCTAAAAGAACTGATTGCCCGGATTAGCCAGTCCGCCCAGGAGGTAAACGTTACCGGCGAAAAAATGGCCCGGGCGGCTAAACAGGCTTCCGGCATCACCGCCCAGGTATCCCAGGCCATCGACGAGGTAGCCAAGGGAAGCGCTGAACAAACCAGAAACATCAATGATACTGTGCAGTTTATAAAAGAATTTAACGGCGCCATCAGCCAGATCAGCCTAGGTGCTCAGTCCCAGGCTGCCAGCGTCACCCAGACTTCGGAAATCGTTAACAAAATGGCCATGGTTATTGAAACTGTGACAGCCAATGCCCAGGTGGTGGCGGCTTCGGCTAACAAAGCTTCCGAGGTGGCGGTGCGGGGCGGTGAAATCGTCAACAAAACCGTTGCCGGCATGGAGCAAATTGCCGAAACAGTTAACGTTTCGGCGGAACAAATCAAAGAGCTGGGCGAACTCTCCCAGCAAATAGGGGAAATCACCCAGCTCATTGACGGCATTTCCGAACAAACCAACCTGCTGGCCCTAAATGCCGCCATTGAAGCTGCCCGGGCCGGCGAACACGGTAAAGGCTTTGCCGTAGTGGCGGACGAGGTTAGGCGCCTGGCGGAACGGAGCAGTAAATCCACCAAGGACATCGCCCAGTTAATCGAACAGATCCAGGACGGGATCAACAAAGCAGTGGAAATGATGGAAAGGGGCACAGCCGAAACCCAGGCCGGTTCCGAACTGGCCCGGGACGCCGGCCACGCCCTGGAAGAGATTGTGGCCGTGGTGGGCCAGGCAGTCCGCGAAACGGAAAGTATCAGCGCCGCATCGGAGGAAATGGCGGCCAGCAGCGGCGAAGTGGTTAAAGCTATGGCCAAGGTGGCCGATATTACCGACAGCAACAGCGCTGCCACAGCCCAGATGACCGGCAGCAGCCAGTCGGTGGTCAACGCTGTTAACAACATCGCCGCCATTTCCGAGGAAACAGCGGCTGCCGCCCAGGAAGTATCCGCGTCTACCGACCAGATGCATAACTCAGTTAATGATTTTGTGGAATCTGCCGATGATCTTGCAAAGATGGCACAGGGGCTGCGGGAACAGGTATCAAAATTTAAAATTTAAGGATTAAAAATCATCCTGGGACAATAATAATTAAAAAAACCGTGAATATATTTACCGGTAAACAAAAGGAGCTGGGTATAATGATCGTTACCACAACCCAAAATATTGAAGGTAAAACTATTAAAAATTACCTGAACATTGTGGCCGGTGAAGCCATTATGGGCGCCAACGTGGTCCGGGACCTGTTTGCCAGCATTACTGACATAGTCGGCGGCCGGTCAGGAGCTTATGAATCCAAGCTGGTTGATGCCCGGGAGATTGCCATGGAAGAGATGAAAGAAAAGGCCAAAAGGCTGGGCGCCAATGCCGTTGTCGGTGTTGACCTGGACTATGAGGTTATCCGGGACGGCATGTTGATGGTCACAGCCAGCGGTACAGCCGTAATCGTTGAGTAAATACGCGTTTCTACTGACCCAGTTTATCCAATAGCCTGGCCACTACTGCCGACAGCTCTCCCCAGGTGACACTGCTGTCCAGGTTATGCCCGGCCGTTATCAAACCAGCCTGGCGCAGCCGGTCAAAGTCCTTATGTGCCCAGTGGGGCTCTGGCTGAGGTTCAGGTTGTGGTTGTGGCTGCGGTTGTGGCTGTGGTTCTGGCTGTTCACCCAGGGCTTTTAAAATCCCGTTGCTTACAGACTCTGCTAATCCGTCAAGGAAAGCAGGGTCTTTTAATTTATCCGCGTCTGTTTTATTGTCAATAAAAAGGTTTTCCAGCAGCACCGCCGGCATCGACGTCAACCTTAAAACTGCGAAGTTGGCCCTTTTTTTCCCCCGGTCCCGGAAACCAAAACGGGAGTAATATCCGGCAACTTCATTATGAATCCGGTTTTGCATTTCTACAGATTCCGCGCTTGCTGTCGGGTGGATAAAGCTTTCAAAACCTGCCCCCCCGCCTGCATTAACATGCAGGGACACAAACAGGTCGGCATGCAGTTTATTGGCCCGGTCCGCCCGGTCGGCAAGGCTCAGAAAAACGTCGCTGTTCCTGGTCAGCATAGCATCGGCTGAGGCTGCCAGTTTTTTCTGCACCCGTCGGGCCAGCTCCAGGGTAATATTCTT
This sequence comes from Bacillota bacterium, assembly GCA_049324975.1. Lineage (GTDB taxonomy): Bacteria > Bacillota > Thermincolia > Thermincolales > CAZWUW01 > JBMOPI01. The sequence continues at coordinate 5,494 of JBMOPI010000295.1, forward strand.
TTCCTGCAACCCGTTGCCCACAGCGCCCGGGTCGCTCCCGCCGTGGCCGGGGTCCAGCACAATGAGTTTAGTCATAATAAAACCCCCTTGTCATACTAATATGACCGGGGGTTGGAAAAAGTGAAGGAATAAAAACCACAGAGTACACGGAGACACAGAGATTTTTAAAAATATTTCTCTGTGCGCTTTGTGTACTCTGTGGTTTATAAAATCCTCATGTTTATTTACTCTGCTCTTCCAAAAACTTCTTCCAGTCACCATCCGGGATAACGGTACCGTTCTTCTCCAGCCATTCCCTGCGGCTGGGCGGCCACAAAAACATATGGGCTTTGACGGTTTCACCGGTAGCCAGGTTCTTAACATCCCTGATTTCCCTGATCAAGTGGCTCTGACTTTCCACACCGGTGTATTTTTCGATTTCATCAAGCTCCGGAAGGATTACGGCCAGTTCCCTGGTCTCAAACAGAACGCCTTTTATTTCGCCGGGTCCTTCTATAACCACCGGGTAACCGTCTCCCGGCAGATAATACATAGTCCCTTTGGCCCGGGCTTCGGAAACCTGCGGCTTATATTTTTCCACAAAACGCCTGTAGTTCTCCAGGCCTGGCAGGAGCGTCCCGTAAACAAAAAGATTGTTGAGGTACATTCGGCATCACCCTTTTCAGTTTTTTCCCTGCATTTAATGATTTCTTTGTACAAAATCATTTTTCCTTTTTAAAAATGTTATTATGAAAAATTTTTGCCTGTATAAGGAAATATTTTTGGGTAATGATAAATAGAGAATTTTGTTGAAAGGAGGTTTATTATGCCTGGCAGAGTAGACAGAACAACTGACCCGATTACAAGAGTTAAGTGTGTGGTTGACTCCTGTGAGTACTGGCAAAACGGGGACCACTGTGTGGCTTCTTCCATCGAGATCCAGCCTCCCGGCGCCAGTGATACCGAAACCACCGACTGCGCAACTTTTGCACCGAAAGGCGGCATGTAAAAAGAGGGGTGTTTCCCCTCTTTTTACTCTTTCGTTCCTACCAGGATTACCCGGTTAAAGGGCCGGTAACGGCTCTGGTTGACCAATTCTTTTTTGACGGTGCCGTCGGCAAAAGTGGTAATCTTATATACTTTAACCACATACCCTTTGGACCCGGGGTTATCAACCTTTTCCTCTCCCTTTTGAAGGAAAACTCCCTCCCGCATAAGTTTACATAAATTCAATTTTTGATACATGTAATTTCTGTCAATCCGGGGAAATAAAAAACCCCCGGAAGCTTTATGTTCCGGAGGGCTTCAATTACTTTATCAGCCTGTTCTTCACCATCACCAGCGGCAGCCTGAAGGTTAGTATAACGAGGACCAAAAGCCAGGCCAGGTGGGCCATTTCACCGGAACCTACCCGCCCCAGCACCAGGGCCCGGGACAGCTCCACCACATGGTAGAGGGGCGTTAGCCAGGCGATTTTCTGGGCTATGGGCGGCAACCCCGACAAGGGAAAGAAAATGCCGGAGAACAGGAACATGGGCGTGATAATCAGGGTGAAGTAATAGTTGAAGGCGTCATAATCCGGCGCCAGGCTGCTCCAGATCATGGCCAGGATGGAGAACACCAGCCCACAGAGCACCAGCACGCCGGGCAGTAGCAGCACCCAGGGGGATTTGACCAGGCCGAAAAGCCAGATTACCAGCAGGAACACCAACCCGTACAGCAGGCTCTTAAAAGAACCGTATACTATCTCCCCTGCCACCACATCCTCCATACTGACCGGGGTGGCCACCATGGCCTGAAAGGTTTTGTGGTGGGTCATGCGGGTAAAGCTGCCGTAAGTCATTTCAAAGGACGTGGCAAACATGGCCGACGAGGCGATAAGGCCCGGCGCCAGGTACTGCACGTAAGGGATCCCCTGCACCTTTTCGACATATACCCCGAGGCCGAACCCCATGGCCCACAGGTACATGACCGGCTCGACAAAATTAAACATGATGTTGGCCTTCCAGGTCTTCAAAAAGACCAGGAAGTTCCGGGTGAAGACCCTCCAGACCATATCCCACCTGATATCAGGCCAGGTTGTCCAGCCTTTTAATAGCGATGTCCCGTTAAACAAAAATATCACTCCTCGCCGTCGGCCGCCGGACCTTCACCGGCAAGCTGCAGCCCCCGGCCGGTCAGCTTCAGGAAAACGTCCTCAAGGGTGGCGGGCCGCAGGTGCTGATGGCTGAACTCATAAGCCGTTGATTTAATCCGGCTCAAAAGCTCTGTTCCGCCTTCCGTATATAAAAACAGAGTATCGCCGAGCACCTGGCGGCTTTTCACCAGTGCGCCCGCCCGTCCGGCCAGTTCCTGCCCGAGTTCACCCAGCTGCCCGGCCCGGGCAGCTTCATCGCCGGTATCAAACAGCCGTGCCGGGGTAAGTTCCAATACCTCCCGGCCCACGTGGCGGGTAATCAGGGAAGGCGGATCACCCTGCTCCAGGATCTTTCCCCGGTGGATAATGACCAGCCGGTCACAGAGCTGGCTGGCTTCCTCCAGGTAATGGGTGGTCAGCAGTAAAGTCGCCCCCTGTTCCTTCAGCCTTCTTAACCGCTGCCAGACCAGGTGGCGGGCCTGCGGGTCAAGACCGGTGGTAGGTTCATCCAGGATCAGCATTTCCGGCTGGTTGATCAGGGCGCGGGCAATGGCCAGCCGCCTCTTCATGCCGCCGGAAAGATGCTCCACCTTAACCCCGGCCTTTTCCCCCAGTTCCATGAAGTCAAGCATTTCCTGCGCCCTGCGTATTGCTTCCTGTTTAGCTATATGAAAATACCCGGCATAAACCACCAGGTTCTCCAGCACAGTCAGCTGCGGATCCAGGTTATCGTCCTGGGCCACCACCCCCAGCCGGCTTTTGATTTCCCGGGCCTTTTGGGTTATGTCCAGCCCGAGGACTTCCAAAGTCCCGGCGGAAACCGGGGAAAAGCCGTAAATCATTTTAACTGTTGTAGTCTTCCCTGCCCCGTTCGGACCCAGCAGCCCGAAGCACTCCCCGCGGCAGACGTCGAAATCTATACCTTTCACCGCTTCCAGGCGGTCAAAAAACTTGGTCAGCCCCCTGGCTTTTACCACCGGCTCCATGATATCAACCCCTCTTCCCAATTATACCCGGAAGGACTGGTTTCAACAAGTTAAAGGGCAGACATAACCCCGGTAATGTCATACATATATTTTTTGTAAGGGAACAAAGGGGTGATACAGTGGAAAGGTTTGCAGCAAAGCTTTTGAACATGTTTTTTACGGCGCTGGGAATGATTATCGGCGGTACTTTGATTGGCTCAATATCGGCGGCGCTTACCGGTCACGGCTCTCAGGACGATGGTGGAACTGGCCCGGGACTTAAAAATATGGGCCGCCGTGGCTGCTATAGGCGGAGCTTTTACCTCCCTGCAAACCCTTGAATCAGGTCTGCTCGAAGGAAGGCTTTTAACGGTGGTCAAACAGCTGTGTTTTATTTTCAGCGCTTTTGCCGGCGCCCACCTGGGTTATGTGGTGGTACTGGCACTGGCGGAAAAAAAGCTATGATTATCGTCAGAGTAAGAGCAGTGCTGGCAGGGTTCTTGCTTGGAGCACTGGTGGGCGCCTCCGGTCTAAACCTGGTGGCCGGCCGCCACCTTGACAGGGCTGAACTTGAAATCGAAACCGCTGTTAAAAAACTACTGAAAAATTTGCGTGGTCAGGAAGTCCATACCCTTGATCCAATGTTAATCACAAATATTGTAGACCGGAGGTTTATCGAAACCTTTGACCATAAGTACCGCCTGACCGTCAAGGGGACCCTGGTTTCAGAAAAAATTGTCATGTACGTGGAAGCAGAGGAGCTTACGGAAAATCCGCTGTAAATATTGAGTGTCCCGGCAGGAGCTATCCGTCTGTTATAGAATTACTTTTATATACGGAGGCGACAAAAATGATTCTGGTCAGTTGCTGCTTATTAGATTTACACGCCAAATACGACGGCGGTACCAACGCCAACACCCTGTTAATGGATTATACCCGCTTAGGTAAATACATCCCGGTCTGCCCGGAACAACTAGGCGGGCTGCCCACCCCCAGGTCACCAGTAGAAATCACCGGCGGCTCCGGGGAAGATGTTATTTGGGGCAATAAAAAGGCCTGTGGGGAAGATGGCCGGGACGTCACCGCTGAGTTTATCAAAGGGGCCGGAGAAATCCTGAAAATCGCCCGCGCCTTTCCGGTAACGGCGGCTATCCTCAAGGAACGGAGCCCTTCCTGCGGCAGCAGTCTGATTTATGACGGCACTTTTCAGCACATTACCAAACCCGGCCAGGGGGTAACCACCGCTCTGTTAAGAAAACACAACATCCCGGTTTATTCGGAAGAAGAAATAACAAAAGAGTTGCTGGAGAAACTGCTGGCGGATTAAAAAAACCAAGGTCGGTGGCATGAAGCCGTCGACCTTTTGTTCTCTAACCTTCCCTGTTTTCAAAAGTCTCGCAGTTGGTCTCTTCGCACTCACTGGCATCCCGGCCGGTTACCTCAATGGCGTCGGCCCCGCACCTGTCCCCTTCGTCCCAGTAAACACAGGAGTCGACGGTGCAGGTTACCGACGGGGTGATCTGCCGGCCTTCCTTGAAGGGCTCCTCAGCCATCCCGGACCAGTTGACATTGTCCATGGAAGCAATCATGGAGCGGACCCCTCTTTTGGAAAAGGTTTTACATTCTGTATCACCCGGGACCCCGGCGTCAAGGTCCTGCTGGTTTAAGATATCAATGTTTTCTGCCGAGCAGAGGTCTCCCGGTATCCAGTGGTTGCAACTGTTGACAACACATTTGACTTTTTGACTGGCCAAAAATATCACCACCTTTTTGAGCATATTGTGCCCCCGGCGGTGAATTTTATATGCTATAATTGACGCTAATTTTGATTACCCCTGTATATATAAATCCTATTTAGGCGGCATCTGCCGCGAGCACGACATCGGGCTGGATACTGTCAGCTGATGGCCGCTTTATTTGCTTTTATCAACGGCCTTTTTTAAGGCATCTTTTCCACCGCCGGGCCGCTTGAACTTAAACTCCAGCTGTACCGGCTCCGGCCGGAAATGACGGCATTCCACCACTGTAACGGACCCGGTTTGTTTGCAGTTACGGCTGCATCTTTCGCATAATTTGTTGTTCATATTTTTCTCCTTATCTCATATGGCAGGCCACCGCATGGCCGGGAGCAGTTTCCTTCAGCGCCGGTTCCGTTTCGGCGCATACTGCTGCCGCCTCCGGGCAGCGGGCGCGAAACCGACAGCCCCGGGCGTTCGCCGCTCCCGTAAGATTCACCGCTCCGGTAAATTCTGCTGCCGCGGCCGCCATATCAAACCCCCGACATTCTCCTATACCCGCCGCCGGCGGGTTTTTTACTTTATCCCCAATAGTGGGGACAGCCGCCAGGAGAATACAGGTATACGGATGCGCAGGTTCAGCAAAGACCTTTTCCGCCGCCCCGGTTTCCAGAATTTTGCCCCGGTACATCACGGCTACCCGGTTACAGAGATACCGCACCGCCAGCAGATCGTGGGAAATCAGCAGGTAACCCAGGCCGTAAACCTTCTGGCAGTCCTGCAGCAGGTTGATCATCTGGGCCTGGCAGGATATATCCAGCGCCGATAATGGTTCATCCAGCACAATAAACCCCGGGTTGGCCGCCAGCGCCCGGGCCAGCGCCGCCCGCTGCCGCTGACCGCCGGAACACTGGTGCGGGTAACGGCCGGCCGCGGATTCCGGCAGCCCGACCCGGGCCAGGAGTTCCCTGGCCGGCAGCCGCAGCTCCTGCGTCCGGCGGCGTCCAAGAGCCTCCGGCAGCTGCCCCTGGATTGCCAAAGGTTCAGTGACAATTTCCCCTATAGTCATCCGGGGGTTCATGGAACTCAACGGGTCCTGAAAAACCCCCTGAATATCCCGGTATATCTCCCGTTTGCGGCGCCCGCGCAGCATCGTGATATCCCGGCCGTCTAACAGCACTTCCCCTGCCGTGGGTTTTAACAGGCCCAGCAGGATCCTGCCGGTGGTAGTTTTCCCGCAGCCGCTTTCCCCCACCAGCCCGAATGCCTCGCCCCGGGCAACCGTAAAATCTATCCCGTCCACGGCCCTGGTTAAAGGTGTTTTCCGGCTGTGAAAAAACCCGCCGGAGCGAAAATATTTGACCAACTGCCTGACTTGCAGAATATCTCCCGCCATGTCACCAATATCTCCCCGTTATTTCTATCCCGCCTGTCACTGACCCGCCCTGTGGCAGGCTGCTGTATGGCCTGGTCCGATTATAGTCTCCGACGGACATGACTCTTTGCACCCGGCGGTTTTTAACATGCACCGGGGAGCAAAGGGACAGCCTGTGATAACTTCACCGAATTCCGGCATCTGGCCCGGGATAGGGTGCAGCCCGCCGGCTGAAGGCCCGGCCGCCAGGGCCCGGTAAATGCCCAGCAAGGCCCCTGTATAAGGATGGGCCGGCCGTTCAAACACCTCTTTTACCGGGCCTGCTTCAATTACCCTGCCCGCATACATGACCAGCACCCGGTCACAGTTCCCGTGAATTACGCCAAGGTCATGGGTAATCAGGATTACCGCCCGGCTGTTCTTTTGCTGAAGCCGCCGGAAACAGGCCATCACCTGGGCCTGTACCGTCATATCCAGCGCCGTGGCCGGTTCATCGGCAATGACCAGTGCCGGCTCACAGCTTAGGGCCAGGGCGATTAACACCCGCTGCAGGATGCCCCCGCTCAGCTCGTGGGGATAAAGCCCCAGGACATCCCTGTTCAGGCCGACTTCACCCAGCAGTTCCCCGGCCCTCGTCAGGGCTTCGGCCCGCGGCAGCTTAAAATGCCAGCCAAGGATTTCCGAAAAGTGCCGGCCTACCGTGAGCAGGGGGTTAACCATGGCCCGGGGTTCCTGAAAGATCATGCTCATACTCTTTCCACGCAGGCTGTTGTATAACTCCGGATGGGCAGCCAGGTTTTGTCCCCGGACAACAACATCCCCCGTTACTTCTCCGGACGGCGGCACCAGTCCCATTACAGACAGGGCCACCAGGCTTTTCCCGCAGCCTGATTCGCCGAAGATGCCGAGGGTTTCCCCCGGTTCAACCCGGAAACTGACATCATTTACCACCGGGACCTGCCGGTCATGATACGGCAGACAGGTTTTAAGATTTTTTACTTCTAAAACAGGTTCCGTCAGTGACATTATTTCATCCCTTTGGCGCGGGGGTCCAGGTGCTCCCTCAGGCCTTCCCCCAGCAGGTTAAAGCCAAGCACGGTAACCACAATCGCCGCACCGGGGAAATAGGCCAGCCAGGGGGCGTTTACCAGGTAGTTTTTCGCCTCATAAATCATCAGCCCCCAACTGGGGGTCGGCGGTTGGACCCCTACCCCGAGAAAACTGAGTCCCGCCTCTGCCATAATCATCGTACCGATGCCCATAGCGCCGTAAACACCTAACTGCGGCAAGCAATTAGGCAGGATATGACGTAAAATCAGCCGCCAACTACCCGCTCCGGCGCTCCTGGCAGTCTCCACGTACATCTCTTCTTTAACGGTCAGCACCATCCCCCGGCTGACCCGGGCAAAACCTGCCCAACCGATGAGACCCAGGGAAATCAGCAGGTTAAGGATGCCAGGCCCCAGCACAGTGGTCATCAAGAGGGCAAAAACGATGGCCGGGAAGGACAGAAAAATATCCCCCACCCGCATTACCAAGCCGTCCAGCCAACCCCTGTGGAACCCCGCCAGTGTACCAAGGCTCACGCCGATCAACGCCGACACCGTCACTGCCGCCGTGGCGACAAACAGCGAGGTCCGGGTGCCGTAAAGCAGCCGGGCGAAATTATCGCGTCCCAGGAGGTCAGTACCCAGCCAGTGCCCGGCGCCGGGCGGCTGAAGCGCCGCCCTGAGGTCCTGGGCCAGCGGGTCATGGCCGGTCAAAAGCGGCGCTGCCAGGGCCGCTAAAATAAGAACAGCAATAATGGTTAAACCGGTCAGGCGCATCATAAGTCACCCCTTATCAGTATCGGATTCGGGGATCAAGCCAGGCGTAGAACAGGTCAACCAGCAGATTAACGGTTACAAAAGCCGCTGCCAGCACCAGTACTCCACCCTGGACCACCGGATAGTCCCGCTGCAGCACCGCGGTAAGGATTACCCTGCCCAAGCCCGGTAGGTTGAAGACCGATTCGGTGATTACCGCGCCGCCCAGTAAACCGGCGAAATCCATGCCGCCCTGGGTGACCAGGGGCAGCACGGCATTTTTAAAACCATGACGCCAGATGACCCGGCGCTGCGGCAGGCCGTAACCGGTCGCGGCCACCATATAATTCTGCTGCAGCACCTCAAGCATCGATGCCCGCATCATCCTGGCATACACGGCGGCACACGGCAGGGCCACGGCCAGGCCGGGCAAAAAATAATAAACCCATCCCCCGTCACCGATGCCAGAAACAGGCAGGATACCAAGGGTTAGGGCAAAAAACATCTGCAAAAGCAAGCCCAGTAAAAAAGCCGGCGCCGATATGCCAAGATAAGAAAACAAGTTAACGCCCCGGTCAACCAGGGTGTTTTTCCTGACCGCCGCCAGTACCCCGGCAGGAATCCCTATCAACAGGGCCATGGCAATACCGGTAACGCCAAGGCGCAAGGTTATCGGGAAAGCGTCCCTGATTACGGACGTTACTTCCCGGTGCTGGACAAAGGACCTGCCAAGGTCGAGGGCCGCCAACTGCCGGAGAAAAAGCAAGTACCTCTGCCACCAGGGCTGGTCCAGGCCAAGCTCAGCACGGATGGCAGTATAAGCTGTCTGCTCCATATACCGGCCCATCAGGAGCCGCACCGGGTCGCCGGGGATAACGTTCATGACCAGAAAAACCAGGAGCGTTATGCCCAGCACCACCACAAACGAAATGCCCAGTCTTCTCAGCATGAATCTCAGCATGGAACGCCTCCGTTATTCCGCCAGCCAAACCCGGTCCATGGGTTTTAAATCCAGTTTATTAACCGCCATGCCGCGCACCCGCCGGCTCAGCAGATCAGTTTCCACCCCGCTGTAAAGGTATACCGCCGGCATGTCGGCAAGGATTTTTGCTTCCGCCAGCCGGTAAAGTTCCAGGCGCTTTCCGGCGTCCTGCTCACCCCGGGCCTTGTCTAACAGGTCGTCCACAGCCTGGTTGCTGTAAAAACTCAGGTTGTTGTTTCCTATCTGCCCCGAGTGATAAAGGGGATAAAGGAAACTGTCAGGGTCAGGATAGTCGGCCCCCCACCCGAAACGGAACATCTGGGTGTTGCCTTTGACCAGGTCGTTGATAAAAGCCCCCGGCTCCATGCCCACCAGCTTAAGGCTGATGCCTGCGGCCCGTAGCTGCTCCTGGACGATTTCGGCAACCTTCTGGTTAACCTCCGAAATGTTATACTTCAGTTCAATTTCACCCAGGCCCTGCCCGCCCGGATATCCGGCTTCGGCAAGCAGTTGTGCGGCCTTCCGGCGGTCCCCGCCCAGGCCGGCACCCGCTGCCGCGGAAATACCGCGCGGCACAACACCGGTGGCCGGTACAGCTTCCCTCTCCAGCATGGTGGCGATGGCGTTCCGGTCGACAGCCGTGGATATGGCCTGTCTCAATTTAAGATTATCTTTAAAAGGCGGCTTATCCATATTAAAAGCATAAAAATACTGACTGAGTTGTTCTGTCCGCCTGGTCAGGCCGGGATACCGGCTGACCGTATGCTTCACCAGCCCCGGCGGCAGCCGGTCCACAAAATCCAGGCTGCCTGCCCGGTACTCATTCAATACCGTGCTTTCTTCCTTGAAAAATTTATATTCTACCTCGTCCAGGTATGGCTTGTTACCGTAATAAGCGTCGTTCCGGACAAGGGAAATCTCCATGGCCGGCTGCCAGCTTTTGAATTTGAAGGGTCCGGAACCAACAACCGTTTCCGGTGAAGCCGCCGGGGTGCCAAAATCCTTGCCGGCCGCTTCCACGCTCTGCCGCTCTACCACCGAAGCACCCGGGTGGGCCAGCACATAAAGAAATCCGGCAAAGGGCTTTTCCAGTTTAATTTCGAGGGTATAAGGGTCTTTTACCTTAATACCGCTGACTTCCTGTGTCTTGCCGGCCAGTCTCGCCCCGGCCCCCTGGACCGGCAGCAGCATACCGCTGATCTCTGATTTGGTTTTAGGGTCGAGCAGCCTCTCCAGAGAATATTTGAAATCCGCCGCCGTTACCTCACGGCCATTATGAAACTTAGTGCCTTTTTTCAAATGAAAAACATAAGTCATGTTATCCCGGTTCTCCCACCCTTCGGCGTGGGCCGGAACAAGCTGCATGTCCCGGTCATAGGCTATGAGCCCGTCGTATATTTCCTTGCCGATTTCAATGCCTGAAGCCTCATAAAAATGCGCCGGGTCAAGGGACTGGGCCTCCACAGTCATACCAAAGCGAAAAACCCCGCCCGGCCTGGGCCCGTCAGCCCCTGCCACCTCACGCTGCAATCCTGATTCAGCGCTGCAGCCCGTCAGCAGTAAAAACGAAACTGCCAAAAGGGTAAAAAAGAAACCTGAGCGAATTTTCCCTTTCATTTGACCGCCTCCGTTTATTTAATCCGGTCACAAAACACAATAAAACTGGAAGCATCTTAAAGGGAAAAATTCGACAGGTTTAAGCTTTTTCCTGCAAAAACACCCTGTATATCTAAATTTTAGTAGGGCTAAGAGTCTTTACCGTATAAGTCTTTATATCTCCTGTAGCTGTTGGTTACCGTGACCACATAGTTCCTGGTTTCCGGAAAAGGCACCTGCCTGATGGTTTCAAGCCTGCCGTCCCATACCTTCCGCGTGAGCCACTGCTTTACATTCCCCCGGCCGGCATTATACGCGGCCAGCACAATATACCGGCTGCCGTCAAATTCCCGGTCTAAATCGGCCAGGTACCAGCATCCTATCTTTATATTGGTCTCCGGGTCAAATAGCATACCCTCATTGAATCCACTCAGACCCATTTGCTCTGCCGCCCATTTCCCGGTCTCCGGCATAATCTGCATAATCCCCCTGGCGCCGCTGCCTGACTCCGCTCCGGCCGAAAACCTGCTCTCAGCATGGATCAAAGCAGCCACAAGGTAAGGGTCCATGCCGTTGACACGGGCCTCCCGCATAACTATATCCTGATAAGGAAAAGGGTAAAACAAACGCCAGAACCAATTGCTGGTAAGCACCAGCAGGATTATAACCAAAGGCAGCAGCCATTTGAGCCTTTTCTTCAGCCGATGAAAATTTATGTACAAATAAAACCACTCCTGTTAGCTGCCAAACCGCCGGCGCCAGAGGTTTTCCACCGCCGCCCGCAATTCTCCGGGAGTTCCGCTGTTGTCAATCACCACATCAGCCAGCCGGGCTTTTTCCTCCTGGGGCATTTGGGACGCAATCCTTGCCGCCGCTTCTTCCCGGGATAAATTGTCCCGTTCCGTGACCCGTTTAATCTGGATAGCGGGGTCGACTGTCACTACCCACAGTTCATCGACAGTCTGATGGAGCCCTGTTTCAATCAGTAAAGGCGCGTCAATTACCGCCGCCTTAATATCCCCCGACCTCTCCAGTTTATCCAGTTTTGCGCGGATATTTTCAAGTATTAAAGGATGAGTGATAGTGTTTAGCCGGTCAAGCTCCGCCGGGTCATTGAATACCCGCCGGCCGAGCTTTTCCCTGTCCAGGGTGCCGTCCGGACGCAAGACCTCCCGGCCGAAACAGGCGGCTATTTTATCCAGGCCGGGGGTACCCGGTTCCACGATTTCCCGGGCCACTTTATCAGCATCAATAATGGCTGCCCCAAGGGACTGCAGAATTTCCGAAACCGTACTTTTGCCGCTGGCAATATTGCCGGTCAGACCGATGACAAACATGATCTGGCTCCTTTAACTGCTATGTTTTGCCTTTTACTAATATTACAATTTTTTGCGCATTTTGTACACTATTTATGTGCCGGGGGATAAAAGTATGCAATTAGAAAGCCGGGTTATACACCCGGCTTCGCCTAAAAATAATGTTGCTATTATTTTATAGCCTAAATACCCGCAAAAGCCCGAGTCCAATCAGAACCCAGCCGGGGATAGCCGCCGCCCTGTCGCCCAGCCAGTTGGCGGCATAACGCCGTCCCAGCATATCACCCAGCCCGACCATGATAAACTTGGTCAGGCCGACAACAGGCACTGTCAATACCGGTTCAAAACCAGTCATAGCCGCGCCAAAACCTGCCCCCAGGGCGTCCATGGCCAGGGCCAGGCCCAACAGCATGGCTTCGAAGACGCTGATAGCCCCCGATTTATCCAGGTCCGCATGCGCCGGTTCTCTCAATATCTGAATTACAAGCCCAAGAGGCTTTAGCCGGATTTTCAGTACCTGTCTTTCACCTTCCGGCAACTGCTCTGTTTCCGGCAACAACTCCATTTCTGGCAGGGGTCCGGCCCCTCCCCCCTCCCGGCGGTCCCGCCAGGCGTGGTATAAAACCCATAACCCTACAGAGATGATTATCACGGCCCCGATGATTTCCGCCGCCTCCGGCGAAATGTACCTGGCCACCAGGTGGCCCGACAGCATGGAAATACCTATAGCAGCAGACGAGGTAAGACTGATTACCACAAGGGAAGCCAGCGGAATCTTTATTTTCCTGATGCCGTAAGATACCCCGACCCCGAATCCGTCCAGGCTTAAAGCCACTGCAAAGGCCAAAACCGAGAGAAATAACACAACTGCCCCTCCCTCCCGATAGCGCTCATTTCACTATATGGGAAAGGGGGGCAGTTGTGTGCATGTCATCAGATTTTCTGGCACCTGGCGCAGAAATATGAACTGCGCCCGCCGACCTTGATCCTGTGGATGGGCTTTTTACACTTCAGACAGGGTTGGCCCTCCCGGCCGTACACCCGGAGTTGATGCTGGTTCTCGCCGGACCGGCCTTCCCCGTCAACGTAATCCTTGATGGAAGTGCCGCGGTTGGCGATACCTTCCTCCAGCACATCTTTAATGGCCTGGTAAAGCTTGGCCGCTTCCCGCGGATTTAACGTGTAAGCGGGCCGCTCCGGGTGGACCAGCGCCCGGTGCAGGGCCTCGTCGGCGTAAATGTTGCCAATGCCGGCCACAAAGCTCTGGTCCAGCAGAAGGGGTTTGATTTTGGTCCGCCGGTTGCGGAGTTCTTTTTTAAAATATTCCTTGGTGAAATCCGGGTCAAAGGGTTCCAGCCCCATATTTCTAAGCCCGCTGAGAACGTCCAGCGCATTGGCCGGGACGAGGTAAATCCGTCCGAACTGGCGCTGGTCAACGAACCGCAGCTGCTGGCCATTGTCCAGGTTAAACACCACATGGGTATGCTTGGGCAGTTCCTGGTCAGGTGCGGAATGTACCAGCTGACCGGTCATCCGCAGATGCACCACCAAAACCAGGTTATTCTCCAGGTAAACCAGGAGGTACTTGCCCCGGCGGCCCATACGGACCACCCTTTTGCCGGCAATAGCCCCGGCCACGTCATCTACCTCGCCGGCCTTGACCACTTTGGGCATAAAAACCTTAAGACCCGTAAATTTACAGCCGACAATTTTCTCTTCCAGGGTCCGTTTCACTGTTTCCACTTCGGGCAACTCCGGCATCCGTATCACTCCCACGTTAATTTGTAATAATTCCTTGGTACAGGCTGTGTCAGGTTCATTATAACAAAACCCGGGGGCAATTTTAAACGTTAATATATTCCATGTCGTACCAGTCCCGGCCCTTCTTGATATCTACCGTCAGCGGGACACTGAGGCTGATGGCGTTTTCCATGCAGTCCCGAATAATTTTTACCGCTGCCGGCATCTCTTCCCCGGGGACCTCGAAAATCAGTTCGTCATGCACCTGCAGAATCATTTTGGTCTTTAAATTTTGCTCTTTGAGGCAATCATAAACCCTGATCATCGCCAGCTTGATGATATCCGCGGCGCTGCCCTGGATAGGCGTGTTCATGGCCGTCCGTTCCCCGAAACTGCGGACGGCGAAATTTTTACTGTATAAATCAGGCAGGTACCGGCGCCGGTTAAGGACTGTAGTTACATAGCCCTGTTCCCGGGCCTGCTCTACTATTTGGGTCATGTACTGCCTCACCCCGGCGTATCTGGTGAAATAGTTTTCAATATACTGTTTTGCCTCTTTCCGGGAAACCTTGATATTCCTGGCCAGCCCGAAGTCACTGATGCCGTAAACAATGCCGAAATTTACGGCCTTGGCCCGGCTACGCATCTCCCTGGTAACTTCTTCCACAGGCACCCCGAATACCTCCGCAGCGGTACGGGTATGGATGTCTTCGTTATTCCTAAAGGCCTCGATAAACTTCTCATCCCGGGAAATATGGGCCAGCACCCTGAGTTCGATCTGTGAATAATCGGCACTGACAATAAAATGATCCGGTTCCGACGGAATGAACACCTGTCTGATCTTCCGGCCTTCCTCCAGGCGGATGGGGATGTTCTGCAGGTTCGGTTCCGTGCTGCTGAGCCGCCCGGTGGCGGTAATGGCCTGATTAAAGGTAGTGTGAAGCTTCCCGGTTACCGGATTGATCAGGTTGGTGAGACCGTCCACATAGGTTGACTTCAGCTTGACATACTGCCGGTATTCCAAGATTTTGGCCACGATTTCGTGCTCCGCGGCCAGGGTTTCCAGCACTTCGACATCTGTCGAATAACCGGTCTTGGTTTTTTTGATTACAGGCAGCTGTAATTTATCAAAAAGGATGACAGCCAGCTGTTTGGTGGAATTAATATTGAATTCTTCACCGGCCAGGTCAAAAATTTCCCGGGTCAGTCCGTCAATTTTCTGACCCAGCTCTTCTCCCATCTGCCGCAGCCGGTCCCGGTCGACTTTCACCCCGGCGGCCTCCATGTCGGCCAGTACGTGGACCAGCGGTAGCTCCACCCGGTAATAAAGTTCATCCATGCCCTTTTCCCGCAGCTGGGGCGCCAGCGCCTGAAACAAACGCAGGGTGCGCTCCGCCCGGATGCAGGTATACCGGTAATCGTCCCCCGGCAGCAGGGTCTCGTCCAGGTACCTGGCGCATAAATCCGCAATGTCCTGGTTTTGTCCAGCCGGGTTCAGCAGGTAAGCGGCCACCATGGTATCGAAGCCGATGGGACGCGGGGGTAATCCTTGCCTGGCCAGGGCAACAAGCAGCTTTTTCCCATCATGGGTGGCAATGGCCGACAAGGCCCGGTGCAGTTTTTCGTAAACGCCGCCCCCGTCGGCATCTTTATCATCCCCGGCCGCCCTTTCCCCCGGCGCCAGGAACAGCGCCTCCCCGGCCTCGCGGCTTATGGCCATCCCGGCCACATCAGCCCGCATCGGGTCCGGCACTGATAAGTCGTAAGCCAGGGCGGTGACCTCAGCCAGCCCGGCGAAAAATTTCTCCTCATCCACCCGCAGGCAACTGCTCTCCGCAGCAGGTTCACCGGTATCGGCAGGCCGCGGCTGTTTCTGCATCCGGTCCGTGATACTCTTGGCCAGGCCCCGGAATTCCAGCCGGCGGAACAAGGCCAGGAGAGCCCCGTAATCCGGTTCGGTCCGGTGGCAGGCGGCAAGATCGATTTCGCAGGGCACGTCCCGGATAATGGTAGCCAGCTTTTTGCTCAGCAGCGCCAGGTCCCGGTTCTCCTCCAGTTTCTGCCGGAGCTTCGGCGCCAGCTTTTCCATGTTCGCCAGCAGGTTTTCTATACTGCCAAATTCCATGACCAGTTTCCGGGCTGTTTTTTCCCCGATGCCGGGTACGCCCGGAATGTTGTCGGAGGCATCTCCCATCAGCCCTTTGAGGTCAATTACCTGCTGCGGCTCAAGGCCATATTTCTCCTTTAAGGCCGCCGGGTCAAAAACATCCATTTCCGAAATGCCCTTCCGGGTAATCATTACCCTGGTCCGGTCCGATATCAGCTGCAGGGCGTCCCGGTCCCCGGTAACAATGAGGCTCTCATACCCGGCTTCCTCAGCCCTGGCCGTAACCGTCCCGATCAGGTCATCAGCCTCAAACCCATCACACTCATAGAGAGGTATATTCATCGCCCGCAGGACTTCCCTAACCGTGTCGAACTGGGGCCTTAAGTCTTCCGGGGTCGCCTTCCGGTGGGCTTTGTATGCTTCGAAATGGTCGTTGCGGAAGGTGATCCTGCCCTTGTCAAAAGCCACGGCAATACAGGCCGGCTCTTCATCGGCCAGGATTTTAAACAGCATGTTGATAAAACCGTAAACGGCATTAGTCGGCTCCCCCGCGCTGGTAGCCAGCGGCCGGATAGCATAAAAAGCCCGGTGGATCAGGCTGTTGCCGTCGATAATCATAAATTTGCCCCGCGAACTCATAGTTTCCTCCTTAAAATCCGTCTCCCTATTATTTTCACCAACCCGGGACAAAATACCTGCAGAAGAAACCGATTAATTATAAAGCCGTCAACAGACGGCTAAAATGGTTTTTCAAAAAGTTCCCCGTCCCTTCCGGGCAGAACCATATAAAACCTGGTAAGATGTATAAACCCGGTCATCCTGGCGATACATCCCATCATATAAATTTATCAGTTTAAAAATTTCATCTGTTTTAAGGTATGTACCGGCCGCGCTGAAGCAATGGGTCTGGGCGCCGATTCTTTTTATCCCCGCCAACAGTTCCCGGGCTGACAAATAGTAGTCCTTGAGCATCCGCTCCTCAATCGACCACTCCGCAAATCCGCAGCCTGCCAAAACTCTCCCTAATTCTTCAACATTTATAAATGCCGCCCGCGGAGATGCCAAACCTAACAATGCAAGGGTCCGGGCAAGTTCATTAAATGTTTTCTCCCCAAGGGTATTAAAAATGAACCACCCATTCTCTCTAAGGAGTTGATAATAGACGCTAAATGGCCGGAGGTAGGAGTTGAACCACTGAAAGACTGCACTGGAAACGATCAAATCAAAAGATCCGCCGATATGTAAATTTTCGCCGTCGGCTACAAGGTAGGATACGTTTGGGCAGGAAGCAAATTTTCCTCTGGCCGCCTCAATCATTTGGGGGGATATATCCACCGCCAGGATATGGGCCCCGGGGAAACCCCTCACCAGAAGTTCTGTCAGAAAACCTGTTCCGCAGCCTATTTCCAATATATCCCTAAAATCCTTTCCTGAGGATTTTATCCTGTCTAAAAGTCCCCGCGCCATTCTTTTTTGAACCCCGGCGTAACAGTCGTAAGTAACGGCGCCCCGCCCGAAATTTTTCCTGACCTGCGCTTTGTCAATCAAGAGTATCCATCCACCTTCTCAGCCTTTCGTTAAAAATCACCGGCCTGCTGAAAAAGGGCATGTGGCCGCACCCCGGCATTAACTGAAACCGGGAACCCTTCAAGTTTTCATGCAGGTAACGTCCTGCGGCACTGGGACATATCTCATCCCTCTCCCCGTGAATAATCAGGCAGGGCGTCTCTATATTATTGAGATACCTCCGTAAATCCCGGTTCATCAGAAAATCGAGGCCCGCCGCCAACTCTTCCCCAGACCAGGCCGGCCCACGGGAAAGCATCTCCAGTTGTAACTGCTTATAAATCCCTTCCTCTTGCTCCCCGGGAGCAAACATTTGGCAATAAAACCCCTCCAAAGTCCGGCCGGGATTTTGGGTCAGCCTCTTTTTCATCCTTTCCACCAATACCCCCGGCAGCCCGCCGTCATAACCGGCAGTCCGGGTGAACCTGGCGGTTCCTCCCGCAAGCACCAGCCCGGCAATTTTACGCTGCATCAGGGCGGCCAGTTCCAGGGCAACCATCGCGCCCAAAGACCAGCCGAATAAAATCACCGGACCATCCGTTTCCCTGTTTATAACCTCCAATGCCGCCGCTGCATACGGAGATATGTCATTTCCAACCAGGGCATCATACACGCCTTTATGATAGTTGACCTTAATCACCCGGTTCCGGGAAAAATATTTTTCCTGGCAAACCCAAACCTCCGGCCCCATAGCCCAGCCATGCAAAAAAACCAAGTCAGCTTTTCCGTTCATAACTACTCCCCTTTTAAACAACCCCCAGCTTCCGGCCTGTCTCCGCCACCTTTTTCAGGGCCATGGCCAGGTCCTCATCCCTGTGGGTGGCCATAATTGCAACCCGCAGCCTGGCAGTATTAACAGGCACAGTGGGAGGCCTGATGGCGGTTACCAGCAGGTTTTCCAACAAGAGCCGCCGGCTGAATTCAAGGGCCAACCGGGCTGACCCGATTACAATGGGTATGATCTGGCTTTCACTGGCCAAAGTATCAAAACCTTTTTGTTGCAGGGCCTTCCTAATGCCTGCCGCTTTAGCCAGCAGTTTTTCCCGCCGCCATGGTTCCTCCCGGACAATCCTTAAGGCTTCCAAAAGGCCTCCGATGACCGTAGGAGGCAAACCTGTAGTATAAATCAAACTCCTGCATTTATTACGCAAATATTCAATCAGAGCTTTGCTCCCGGCCACATAAGCCCCGGCCCCGCCGAAGGCCTTGCTGAAGGTGCCCATGTTAATATCCACGGCCCCGGAAACCCCGGCCGCTTCGGCCAGGCCCTTGCCGGAAGCGCCGAAAACGCCGCCTCCGTGGGCCTCATCTATCATCAATACAGCCCCGTATTTCTCCTTAAGTTCCACAATTTCTTTTAAAGGCGCCAGGTCTCCGTCCATGCTGAAAACGGTATCGGTGACAATCAGTTTCCGGCGGTAGCCGCCGGAATTTTTCAGGATTTTTTCCAGGTAATCCACTTCCCTGTGCTTGTATCTCCGGTGCTCAGCGCCGCTCAAAATAATGCCGTCAATAATACTGGCATGATTGAGCCTGTCGCTTACGACCATATCTCCCCTGCCGACCAGGGTGGAAATCACCCCCAGGTTGGCCATGTAACCGCTGTTAAAGACCAGGGCCGCTTCCGTTCCTTTAAAGTCGGCAATTTCTTTTTCCAGCCGGTCATAAAGCTCATAGTTACCCACTACCAGCCTCGATGCCGTGGCTCCAAAGCCGTATGCTTCCAAAGCCGCGGCGGCTGCCTGCTTAACCCTGGGATCGCCGGCCAAGCCCAAATAATTGTTGGAGCAGAGGTTCAGCAGCCTGTTTCCACCCGTAACCACCCACTCTCCCGGATGGGTGCTGATGGTTTTGAATTCACGGAAAAGTCCCTTTTGTTTAATTACCCGGAGCTCTTCCTCCAGAAAATCCAAGCCATCACCCAAAACGGCCACCCCTTGATTTGCGTAAGCGTTCAATACTTAAGCCCCAGGTCCCCAAGCATAGCCAGGTCAGCTTCCAACCCCTGACCCCTGGTGGTCAGGTAATTACCTACCAGCATACCATTTATACCTGCTACCAACCCCAGAGCCTGAAGGCTCCTGAGATTGACTTCCCGCCCTCCAGCGAACCTGATAATCCGGTCCGGCATAACTAACCTGAACATAGCCATGCTTTTGATAATTTCCAACGGGGTGAGGGGCTCAGTCCCTTCCAAAGGGGTACCGGGAATAGGGTTTAACACATTCACCGGCACAGTATCAACCCCCAGCCTTTTCAGGGCAAAGGCAAATTCCACCCGCTGGCTGAAGGTTTCACCCATCCCGATAATGCCGCCGCAGCAAACTTCCATACCGGCCCTTTTTACTGCTTTTACGGTTGTTTCCCTGTCCTGATAAGTATGGGTGGTAACGATCTGTGAAAAAAAGCTTTCCGCGGTTTCCAGATTATGATTATACCTGCTCACACCCGCTTCCTTTAGAGCCTGGGCTTCCACCCCGCCGATGACCCCCAGGCAGGCACATAACCGAAGCCCCGTTTCTTTCCCGAGGCGCCTGAAGATCTGCAAAATCTTCTGAAATTCCGGGTCGTGTATG